>CAYVME010000007.1:0-40188 GCA_964452415.1 uncultured Bdellovibrionales bacterium
CCTTCGCTCCAGAGGAAAAATTTCTTAACGCTCCACTCGTTGCAGATTTGTATCGACACATTTCTAGTGCGAAAGGGGTACAGAATTCGACTGAACACAATAAAATGTCCCGGATTAGGACCATTTTTACCAATTAATTCTATCATCATGGACCTAAAATTGCAACATTTCCAGACCTATTTCGGCAATTGCGCTATAGGGGTAATCGCCTGATCTTTTTCGTCCCGTTTTGATTGAACTATTTCCATTTTGGAAAAAGTTGCCCTAATTAATAATTCATCTTAAAAGATCTGCCAGGTCTTTTATTCAAGAGAGCTTTTGACTAGACCTTTTTCGCCCCAGTTCTGATTGAAATATTTCCGGAATTGGATCGTATTTATCTGTGCATAGCAACTATTGACCCATCTGGCTCCTTGTGCTATGCTTTATCCATAACGAGGCACCCGGGACAAATCCCAGAGGGAAAGTTAGCAATAACTACCGGAATGCCTGACCGAGACTTATGTCTCGGTTTTGTTTTTATTGCATCAAAATAACCAACTTCTTTTCAAGCATTTTATAATATTTTTGCAATCTCTTTTCATTTTTCTTGTCAAAATGTGATCTGCTTAAACCAGCAATCATATCAGCCAACCTGACACATGCAATCTTATCATCTTTTACCGTTCTTATTTTCTTTGCAGGAACACCCTTATCACGCAGAACTTTTTTAATCTTAAACTCATACCATTTTGGCTTTTTGCCATCAATATAAATACAAGAAATTCTCTTTTCAACCGCCATATGCAAAAGAATTCTTTCCAATTCTTTTGCTGGATTTATTGGGTTTTTTATTATGGCAATTTTAACCTTGAAATCCAATTTTAAAACTTCCTGGATGAATTTTTCCTTGAATTTCCAGGCAACTTCCGACCAATGAAACTTTTCTATTTTCAAGGATTTTTCAATTTGGCAAATCTTTTCCTCAATCTCCTTGAAATCATCAACTTCCACATATACAAGAGCAAATGAAGAATGATCGACTTTTTTATGTATTCCAGATTCATCAATAAAAATATGCATGTTTTTTGTTTTTATTTGCATTATTAATTATAATGATATAATATCATCATAATTAAAGTTTTGCAAAGATTTCCTATTGACGGGAGATTTTGACCTGGCCTTTTTTAGTTTCAAAACCGAAGATTGTCATGCCAGGGATTTCTTCTTTGATTGGGCGAGAATCTGCATCGTCACGAATGCTTGAGTCAAGGTCTTGAGGTTTTTGCATCAAAACTGTGATGTTTTCCTTTGGACGAAAATGCGACTCCAGTGTCTCGCTTGAAACGCCAATCTTTGATGCAAACATCGCATAGGATGCTTTTTTTTGATCAAGGTGCCACTTGTATGTCAAAGATGCACCTGTAACCTCTTGCGTCACGCCATTGTATGAAATGGAAAGCAAGGAAATTTCGATGCGATGATCCTTGTCTTTCTTTTTTTCAAAAACAAGAGTTGTGGCGTTTCCTGCCAAGTCTGTCAAAACCGCCGTTTGGGTGATTTTTTGTCTCTTGTCCACTTGCTCGCTCAAGGAAACTGAAACATTTTGGGAAACATTGTCGATTCCAACAATCTCGAGTTTTTGAGTTGCTGGATTGAATGATATTTTTGCCTCAGGTGCAATCTCATCTTTGGCCTCTTCAGCAACATCTTCGCCAACAATTTTTTCTCCAACAATTTCTATTGTTTTTTCTTCAATTTCATTTGGAACTGAAATTCCAGTCATGGTTTCGACAGATTCATTTGATTTGGTTTCATCATTTGGATCTTGTGAAACTTTCACAGCTTCAATTCTAAATTCTCCACCTTCTCCAGTTCCCTTTGTAATGATTCTATATTCCCCATCTTCCGGATTTGGAATTGTCAAAAATTCATTCTCAGTTTCAAATCCAGAATAGAATGAACCATCCTCATTTTCAAAAATCGTGTCATTCTCAAAATTCTTCCCATATTTCACCCCGCTCGGAGAAATGATTTGAATGTCGACCGGAGAGAAAACATTAAACAAAAGAACATTTGTCATATGCCAATCATCAACAAAATTACACTCTGTTTTGCCCGTGAGTTCACGAAGAACTTCACACTGAGATGCAGTTGGCAGATATTGATGCGAAGAATCAATTTCGATCATTTTGTAAGCAGAGATGCTTTCGGCGCTATATTTTGGAACTGTTTCATCACCGTAATAAAATTCGAGTCCTTGATCAGTGTTATCATCATAAAATTTTTCCGGCATTCCATGTTCCCATTTTTCAGCAATTTCACTTTGGACCAAGCGAATTTTTGAAATGGTGCTTTGGTCGCTTTCGAGCTTGCCGAAAATGTTGATGTGCTCGACTTTTTTCATTTTTTCCAGATTGGCTTCCAAATTCAAATCTTCCAGAAATGTGTTGCGGGGATAATTTTCAGGATAAGTTCGCACTTGTCCACTTCCAGCATCAATCAAATATGCATAATCAGGCAAAAGTTGATTCACTGAAGGAACTTTTTCTTGAAGATAATTTTTCAAGTCATCAAATCCTGCATGCTGGGCTTCTTGATTGAAATGATGTTTTGCTAACTTATCGCTCCAAGTAAAGAATCCTTCACCGGCTTCCCATTTGAGATATGCCGAAGGCGAACCTTTTTGGGGTGTTCCCATTGTTATTAATTGATCAATTGTGCCGAGATATTGAACTCCATCAATTTCTTCAATGTATGCCCTTGCCACCAAGCCACCCATCGAGTGAGCCACCACATCAACTTTTGAAACCTTTGTTTCACTGATGATGCCTTCAATTCTGGATTGCAAAAATCGAGCACTGGTCTGATTGTTGTTTCTCCAGTCATATGGAAAATCAAACAAATTAACATCTTTAATGAATCCATTTTCTTCAAGTGAAGCGACCAGATCATCATATGAATGCGTGATTGGATCAAGTTGCCAAGAGCCCAAAAATTGTCCTGAGCCCATGATTCCAGGCACAACAATTGTCGGATCCGCAATCAGGTCATTCCCCCTCCATCTTTCCAATAAATAGTTTCCATTCAGCCCAACACCATTCGATAGTGTGCTTCCTTCAGCGTTTGGACCCAGAAAATCACCATACCAATTATTCTTGAGAAGAAAGCGTTTCTTGCAATTAATTTCTGAAAAATATTCATGGCATCGCAAAACAGAATCAATCGCCAAGCCTCCAGATGTCAAATCAAAATTCGAGTTAACAATTTCGATAAACCCGTTTTCATTGTAACCCAAATTTGTCACATCATCTTCTCTGCCTATATATGTGTCAACTGAAATTGTTTCATTGAAAAATGTTGAATTTTCAATATGAACTTTTCCTGAAATATATGAAAAATAATTATACACTTGAACTTCAGCAGCAACTGCAGTATTAATAAAAAAGTTTTTTTTCAATGACATTTCATCATCATAGCTTCTATTGGCACCAATAAAATCAACATATCTGAAAAATGATGTTTCTCCGTCAATGAAGGAATTGAATCTTATATCATACAAACCATTTTCCTCTGTTGATGCAAATGTTATTTTTTCATCTTGTGTTCCAATGGCCAAAATTTTTCCATCGCCAACAATTAAATATGGTTGCTGATCAGGGTTATCTCGAAACAAGATTCTTGCACCCTTTTCGATCTTGAGAACACCACCCTCTTCTATTGTTACACCTTTTTCAATGATATGATCACCTTTACCCCAGGTCACTTCTCCAAAAATATATTCGTAGCCCTCCTCATTGATATAATGCACATCGTCAAAGATTTCTTCAGCCTTAGCAAGACGAACAGAAAACAAGAATGTTGTGAAAACAAAAACAACTGCCAGCAATGATGCCAACAGCTGTTTTGATTTTTCATTTTTTGTTTTTTTGGGCATATTTATTTTTAAAAAAGTTAAAAACTAAAATTAGCAAGAGTAATAGATTTATGTATGGCCAAATGTTTCGAGTAAAATCAAATAACCATACGATATTGAATCTACTTGCGAAGTTAAAATTAATATTTCCAAACAAGATAGTATTACCTAGGGCTGACATCAAAAAAACAGGCAACAAAATCTTTTTTGTTTTAATCGCCACCACAATCGAAATTGCAAGTGAAATGAAAAGCAGAAAAACAATCACATTGAGGTCTGCGCTTGGGCTTGAAAAAAACATATTTGGGTCATAAAGTCCTTAAAGTCAAAAGTCCTTAAAGCTCTATTTTGTGATTAATTTTTATTTTTATATTATACCACAGATTAAAAAAAGTCCGTACATCGAAAATGAGTACAATCAAATGCAGATTCCGGATCAAGTCCGGAATGACAATGGTTTTTTTTCTGATGTTTTTATGCTGATAAAGTTTACAGTTTACAGTCAACTGTAAACCAATACAACATACTTGCATCTTTTGTCAACATATTTTATATTCTGCTTATTCAAGGCATTTTTAACATCATTCTCGCATCCCGCTTTCAACTTTATGGGCTTTTGACTTTCAACTTTAGACTTCCCGTGCTTTCGACTTTCGACTTTTTGCATTTCGCATCCCGCTTTCGACTTTATAGGCTTTACAGACTTTCAGCTAGCGCTTCGGGCTAGATTTCTTCCGCCACCTTCACGATGAATTTTCGATATGAAAAAATGCTGAGAATGAAAGATCCCAGGACAATTGCAGTGAAAGTTGCATATTGAGAAAGATCAGCAAAATGATTGTTGATCAAGGCTTCTTTGGTGAAATGAATTGCAAATGCGAGCGGATTGAGAAGAATAAATTGATGATATTGAGCTGGCAAAGTCACCAACGGATAGATGATCGGCGAAGCATACAAAATTATCATCGTCAGCACTTCCCAGATCATGGCCAAGTCTCTGAATTTCACATACAAAGGCGCTGTGATGAGCGCAAAAGAAAGGATGATGACATATATGAAAATTGAAAACATCAAAAATGTCAGAATTGACGCGATGCTTGGCATGAAACCCTTGATTGCAAAGAAAAATGCAATCACCAAAAGATTCATCAAGAAGATCAAAGTCGCATTGATGGTTGAAGCCAGGATTATTGTCCATCTCGGAACATAGATCTTGGTCACGAGCTGCGCTTTGGAAAGAAGCGAACTCATTCCGGCGCTGGTGCCCTCAGCAAAAAAATAGAACATCATGAGCGCAACCAGCAATTGCAAGGAATATGTTCCATCGCCTGTTCCCTTTGGATTGAACATCGAAGAAAAAACAAAATTCATCACCGCGAAAGTGAGCAATGGCTTGAGAAGCGCCCACAAATATCCCAGCACGCTTCCGTGATAGCGAAGTTTGAAATCAGTTTTTGCCAGGGCCCAGATTAACTCGCGATAATTCTCATGGTGTCGCATACACGAAGTCAAAAGTCTCTAAAGTCCATAAAGTCAAAAGCTGACTCAAAAAACTCAAAAAACAAGCTATTTTAGTTTCTTAATAAATCCCGATAAAATTCTTGATATCTCAGCAGATATTTCCAATAATTCACCAGATTCCTTATTAGTAATATACCTCAAATCTTGAGCCAAGTAAATCATGGACCTAACTTCACCACATGAACCCTTGGCAATATATAGAAAATGACTAAACTCTTTGTCTCCTTTTCTTTCGAATCCTTCGGCAATATTGTTCATTATAGAAACAGAAGCCCTCTGAATTTGGTCTCGAAAACCAAAGTCTCGACTGTCTGAAAATATTTTGTACACAAAAATTGTCAATTGCCTTGCCTTTTGCCAAGCTATTATATCCTCAAATTTTTCCATTGTTTTTTAATTTTTATTTTTTTATTTGTATTTCGCATTTTACTCTAGGGACTTTTTTCTTTCGACTTTTTACATCCCGCTTTTGACTTTTAGCTTTTGACTTTCAACTTTAGACTCTCTGCATTCTGCATCCCGCTTTTGACTTTAGACTTTTAGCTTTCGACTTAATTATACCCTATTTTCTGACATTAAGCATGAGTACGAATGAATCTGAGGAGGTGCTTTGGGACTCATATAGGAGAGGCGGGATTCCATTTTTGACTCTTTCTGGCAAATTTGGATACAAGTTTGTTTCCGATTGGCTGATCTGGACAGGTTTGGAAAATTTTTCTCCATCGTATTTGGACAAAAATATTTTTCCATCTGTCGGGTCTTCATTTGGGAGCTTGGAAGATGTTTCTGATTCCATCCAAGTCACAAAGACATTCCCCCTGGCATCGGCCGAAACATTTGGAAAAAATTGATATTTTTCTGAATCTGCAACAATTTTCGCCTCTGACAATTGACCTTCTTTCAAAAAGCGATGCATGATTTGAGATTTCCCTTTGGAATTCAGCGAGCGCCAAACAACATGAATTTTTTCATCGCGATCAATGACCGCACTCAAGTGACGCGAATCAAGCGAAGAATCTGAAATCATTTCCCACTGACTCCAGGAATTTCCATTGTCATCTGACCATGCGTGCACAAGCTGTTGCTTGTTGTCATCATTTCCAAAGGAAGAATATGCCAACAAATGAAGTTTTCCATTGCCTGACCGGCCAGGTTTTTCTCTGACCATGGTTGGCCTGGACTGGGTGTTTTCAAGAGTCTCGCGGACATTTCTCCATTGACTCCAAGATTTTCCTCCATCAAATGACTTGGAAAATTTGATTTGTTGCTTTTTGTTGTTTTCATCTTTTCCTTCCCAGGCAACAAACAATTCGTTTTCAGATTTGGTCAGGATGTATGGGTGCTCTTGCCAATAGTCTTCACCTTCATATCCACCAACCAAGGCAATGTTTTTCCACTCGCTCCAACTTTTTCCATCATCAATCGATTGAGAATATTTGATTTGTCGATTGTTTGTTTCTTCTTTCGATTCAGATTCAGCCCCATACCAAACAACATGCAAATTGTTTTTTTCATCAACAGCAATTGAAGGCACTCGTTGATCCGCGCCCTTGCCAACCGTCGAGATGGGCTTGGCTGTTCCTGAGATTTTCCAGTCTTTTTTTTCACGAAAAACCTTGGCCACAAAAATCTCAGATTTTCCCTGATATTTTTTGCGATATGCAATGAAGATGTCGCCCTTGTTATTGAGCACAACTTTCCGTTGTCCGGAATATCCCAAACCCTTGATGTCCTCAATCTCATCCACTTTCAAGGCTACAGTTTCCTGTTTGAAAAAATTCCAAACAAAAAAGCCCAGCAACAACATTGCAACTCCCAAGATGATTCCAATTGTGGTCACTCTATTTGATTTCATTTTCGTTTTCATTAGTTTCAATGTTTCCATCCTTGGTGTTTTCTGAATGTTTGAGACTCGCATAGAACATGTTTCCCGAGGCATTTTGAATTGAGATTCCCACATCATTGCTTGCAATGTTGTTGTTCAGGGCAACATTCTTGTTTGCCCCGCCATACACATGAACACCATTTCCATTTGAGATGATCTGATTGCTCTCAATGAAATTGAAAGAGGAATTTTGATTGAGGCGAATTCCCTGCTTGTTGCCATGAATGTTGTTGCGCGAGATCAAATTTTCATTGGAATCATACAATGAAATTCCATCAACATTGCCATAGACCGTGTTCATTTCGACAACATTATTTTCAGAATTTCGATCCAACATGATGCCATGCAACTTGTTGTTATGAGAAACATTGCCATAGATCTGATTGCCAAAACACCTCTTGGAGGTGATGATTCCATGATTTCCATTTTCAAAAACAATGTTGTCACTGATGATCATATTATTGGAATCATCATGAGGATCGATTCCATATTCAACATTTTGAAAAACTTTATTTCCCTTCACCATCACGCCTGTTGCCCCAAAAGTGTAGATTCCGAAATAGTTGTCATGAATTGAGCTGTTGATGACTGACCCGGTCAAAAGATTGTCATTAAACTCACCGCTGGTTATTTTCCATGACAACCCATATGATCCGCCAAATGGTCCGCCCCTTTCAGGCAAGCCCGCATATCCCAAATATGCAATTTCAGAATTTACAATGTCCATTCTTCCGCTTGATTTGGCTGTGATGTGGCTTCTTCCTTGGGCATGGTCAGTGTCAGGAGCAGATTTTGATTCATCCCAAGAAGTCACTTTTGTTTGAGAAAAAAACATGTTCCCTCCTTGCGAAAGAACCCAGACAAATCCGTCATTATCACTTTTCAATTTCAAATATGTCGTGTCTCGCTTGTCAACAACCAGAGTAACATCTTTTCCGATGTATAAATTGGCCCTCAATATCCATTCCCCGGGCTTGATTTCTTCCAGGATTTTTTTGTTTCCAAATAATGATGCTTTTATTTTTGGCAAAGTCACCACGCTCCCACCACCCTTAACGAAAATCGTGTTTGAAAGTTGGTCATATGAAATCACTGACGGTTTTGTGCTCAATGTAACTGCTGGCAAATTGTCGACGCTCAATGAATTTTGCAAAGCTGAAACCGGAATCATTATTTTTTTGCCAATCGGAATGCTATTCACATTTGCGATGGGAATATTATTTTCATAGGTCATTTGAGAAATGTCTTTCATGTTGAATTTTCGACTTATGGCCAGCAAAGTGTCTCCGGGTCGCACCGCAAAAAAACCATATGCATTTTTCTTTATTGCTTCTTGAATCAAAACTTTTTTTCTCAAAAGTTCCGCGTCGGAAACCAATTTTGGCTGAGTTGAAATCACATTATTTTTGTTTTTTGAGCTCTTTTGGGCACTTGATTTGACAATTGCACTCTCCAGCGTGTTTTGTTGATATGATCCGACAGTCAAAAAATATCCTCCGACAAAAAACACGGTCAGAGCGATTGCTGTAACTTGCCTGAATGGACCCAATACATTCAAACGACTGGCATCCCAACGAGTGATCCAGCCTTGCTTGTCCATTGTGAAAAATGCATAGATTTTGACGATCGCCATGACAAAAGTCATCAACACATATGCCGGCAAAATCAAAATGTCAGCAGGTTTTTCTTTCAAGTGCGGGAGAATTTTGATTGCGCGACTCACCAGCCACCAAACAAGAATGATTGCAGAAATTTCCCAATGACCAGCGAGCAACGAAACCACAAAATATGCAGGACCCAAAAGAATGGTGATTGCTGCAATAACCTTCTCAATCATGACCAGGGCAAGAATTTTGTGTTTTTTCCAAACCCAACTTCCAAACAATATTTTCAAATCTGATCGCAAACCATTTCTTGCCCAACGCAATTTTTGTTTGATAAAGCTCATCAATTCCGGATTTCCCGGAGTGTACACTTTCACATCTCGCAAAAAACAAGTTTTCCAACCAGCAAGATGCACCAGATTTGTCAGGGTTTTGTCATCTCCGCTTATCATTTGCTTCCCCCAAAATTTCTCATTAACCAAAGCTTCCAACTTGTCTTCGATTGCCGCTCGGCGATATACGGCAGTTCGTCCAGACAAACAAAGCAGGGCGTCTGAAACAACAGTCAAGAAAGGATATTCCGTGAGATACCGATCGTCCAACAAAATTTTGAAAAGTTTTCGCGCAAAAGTGTCGGTCTTCAAAACATCTTGCCGGGTGGTCAGGCCACCCAACTTTGGGTCTGAAAACGGAGCCAAAAATTTTCTTTTTATTTTCGGCCCCCAAATTGTGTCACTATCAACCAAGGCAACGATTTCACTTTTGGAAACAGCAATTCCATCAGCCAAAGCTGATCTTTTTCCGGGCTTTTGCGTGACCAGAAGTCTTGCCCCAGCAAATCGCCCAGAGAAATGATTGAAAATGGCAATCAATTCGGGATTCGAGTGATCAATAACTGCAATGATTTCGTCTGGCTCATTGAGTCTCCATGATTCAAGTGCCAAACGAAACATGTCCGGATCTTCATTGTACACAGGCGTCACAATGGAAAGCGTTGAATAAAAATTTCCTTTTGGCGATCGATAAAAAAATGAAATCACTTTTTTTATTGCCCAAACAGACCATCGCCAAACACCAACCACTCCCAATGGAACCAGAAATAAAATAGTGCTCCAATATGTTGCAATTATGTCTTTCATTTTTTTGTGTGTAATTTGCTACAAAGGCAATCCACTGAAAGCACCGTGCGGGATTCTGTGTCCAAAATCATTTTTTCTGACAAGATTCTCGTGATGGATTGTCTGTTTTTCATGTGAAACTTTTTTTGTTTCATTCTTTTCCATGTAATCAGAATATTCAGCCATCGCCTTCATCAATTCATTCGTTTGAATTGTTCCTTTGAGGACAGGCATCTTATATCCCAAAAATTCAGAAGCCCAAGTGAAAAATGCCACCGTGTCTTTTGGCAGACAAACTCCTCCGTATGCTCCAAAATTTTTTATTCCATATTTCGGATTCCAAATTGCTTCAGCGCTTTTGACAACAATCGGAAACATTTTGTCAGGATCTGCTCCAATGCTGTTTCCAACAATTCGCATTTCGTTGAAGAAAGATATCTTTGTCGCATTCAGCAAATTGTGCGCATACTTCATCATCTCAGCTTCCCTGAGGGACATGTGTGCAATCTGACTTTTGAATGGCGCATACAATTTCTCCAGTTCTGCTCCAGCCTTTTTGTCATTTGAACCAATAACAACCATCCAAGGATTTCTGAAATCTTCCTTGGCGCTGACTTCCCTGAGAAACTCGGGGTTCATGCAAACTCCAAAATCTTTTCCTGCTTTTTTTCCTGAAACTTTTTCCAAGACAGGCACCAGCAAATTTTCAGTGGTCCCAGGAGAAACAGTGCTCCTCAGAACCACGATAGTTTTTTTCAAGCCATTTCGGATCGCTTTACCTAAATTATTCAAAGCCAACTCAAGAAAATGCAAGTTTATTCTTCCGTTTTGCGTCGGCGTTGGAACGCTTAGCATGAAAAAATCAAAACCATTTGATGATCCATCATTGAGGTCATCGGCATGCTTGGCGTAAAATCCCTCCTTGATGAGCGATTCGATAATGACAGGATTCGTATCAAAAAAGACAACTTCATTGCCAACATCAGCCATGCCCTTGCCGGTTGCCTGACCAACAATTCCACTTCCAATGACGGCTATTTTTTTGATGTCTTTTTTTCCACGCATATGAGTTTGTTTAGAAAAAAATCTCTCAAATATTATTACATCGCCGGATTAATTTTATTTTGCAAGCACTTTAATTTGTGTCAGCAAAACGGTTGACAAAAACAGAAATGTCCTATATGTTTTCCTTACTGTTGCAAAGCTTGCAATCAAAGCGTTTAAAACAATAACAAACAAAAAAAATTATGAAAAAATATCTCTTAATCCTCGCTATCATTATTCCTCTTGGGGGATTTTTTGTTGCCTTTCAGCACTTTTCTTCAGCCAAAACAATCAAATCACCCAGAATTGTTGCAAAAAATCCTGCAAACAAAAATGTCACACAAGATGAGCCTCAAAGCGCTCCCATCACTAAGCCAGAAATTCAAGCATCCACAACACTAAAAACTGACAATCCCACAGACCAGCCAATCAAAACATCTTGCCAATATCCATCGGAAATTTTGAATCTTTCCAATTGGAAACAGACTTTGCCAACAGGATCAAACAAAAAACCAACCGAGATCAAAGAAATTGCGCTTGCATCATTTCAAGCAAGGCCATATTTTTTGGCAAATTCAAGTTGCGATGGAGTTGTCTTTCGAGCCCCAGTCAATGGAGTCACCACCAGCGGGAGTGGATATCCTCGCTCAGAATTGCGCGAAATGACAAACGGCGGAAAAAGTCTGGCCAGTTGGTCAACCACTTCCGCAATTCATTCAATGTATCTTGAGCAAGCAATCACAGCTGTTCCAAAAAAGAAAAAACATGTTGTCGCAGGACAAATTCATGATGCCGATGACGATGTGGTTGTTATTCGTTTGGAATATCCAAAACTTTTTGTCGACATCAACGGCAAAGCTGGACCAACATTGGATCCAAATTACACCCTGGGGAAAAAATTCTCCGTCAAATTTGTTGCTGACAAAGGAACGATCAACATTTTCTACAACGAAAGCGCATCGCCTGTATTTTCGATGAAAAAATCCGGAACCGGAAACTATTTCAAAGCAGGAGCATATACTCAATCAAATTGCTCCAAAGAAACAGACTGCAGTGACAACAATTTCGGAGAGGTTGTTATTTATAAATTAGCACTTCAATAGAAGGATCATGCACAACGAATGTTTTTGCTTTGACTGTTTTCTTTTGAGACCATCCACAGCGACAGCGAGGACGAGCGAGCAACTATAAGCAAGCTTGTTTTTGTCGCACGCTCGGAAATGAAATTACTATTTCATTTCGCTCGCTTTGCTAAAAAATAGTTCCTGGTTGCGAAGCGTGCCGAAAAAGGAAATAGGCAAAGAAAAATACGCACCAACAAAAAACAACAACCTTGTGGCTGTTGTTTTTTTACTTTTGACTTTTTGGACTTTCTGCATTCCGCATCCCGATGACAGATGACTGATGACTTGAATTCTGTTTCGCTTTTGACTTTAGACTTTTAGCTTTATCGACTTTCTGCATTCCGCTTTTGACTTTCGACTTTAGACTTTCGACTTAATACAGATTTTTATTTTCCTGATACCAAGCGATAAATCTTTCCATTCCCTCTTCTATTTTTACTTTCGGATCATAGCCAAGAAGTTTTCGCGATTTTGTCAGATCAGCGTTTGTGATGAGCACATCTCCGGGTTGCATTGGATATTCTTTAATGTTGGCAGTTTTCCCCAGAATTTTTTCCACGGTTGCAATGAAATGACTGAGCTCCACGGTGTTTGAATTTCCCAAATTGAAAATTTCATAGCCCAAAATTGTGTCGCAAGCCGAAACAACTCCATCAGCCAAATCGTCGATGAAAGTGTAGTCTCTTCGGGTTGATCCATCGCCAAATCGCTTAACTTCCAAGCCCTCATCAATCAATTTGGTGCACAAAAACGGAAACATGTCCGGCCTGCCACCGGGCCCATAGACAGTGAAGGGACGCACCACATTCACATTGAGGTGGTACAAATGGTGGTATGTGTACCCCAGAAGCTCTGTGGCCTTCTTGGTGGCTGCATATGGCGAAATGGGACAATCCACCGGGTCAGTTTCACAAAATGGCACTTTTGAGGAATTTCCGTAGACAGAAGAAGAACTGAACAAAACAAAATTTTCAATGCCAAAATCTTTGGACAAATGAAGCAAATTGAGCGTTCCCTTCACATTTGTGTCTTCGTATATGAAAGGATCTTCAATGCTTGGCCTGACTCCGGCGCGAGCAGCTGCATGAATAACCCTTTGCGGTTTTTCTTTTTCAAAAACAGATTTGAGAAATTCAAAATCCACAATCGTTCCTCGATACAGTTTGTAATTTTCGTTTTTCAAAAAAGGCTCGACATTCAATTCTTTGATTTTTGGAGAATAGTAATCATTGAATTCATCAACACAAACAACCTGATCTCCACGATCAAGCAATTTTTTTGTCACATGACTTCCAATGAACCCAGCGCCACCAGTAACAAGTATTTTCATAAAAAAACAAGTCTAAAGCTGAAAGTCCAAAGTCTGTAAAGCATTTTGCCTTTTGACTTTATGGACTTTATGACTTTATGGACTTTCTTAAATATTCATAGTATTCCTCACTGTGGCTGTTTTTGGTTGTATAATCAGCCAAGGCTTTCTCGCGTGCAAGTTTGCCCATTTCGATTCTCAACTCCTTGTTTTCAATCAGTTTTGAAATTTTTTCCACCCATTCTTTTTCATTATCAGCCAAAAAGCCATTTTTTCCATCCTCGATTGCTCCGGAGAAAGTTTGATTGCGCACAGCAACCACAGGAACCTCCAGCAAGCCAGATTCAAAAAATTTCAACTCTGATTTTCCCACACTGAACTCATCATTTTCCAGTGGAGCCAAAATAATATCACAATAAAAAATATTTTCAAAATGCTTCTTTCGAGGAGCATAGGAACATCGAACAATCCGATCGGAAAATTTTTCGAATTTTTCTTCAAGCACCAATGGTCCAGCCAAAAATATTTCAACTTGAGAATATTTTTCCAATATTTCAACCAAGGCATCGGAAATCGTAGCAAAATCTTTATTGTGGCCGATGGTTCCACTGAAATATCCAATGCGAACTCTGTCGTTCTGATCTTTTTGATGTCTTTTGTTTTCCAAAAGCTCATCTGCAAAATTCAACCATTGATTGGAAAGTTTATTTGTAATAATGAAAACCTTTTTTCCATATTCTTCCAATTTAGAAGCAATGAACTTTGTGCTGGTTGTGCAAACTTTCACATATGGATCTTTGAGAATTTCTTCCCCGATGCCTTTTGCATATTGCTTCTTTTCAAAAAATGACATGTTTTTATAGTGATCAGTCTGATGCACATATTTAACATCAAAAACCATATCATCTGTGTCGAAAATGATTTCTTTTTTTCCAGCTTTTATCTTTTCTATCAATTTTGCCACCCCGGGAGTGTGAATCGTGCGATGGAAAATGAAGATTTTGAATTTCTTTTCCAAACCTGCAAGAAAAGGATTATCCTGCATGGTGACTGAAACATCGAAACCATGGGTTCGAAGCTCCTCGGCCTGATTGTGAGCACGATACAAAGCGCTATCACCAACCCCAGCCGTAATAAAAAGAATGTCTCCCGATTTAACACTGATAATATTTTTAAAATAAATCCAAAAGAAGATTGATATTTTTTTCCCACCGCTAATAAGGCCATCCCGCTGAATGGTTTTAATAATTTTTCCAGCTTTAATAAGCAATAATTTCATATTTTTATTATAACACACCAAATACATCGCACAATATGAGTATTATAAAAAATTTAAGAGCCAGGGAAAATTTTCTCCTGGCTCTTATTTTTCACTCTTACCTGCAAATAAGAAGATCACGCAGACACAGCCTCCAATAATGATTCTGGCGCATCTTTTCCAAAAAGATATGTGATTCTTCCCAGCCTGGATTTGAAAACTATCTCTTCACCTCTTTTTATTTTGGAACGCATTGATTCCGAAATTATGTATTTATCATTTTCTTGGCTTTGCTCATCGCAAATTATCACCACATAGGTCAACTGAATGGAGCTGAATGATTCTTGCTCATAAATCTCCATGACCACCCCGGCTCCGATTTTTTGAGAAAAAACCATGAACATAAAAACCAACATGATAACGACGAAATAGGCGAGAACAAAATAAGGCACACATTGATTTAGCATGATTTTTATCCTCCTTTTGTGGTTTGCGAGTATATTTTTTTATTAAACAGCTAATTCTCTTTTTTTGTTATTTCAGATATATTTCTTCAATTTTTTTGGCTGAGATATCCCAGCTGAATTTCTTGATCTGCTCCTTGTTGAAATTACCTTTTGAAATAATTTGTTGAGAGTCATTTGCCAAAGACAAAATGCTTTGAGTCAAGCCTGAAGATGAAATTTCACTGGCATACTGCCCACCCTCTTCCAAATATGCTCTGTTGTTTTGACGATCAAAACAAACAACCGGAAGCCCCGCTGCCATGTATTGCAAAATTTTTCCACTTGCTTGCATGGTTGAAGAATCCTTGGGATCAATTCCGATGTCGCTCGCCATCAAGAGCTTTGGCAAATCAAAATAATTCAAAGGACTAATAACTCGGACATGTTGACTCAAATTGTTTTTTTCCACAAAATCCAAAACGCCTTCAACCGGAAATCCAGCAATCACAAAAAAAATATTTTTGTTCTTCTTGGAAATTTCAGAAATTGAATCCAGCAGATATTCAATCCCCTTGTTCAATATAAGCTGACCAGCATATGTCACAATGATTTTGTCCAAAGGCAATTCAAATTCCTTTTTGAGTTCAAGCTTGCTTGGCAAGTTTGCATAATGCGAAAGGTTGGCACCATCCAAAACGGTTGTTACACTGTGTTTTTTTCGGATTTCAGCAATCTCAATCGTGTTTTCCTGACTGCTCGTGATGGCCCAGTCGCCCAAATTGTCAATCCACTTTTCAATTTCAAAAAAAATCTTTTTAAGGATTCCACCACTCAAATAACTATGCGAAGTCATTTCTTTGGTTAGACTTCCATGAAAATCCGCAATTAACTTCATTTTCCGCCAAAAGAGAATTTTTTTGACAATCCAACCAATCAAAACTCCTTCATGAAGGTGTCCGTGAATTACATCTGGATATTGAGTTCTCGCGATATGATACACTTTTCGAATGAGCATCAGATCCAAAATTATTTTCTGCCAATCAGGACCAGCTTCCAATTTTTTGTACCAAAAAAGAAGGCGCCTGATTCTTCGCACCCGCACACCTGCTTCCACTTCTCGGTCAATGTCTTTTCCGATGTGATATGTTGCAATTGTAATTTTGTGCCCCAATTTTTCGAGTGCCAATGCTTCTTCCAAAATTCGAATGTGCGTTCCCCTGTCAGCAAAAAATGGCGTCGGAGCAATAACTAATATCTTCATATATTACAAAGCATACAGCATTTGGCAACAAATGCAAACAAAGCGCTCTGCTCAGCCATTTTTTAAAAAGAAAGCGATATTTTTTCTCCATGAGCAACCTCTCCGGAGATTATTTTCTTGGCAATCAAATCTTCGATTGTCTCTTCCATATATCTATTCAATGATCTGGCTCCAAAAATTGGATTGTATCCTTTTTGAATTATCTGCTCAACAACATTTTCATCAAAATCAATTTGGATGTTTTTTTCTTTGGAAATCTTTCGAATGAATTTTTGAAGCTGAAGACGAACCACGCTTCGAAGCTCAATTTCATTGAGTGGACGGAAGAAGACAACCCCCTCGAAGCGATTCAAAAACTCAGTGCGGAAAATGTTGTTTTCAATTGCATGATCAATGACTGACTCCTTGATTTCTTCAGCGCCAGCATTTTGCTCTGTCATGCTCTTGATGAGCGACGACCCAGCATTTGAAGTTGCAATGATCATGGTATTTCTGAAGCTGATCCTGTTTCCAAAAGCATCATTAACAAATCCCTCATCCAGAATTTGCAAAAAAATGTCCAGAATCTCAGGATATGCTTTTTCAATTTCATCAAGCAAAAGGAGTGAATATGGATTGTCCTTGATTTGGCTGACCAATCGCCCTTGTTGATTCAATTGAGATGATCCAAGCAAGCGATCAATTGAATTCGGTGTTTGAAATTCACTCATGTCCAAGCGAATCATTTTGTCCACACTGCCAAAATATACTTTCGCCAACGCTTTGGCAGTTTCAGTTTTGCCAACTCCCGTTGGACCCAAAAACAAAAAGCTTCCGACTGGTTTTTCAGAATTTCCAACTCCGGCGCGAGCGCGACGAAGAGCAGAAGAAACCTGGCTAATGGCTTCGTCTTGACCAATTACCTGCCGATGAAGCAAGGCTTCCAAGTTCATTAGTTTTTTCCTCTCAATGCCCTCAATATCTCCCTGCGGAACGCCAGTTTTGAGCGACAAATAGTCGTCCACAACCTTTTCGCTCACAAATTGCTCATCAGATTTTTTCTCCCAAAAAACAAGCACACCCATGGCCAAGTCGATTGCTCTCTCTGGCAATGGAAATTCCCAATTGTGCTTGGCTGATTCTTGTATGATTTTTTTGAGAGCCTTGAATGAAAAGAGTACTCTTCTTTTTTCATATTTCTCAAAATGATTCAGCAAAATCAAAAGCGCCTCTTCATCTGAGGGTTCTCGAATCTCAACAATTTCAAAATATTTTGTCACACCAACATGACTCTCAATCAGTTGATGATATTCTTTGGAAGTTGAAGTTGCAATGATTCGAAAAGATGGCACACTCAAAAATTCTTCCAGCACCGCCGAAATGTCAGGATGCATAACGCTGGAATTTCCACCCAAAAAGTGTTCCAGATGCTCAATAACCAAAATCACATTTCCCGCTCTGGCACTCTCAAAAAAGAGAGTTCGAAGAAAATTCTCAACATCCATCCCGCCATTGATTGCGTCTGAAATTGCTCTGCCCAAATCAAGACTCAGCAATCGAACTGAAGGAAAAAATTCATCCTCTTGATTGGTGCGAATTTTTTGAGCCAACCAGTGAATCATGGTTTTTCTTCCAATTCCATTGTTTCCAACCAGAAGAGCGCAATTCTGATCTGGCCGATGTAAAACAAGTTTCAAAATTTCATACTCGTCTTGCCTTCCAACAAGCTTGCAGTTTGCATATTCTGAATAATCACCGTCAGACAAATCGATGCAATAGCGATCAAGATTGACCGTGTAGCCAAATTTCCACTGCCTGCCGATGCAAGCCACTTTCGCCAAATTTTCACTAAGCCAAAATTTCGTGTTATCTATTCTTTCTTGTTGTCGTTCCAGTTCCCATTTCAAGATCTGTTGATATTCTTTTTGAGTCAGGTTGCGCGCCTTCAGAAAATCTTCAAAAATTTCCTTGCTTTCCAAAATCTCATGCGGAAAATGTTTGTGAGAAATTCCAATGCGTCCACAAATCCTCTCGAAAATTGAATGCTTCGCCAGTTCAGCCAAAGAAATTTGAAGCATTGGTGTTTTTGTGTCTTGAATTTGCCATGAAAAAATGGCCAAAATCCAAGCAAGAACCATGCCTGCACCATAGAAAAGATTGATGTCATTGTTGAAAGAAAAAACAAGAGTGCCAATCCAAACAAGAGGTGCACTGATCCAAAGGATGTTAACAATCAAGCCAAAGACAGCCACCACAAGAAGAAAAATCAAACCAACAAAAATGACGACGGATCTCACCACCGCGCCAAGCAATCTCGAGATGATGTTTTCAAGAAAAAGACTGAGTGTTCGAAGAGGATGAACACCTCTCCATCCTGAAATCGCAACATCGCGACGCCAAGGAGAAAAAAGTGTTCCCAATAATTCACTGATTGAAAAGTATCGCCAAACAAAAACAAGAAAATTTTTCCAAATTTCCAAAAGTTCATTAACCCCTTGATTATAATACCAATGAAAAATATTTGGTTTTTTCATTATTTTTGTTTTATTTTTGTTTGCACTCTCAAAGTTAAATTACTGAGAAATAAATTTTTTAAAAATTCTTTCTTTGCTTGAGTAAGCCTTTGTTTTTTCTAAAATTTTCCATTGATTGTGTCGAGTGAGGGAAAATTTTAGATAAAAAACAAAGAGCGTCGAGGAGGATTTTTCAAAAAATTTCATTTCTCAGGAATTTACCGCAGTCAATATTTCATCAAAGATTGTTATTCCTAGATCTACCCTCAGGGGGCATCGAGACCAGGATCTGCTGTCCGGGACGACATGAGTACATATCGATTTTACACCATAAAAAAGTGCTTTGCAAATACAAAAAAAATCGGTATAATTAGAAACATACTGGGAGATGAAATTTAAGCCATATATTTAATTAAGAAACAAACAGCATGGAAATATCAGGGAGGGATTATCACATTTTTTTGTTAAAAGCTGTTCTTTTGATTGGTTTTGCCTGGGGAGGATTTTTGCTTGCACTGGTTGGTTTTTTCTATGCTTCCATTGTGGTTGTCACAACCATAATTGCAGGAATCTTGATTCTCCATGGTGCCAGCAAAAATGGATTCTCATTTTTGCCTTCCAGGGAAATTTCGATTGCTAGCATTCTCTTTCTGCTGGTGACGATTTCTTTTCTCTATTTTTCCACACCTTCAGTTTTCACTGGCAGAGATCAAGGATCATTTTCTGAAGCAGCCATAAGACTAAGTCAAAACCATCAACTTGAATTTTCCACGCCCACAAGTGAAGAATTTTTCAAATTAAATCAACCCGGTCGAGCGCTAAATTTTCCAGGATTCTACTACACCCTAGATGGAAAACTAATCACACAATTTTCATTGGCATATATCTCCTGGCTTGCACTGTTTTTTTCTCTTTTTGGCTTGATTGGATTTTCCATTGCAAACGGAGTTCTTTTTTTCACATTCTTGATGTCATTTTATATGCTTGGCAGAATGTCACTCAAGGTCAGCAATACAATTCCAATGATGCTTTTTGCAATCACCTCTTTCGTTTTCATGTGGTTCTCCAAATTCACACTAAGCGAAAACATGGCCTTGATGTTGATTTGGGTTGCAATTCTTTCATTAATGCTTTTTCTGAAAAATTTCAAGGCTCTTCCTTTTACTGTTTTTCTTTTGACAACTGGTCTTCTTTGCTTCACCAGAATTGAAGGCCTTGCTTTTCTTGTAACCTCTATTGTAATCCTAGCCTTAAATGAAGATGCTAGAAAATATATCGGACAAAAATTATTCTTGAGATTTTTCTTGCCAGTAATTCTATTCTCCTTGGTTTTTGTCGCAAACGCTTTTTCGGATATTTATTTCTACAAGGAGATTGCCAAAGCTCTCCTGCCTTCTGTTTCATCTCCAAAAGCAACATATCTCGGTCAAATAAAAAACAATGTTTTGCCAGACTTCTACACTATAAAGATTTTCTGTCTCTACGGTTTGATAGGATTCTTTTTTGTTGGTGGAGCAGGAATGATTATAAGTTTCTGGAAAAAGGAATATCACAAGCTCATTCCCTTTTTCTTTGTTGCTCCAACATTCATCTATCTTTTTGATTCGCAAATAACCCCTGATCATCCTTGGATGCTAAGAAGATTCATGTTCTCAATTTTGCCAATCGCAATTTATTATTCAGGACTTTTCTTTGGACATTTGCTCGAAAACAGATCGACTGACAGGAAGCATCATCGTTCAAAAATTCTTTCAGTTGCTATTATTGCAATCTTGGTTGGAATGAATTTGCCAGCTTTTTCGAAATATTTCACATTCTCCGAAAACGAAGGTCTCCTGACTCAAGTTCAAGAATTTGGTGAAAAATTTTCAGCAGATGATCTGATCTTGATTGATCAAAAGGCCTCAGGAGATGGCTGGTCAATGATTGCAGGTCCGATGAATTTTCTCCACGGAAAAAATGCAGTCTATTTTTTCAACAATCATGATCTGACAAAATTGGACACCAGCAAATTCAAAAATATCTATCTCGTCTCTCCAAATGAGCAAGTTCCCCTTTATCTTTCAAGCACAATTGGAGAAAAATTGACACCAGTTTCCGATTATAAATTCAACCTAACCAAACTAAACATCCAGCCAGCCAGTCCCCTCAAGGACTTGTCCCTTCCTGAAAAATTACAAACGGAAATTGGCGGAAAAGTATTTAAAGTCACAAGATAAATTTTATGCTAGACCTTACAAAAGAAATACGACTGAACCCTGAGTTCCAAAAAAAATATGCTCTTTGGCGAATTCTTCTTTATCTCGTCTTTGTTCTTGTGACTCTTTTTGTTGGATATCGAATCCTGTTTCCAATCGTGCCACTGGATTTTGACATGAATTCTCCAAATGCAAACAAAAACACCTTGGTTTCTCCTCACTTGGAACAAACAAAACAATTCCCATCAAAAGGAATCATTCAAGCTGATGAAAAATTTGTTTTCAATGCAAATCCGATTGGTCAATTTTCAAGTGCGACCATTCAATTTGATCTTGGAAAAAATCCAAGCGCAATCAATGGTTCAACAATTGAAATTCAAAAATCATTCATCGCCTTCTTTTTTCCCATTGGAAACCCGGTTGGTTTTCCGGATGGAAATCTCCTGACAACAAAAGATGGAGACTACTATATTGTGTCTGATGGAAAATTGAGAAAATTTTCCGACACCAAAACAATTCTTGAACTTGGCTATCCCAAAAGCGCCTTTGTTTCAGTTTCTCCAACTGATCTTGCATACAATGAAAAAGGAGATGAGATCACTGACCAAGAAAACTATCCTAATAATACAATCTTTGCAATCCAAGACTCATATTATGAATTGAAGGATGGTCAACTTTTTCCTTTCGTCAGTTCTCGTGCTCTTTCTTCTCGGCTTGATCCGATTTGTGCGATTGCAAAAAGTGTCGATTTTTTTGCCAAATATCCAGCCGCTGAGACATATCTTGGATTTGCAAATGGAACACTGGCTTCTTCGGCAGACTCTGTCTACATCTTGAGCGACCAAAAAAGCTTCCCTATTGAAACAGCTGACACTTTCAATGCGATGGGCTTTGACTGGAACAGTGTGATTCCAATAACGCAAGATGAACTGGGGGCATACGAAAAACAAAAACAATTCACACATGATCATCCCCATCCAAACGGTGTGACCTTTTTTGATCAAAAAACCAATGAGAGCTTCATGATTGAAAACGGATTCAAAAGGCTGATGCCAAGCGAGGCCATTGTTCAGACATATGCCAAACAAAAACCAATTTTGGCCGATTCAGAAACTTTGCTGAGAAAAACTTCTTGCCAACTCGAGAAAAATTTTTGGGGCAAAAATATTTTCCAATGTTCAGTGAAGCTTGATGAATTTTCAAATCTAATTGGAAACAGTTTTCGCATCTCTTTGACATTCCCAACCGAGACTAATCTCAAAAGCATCCGCACAACATTTTCAACTCCACTCTCAACTCAAAGCCTGAAGAATTCACTTTCAAAAATCAAAGAAAGAATCTCTAATCGATAACCTAATATGTCATTCCGGACCTGATCCGGAATCTGCGTAGATCCTGAATCAAGTTCAGGATGACAAGAAAGACCATGATAAAAATATCCAAAATTAAAATTACTCACAATTCCCTCTTGGTCATGTACAAGCTTTTGCATGACGGCCTGTTTTTGATTTTGCTGACATTCGCTGGTCTTCTTTTTTCAGATGCGCTTTTGCCAGGACTCGTCACCAATAAAATCAGCTTCACTAAAATAACCCTGTTCTTGGTTGCCGTGATGACACTGATTGGATTTCTTGGAAAAAAACTTAGCATTTCATATCCTCAAAAAAAAGCCAACAAAAACAGGCTCTTGCCAGTGATTGTGCTTTTCTCTTTCCTCTTGATTGGAAATTCTCTTTTGAAATTCACCCTGTGGCAGAACATCATCATCACCCTCACCACACTTTTCATTTTCTTTCTTTTCTATGAATTGATTTTCCATCACGAAAAATAAGAATTTCTGCAAATGAAAAACCCCAGGTCAGAATCGACTGGGGCTTTCTTTTTTTCTTTTGCGTCTTCTTTTCTACTTTTAGCATCTCCTGATTCTCCTTTTTAGTATTGGAATATAATTCACATCTATAAATGGAACATCTTCCTCTGTTGAAGCTTCCAAGAAAACAACCATTGTGGGGGTATTGAAATTGTATTCCTCTTGAATGCTTTTATTGTAAAACCATCCATCAACTGAGCTACTGATTATTTTCAGCACTTCTCTATTTACGAAAATTTTACCATATTGAGCTTTCATGGTTAGCCTCCTTTTTGCTAAATTTGGCTTCATTGAGCGAAGTTTTCAAAGAACAAAACTCCACCTACTTCTCTCTATTATACTACTTTTTCTTAATGATGTCAAGTGTGCTTTTTGCACACTTTTCCCAAGAGAATTCTTTCACTCTCTCAGTTCCCCTTTTGACAAGCTCCTCGCGCAAAGCCGGACTTTCCAAAATGCTTTGAATTTTCTCCTGAAGATCAGTCGCAGAATTTCCCTCGAAATATAAAGATGCATCTCCCCCAACTTCTGGAAGGCTTGAATTGTTGGCGCAGATCACTGGCACTCCTGAGGCAAAAGCTTCAAGCACTGGAATTCCAAATCCTTCGTAGAGCGAAGGGAAAACAAAAATGCTGGCATTCTTCAGGAGCACTGGCATATCGCAAAAAGGAACTTTCCCGGTGATGATGATGTCCTTCTTGAATGAACTATTCTCAATTCTTTTTGCGACGCCTTCCCACATCCAAGCTTTCTCGCCCGCAAAAACAAGTTTCAATTCTGGCTTACTCTCTTTTATTTTTTCAAAAGCTGAAATCAAAACTTCCAAATTTTTTCGTGGTTGAATTGCGCCGATATACAGAAGATAGGTTTCAGGTTTTAGGTTGTAGGTTTCTAGAATTCTTGCAGAATCTTCAAGTGGGATTTCTTTTTGAAAAAGCTCGGCATTGAAACCGTGATGCACGACGCTAATTTTTTCTACGCTTACCTCTGGATATAATTTCAAAATATCCTTTTTGGTGGAATTTGAAATGGCGATAATTTTGTCTGCCTTTTTGATGGCATGATCAGCCAAAAGATTCAACTTGAACAAGTCTTTCCTGGTGAAATATTCCGGAAAAAATTTAAATGCCAGGTCATGAATCGTCACCACAGTTTTCAAACTTGGACGACGAAACCACGGCAAATTGTGCAAGCCAATCCAAAGAACTTCAGGTTTTTTCTTGAAAATCTCCCAAGCAAATTTGGTGTGAGTCCAAGCTGGAAATCTCCCAAGCGCTTTGATTTTGTAATTCTCAAACTCAGGCGGAGTAAGTTCAGAATTGAAAGCTGTTTTGTGATATATCAAAAAATCATCCTCGGGAGCAAGTTTTCCAAATTGGCCAAGCATGCTCAAGATGTACACTCTTGTGCCATCAATTCGATCATGATCAAGGTCTGAAGCGTGAATTGCAATTTTCATGTCACTATGAAATTACGAATAAAATACAAATTATTTTTTGCGAACTTGTTTTCTTTAGAGGCCATCCACAGCGACAGCGAGGACGAGCAAGCAGTCACAGTTCCTGACTGCGAAGCGTGCCGAGAGAGGAAGCAAGTGAAACAAAAAATGTCCCTACTCCATGCCAAGGCTTTTCAAAAGTTCTTCCAGTTCCGGTCCTTGAATTTTTCTTTGCTGTCCTGATCCGAGTGTTCCTAACTTAATGTTCATGACTCGAACTCGTTTCAAATCAACAACTTCCCAACCAAGAGCTGTGCACATGCGACGAATCTGATGTTTTTTTCCTTCAGTCAATGTGATGTGAAAAGTTGTTTCATCTGTTTTTTCAACCTCAGCTTCTTTGGTTTTGAAATCTTCAAGTTGAACTCCTTGTCGCATGACTTTGAGAAAAATGTTCGTGATCGGTTTGTTGACTGTGACAACATATTCCTTTTGATGATCATGTTCAGGATTCAAAAGTTTGTCATTGATTCTGCCATCATTGGTCAAAATCAAAAGTCCGCGAGAGTTTTTGTCCAATCTTCCAACCGGAAAAACATCGTCCGCAGATGATGTGATGTCCTTGATGCTTCGCTGTCCGTCCTTGGGCGAATGAGTCACAATTCCACGCGGTTTGTTGAAAGCATAATACACATATTTCTTCATCACATCGGTCGCTTTTGAATTCACCGTGACTTTGTCAGTTTCACTAACCTTGTCCCCTATTTTGGCTTTTTTTCCATTAATCAAAACCACGCCTTTTTCAATCAGCGCGTCGCCCTCTCTTCGAGAACAAATGTTCTTGAGAGCCAAATATCGGTTTATTCGAATTGGGTAAATTATTTCTTCCATAACTTTATCTTACTTTGCTTTTATGATTATATCAAGATTATTCTAAAAAAACGGGAGCGGTATCACTTCGGACACCACTCCTTTGTTTTGGGCCTCAGCCCCAGACCTCCCTTGGCCGTTATTCAGACACGGAGGTCTATCTACTGCAAACTTCCTTGCAGTGCGAAACCGGACGAATACGAAATCTTTCTGTCCACATTGGCAATCACCCCCTTTTTGTTGGATTTGTCATGTGTTGGATTATTATAGGTATAAAAATCAAAAATGTCAAGGATTTGATTTTTTGTTTTAAAATGATATACTAAATCTTGTTCGACATATAAATTCTGGGGTGTGGCCCCTGGCCGGGCAGGCAAGCGGTAAAGCAACGGGTTCAATGCATTCTCAATTAAAATATCACATATGCAATACTATGTTTATATGTTAAGAAGCTTGAAAGATAATAATCTCTATGTTGGCATAAGCCATAACCCGAGTATTCGAGTAACACAACATAACGCAGGCAAAACAAGTTCAACCAAGTCAAGAAGGCCATTCGTGCTTATATACAAAGAACTGTATCCCTCAAGAATTGAAGCAAGAGAAAGAGAGAAATATTTAAAAAGCTACGCTGGATCAAAAGAAAAAATGCAAATTTTAGAAAATATTGGAGTGTAGCCAAGCGGTAAGGCAGCGGTTTCTGGTACCGCCATCCCTAGGTTCGAATCCTAGCACTCCAACCACACTCGAAAAACTCGACCACCATTTTCTGGTAGTCGGGTTTTTTCATCTGAATCAGCAATCACTTCTTTTTGATTTCATTATTTTTTCTAATTTTTCTTCAACCTGCTTAAAGTCGTTTATGAAGCCAGGGCAAAATTTGTCCAAATTGTTTTTTAGTTCCAACCGCAATTGATCCCATGACATTTTTCTTATTTCAGAAAGTTCCTCATTAAGAACCGGCTCAGCATCAGTCTTTCCCAAAAATACTGCGCAAAAATATTTCAATTTTTTTCCATCACCAACAGCCTCAGCTTCTTGATAAAACTTATCAAGCATTTGCAAATCACACTTAACTCCAAGCTCTTCTTCCAATTCTCTCAGTGAAGCATCCTCATATGTCTCACCCTTAAGAACAGCTCCAACTGCAGCCAGATCATACAGATTGGGGGAATATTTTTTATGAGCAGCTCTCTTGCAAATAAAAATATTGCTTTCCAAATCACAAAGAAAAACTGCGGCAACTCTTGATATGAACCCAAGTTCAGCCTTTTGATCCTTGTACGCCTCTCCAATCACCTCATCATTCTCATTTACAATATCCAACAAGTGATTTCCCATGATTTTAATATTAAAGTGTTATTGAATCTAATTTTACACTATTTCAGATAAAAAAACACCCGGAAGCTTTGGCCTCCGGGCATGTACCACAACAACCACTTTACACACTTGATTCAATGATTTGAATGGTGTTTTCCAGCACATCCTCCAGCGACATCACTGGGATGATGTGGATTGGAATTCCAGATGCTTTGAGAGCATCAATGTCTTGATCCCAATTCCTTTCTTCACTGATTCGCTCATCGATTTGAGCAGATGTCATTCCCCCGCGCTCAATCATTCTTCGGCGAGTTTCTTCCTCGTCTGGCGCCATGAGATGAATGAAAATTGCCCTATCACCTGCAACACTGTGCCACCTCGGGATTGTGTCGGGAGTTAATGAACGAACATAAATGTCACCACTTGCTAGCGCTTCATTTATCTTGTGCGTCCTTACTGCATAGAAATCATCTGTTCTAAACCACTTTTTTGTGGCTTTTCTCCATGAAACAAATTTACCACTGAAAAGGTCGCGGCAGAATTGAAAAAAACTAATAAATTCATAGTCTGTATTCTTGTCTCCAATTCTTTCTGCTCTCGTTGTTACGGACTGCACGGTGAGAGCATTTAGAGTGCGTATCAGCGCATCCATTAATGTTGTTTTTCCTCCTGCTGACCTGCTTGTGAAAACAACTATTTTGCCTTTTGCCATCGCAAACCTCCCTGTCTGATTTATTTTTTTATATAAATAATCAACTATTTTACTGTAAATGTGCTTCCCACTAACAATATATGATAGCATTTTTCGTGATAATTGTCAATTAAGTACACCTAACACTACGAAAAGACCGCACTAGCATTGCTAGTACGGCCGATAATTTTGTTGCTATTGAGCCTCAGATGCAAATTTGAAAGCCATTTTCTCGAATTCTAAAATTTCTTCCCCAAATAATGTCCTGCTTCCCTCAAGATTAGGACGCCATTTTAGCGCAAGTTCCAAATTTGGAGACTCATAATTGATTCCAGCTTTAATATTGTCCTTATATAAATAAAAAGCCACAGACGCCAAAGCCTCTATACTCTCAATGTTTACAATCCAGTTTCCATTTGAATCAATGATGAAATAACCAGCGCCACCATCCCCTCCTTCATTTAAATAGCCCACTGAAGAATATTTTTTCGCATAATATTTTTTCTTGGTCAATCCAACCTTTTTCACCACTTCAATCAATAAGGCAAATGAATCGAGTAAAAATACTTTGAATCTCGGAAATTCTTTTTTGAAATTAACTAGGGCAAATCCAGCAAGAGATTTTAGTTTATTATTTCCCCAAAAGTTAGAATATATCCTTATCAGTAAGAAAAAGCCAACCGACAAAACTGAAATGATTACCATCTTCACTTGATCATTTGTCACATCTTCACTTTGATGAATCATCCCTGTGCCAGAATATTCTTTCTGCTTTTTTGAAGATTGCACCGCGCCGCTGCTTTTCATTGCAGGTTTTGCCAAAAACTCTGCTCTCGATTTTTTTTCACTCTTGACTGACTTGTCTGAATTGCCGACAACGACACCCTTCGCCACCGGAATCAAGAAAACTTGATCAGGAAAGATTTTGTCAAAATTACCGGCAAATTTCAACCTATCCCTATTAATCTCTTTTAATTCCGTGAGGCTGACTTTAAATTTTTCCGAAAGATCCCAGAGATTATCTCCCTTTTTTACTCTGTATTTACTTGGAACACTTGCACATGCAGCCGAAAAACTCACCAGCACCAACAAAATGGACAAACAGGTGGCAAAAAGATGACTTTTTCTCATGACTTAATCCTCCTTGAATTGGTTGGTTTTTATTGTTTCAGTTTTCAAAGAACTTTATCTTCATGCTGTTTTAGCACAGAACCCGCAAAAAATCAATACCCGCAAACATTGCAATATTGATACGATACTACAAACAGCAAGGGGGGAAATTTCACTTTTGGGCTTTGGTCAACCAAGAAAAACAAAAAAAACCGCCTTTTGACGGGTTTTTTGTTTAATAAAGACTTTTAAATTTTGAGATATCTTCTGATCGCAATGATTCCGCTGATTGTGCCCAAGAAGATTCCAGCAACAAGCAATCCTCCAAAAATAATGAAGAAATTAGAAAAATAGAACGAAACAATGTCACCACCTCCGATGCTTCCGCGAGTTATCGGCACCAAGAATTTTGAAGTCACAAAAAGACAAATCATCACAACCACCGCAGAAACTGCACCATAGAAAACTCCTTCGAAAATGAACGGCATTTTGATGTATGTATTTGAAGCTCCAACCAAGCGCATTATTTCAAATTCTTGCTTGTGTGAATACATTGTGAGCCTGATCGCATTGAAAGTTATCAAAATTCCAATAAACACAAACACGATTCCCAAGGTCAACCCGACCTGTTCAACTAATTTCAAAATATTCGTGAGTCGATCAATTGCAGTTTTATTTTCCTCATAATCAATCCGACTGATGTCCTGAGAAAAAGTTGAATTTGAAATCGCTTTTGTTATGAGCTCATATTGATTTGGGAGTTTTGCTTTGATCACCAAAGCTCCAAGCAATGGGTTCTCACCAATTTCTTCCAAGGCTTGTGTTATGGATGGATTTTTATCTCCCAATTTTTTGAATTGCTCCAAAGCTTTGTCCCGCGAAACATATTCAATTGATTGAATTTCTTGATATTCAACAAGTTTGCTTTTGATTTCCAAGATTCTTTCTTCAGCAACATCAGAATTGAAATACACGCTAACATTAATCTTGTCCTGAATGTTTTTGAGCACAATATTAGCAGTCACACCCAAAATTATCGTGACACTAATAATATACAAAGAAATCGCAAGCACACTCACAGTCGCGAAACTGAGCCACCCATTGCGACGAAAATTGTCCAAGCCTTCTTTGAATGTTCTTTTTAATTTTGTAGATTTCATAAGATAAATTTTTTCGTTATCTCCTTCTCCTTTCGGGAGAAGGTGCCCAAAGGGCGGATGAGGGCAAAGACTAATTAAAACGCACGAACCGCCCCTCACCTGTCATGAATACATGACATCCTCTCCCAGGGGGAGAAGAAAAAATTGAAGCACTTTTTTATATTGCGTATCTTCCTTTTTTATGATCCCTAATCACCTTTCCCTTGTCCAAGGCAATCACGCGACGATTCAATTTGTCCACAATGTCCTTGTTGTGAGTCGCAAGAATGATTGTCGTTCCCATGCTGTTTATTTTTAGCAACAATTGAATGATTTCCCAGGTTGCAGTCGGATCAAGATTTCCAGTTGGCTCATCAGCCACAATCACCATCGGTTTTCGAACCAATGCTCGGGCTAAACAAATTTTTTGTTGCTCTCCTCCAGAAAGTTGACGAGGATATTTCTTGGCCTTGTCTGCCATTCCAACAATTTCCAAAATTTCAGGCACGAGCTCATTGATTTCTTCTTGTGTCTCCTCCGAAACCTCGAGCGCATACGCGATGTTTTCAAAAGCAGTTTTTTGAGGAAGAAGTTTGAAATCCTGAAAAACAGTCCCGATATTTCTTCTGAAATACGGCAACAATTTCGTCTTTATGGAATCAATTGGTCGCTCATTGAAATACACCCGACCAGCTGTTGGTTGTTCTTCAGCATAAATAAGTTTCAGCAATGTTGATTTCCCACATCCACTGTGACCAACAATTGAAATAAATTCTCCTTCATCAATTGTGAAATCAATATCCTCCAGGGCAATAAAATTTCCTGGATATGTCTTTGAAACATTTTCAAATTTTAATATTGCCATATTTTTTTATAATTGCTAGCGAGCCAGCAAATGAAATTTTTTATTTTTATTTGTGGCGAGCGACGCAATTTCAAACACGAAGTGTTTATTTTTATCTTCTTTTATTATACACTAATTTGACTTTGCTTGCCAGCGCAAAAAACTTTCCATGAAATCTTGTAAATCACCCTCCAAAACTTTTTCAGGATCACTGCTTTCGTGCTTGGTTCGATGATCTTTCACCATTTTGTATGGATGCACAACATATGAGCGAATTTGCGATCCCCATTCTGCACTTTTATACTCCCCACGAAGTTTTTCTCTTTCTTCCTTTTGCTTTTCCAAATATTTTTGGTGAATTCTGGCTTTCAAAACTTTCATGGCTTGTTCCTTGTTTTGAAGTTGGCTTCGTTCGCTCTGACAAGTAACCACGACTCCCGTTGGAGTGTGAGTGATGCGAACTGCGCTGTCTGTGGTGTTCACATGCTGTCCACCAGCTCCAGAAGCACGATAAGTGTCAATCACAAGGTCAGTTGGAGAAATCACAACCTCAGAAATTTCTTCAATAACTGGCAAAACTTCCACAATTGCAAAGGATGTTTGTCGCAGATTGTCAGAATTGAAAGGTGAAAGCCGGACCAAGCGATGCACGCCAGCCTCACTTTGCAAATATCCATAAGCATACGCGCCAGAAATTTCAATTGTCGCACTCTTGATTCCAGCTTCAGCTCCGCGAGTTTCTTCAACCATCACCGCTTTGAAACCATTTTTTTCAGACCATTTAAGATACATTCTTTCCAGCATTTGAGCCCAATCCTGAGCATCAACTCCACCCGCACCACTTCTGATTGCCAAAATGACATCGCTCTTGTCATATTCCCCGCCAAGGAGTGATTTGAATTCAAGAGCATCAAATTCTTTTTGAATTTCGGCAAATTGCTTTTCAATTTCTGCATGTTGTTCATTTTCAGTCTCGCCAAAAAGACTGATAATTTCAATCAACTCAGCAACTTTTTTTTCAAGACTTTCCAGGCTTGCAATTTCATTCCTCAAAAGTTCAAGCTCCTTGGAAATTTGTCCTGCCTTTTGCGCATCATTCCAAAAGCCAATTTCTTCAGTTTTTTTTGCAAGCTCGACAATTTTTTTGTTTTTTCCTGCAAAGTCAAAGATAGTCCCGCAAAAGCGGGAGCTTATTTTTTATGATTTCAAGTTGTTCGAGAATTTCTTTCATAATAACTATATAAAATATAAGCAAAACCATTTTTATTTTTGGCCCATGTGCATCGTGCTTCACACTCTTTCAAGCCCCTCGGTTTGAATTATTCCGCCGCTGGAAAACCTAGGTTTTCCCGACCCCTTTCCTGAATCGGAGCTTTTGGATATTGAGCATTCATCCAAAAGCGTGCCAAGAATGAAAATGGTGGAGCGATTATTTTCAAATCATCCAAAGATTAACAACATATACATTACCCCCATTCCACCAACAATACAAGCCAATTGCAAGACTGAATGTGAAATTTTGGTTGATTTGTGAAGTTCAGGAATGATGTCAGCACTGGCAACATAGATGAATCCTCCAGCCGCAAACGGAATCAGATAATATGTGAGATCTGAAAAACTTTGACCAATAACCAAAACCAGAATTGCTCCCATAACCGCCACAATACCAGCCAAAAAGTTATACCAAAGCGCTTTCATTTTTGAAAAACCACCATATAGCATCGAAGCAAAATCTCCAATCTCATGAGGAATTTCGTGAAAAATCACAGCTGTGGTGGTGGCAATTCCAATTGGGATACTAACCATGAAACTGGCCGCAATTATCATTCCGTCGATAAAATTGTGAGCCGCATCTCCAAACATGATTACATATGAAAAAGTTTCATTGTGCTGGTCGCATGCAATGTCATGACAGTGATGCCAATGGATGAATTTTTCCAAAATAAAAAATGCCAAAATTCCACCCAAAATCGAAAACGAGATTCCAACACCAGATCCATTTTTGTATGCTTCAGGAATCAAATGCAAAAACGCATCACCCAGAAGTGTTCCGCCCGCAAAAGCCACCGCCCAAATCAAAAACTTTTTGATTTTTTCTTCGCCAAATGGAAAAGCAATCAGCCCAAGCAGACTTAGTAAGCTTACAATGATTACAGAGATAATTGTATAGAGCCAGACTGACATAATAAAATTTATTTTAAAATTTTCAATTCACAATTTACAATTTTCATTAAATTTTCAATTACACAATTCTCAATTTTTTTCCGTTTTTTATTTAATCATTTATTCATTGCGATTTTATTGTAAATTGGAATTTGGAAATTGGAAATTCCTAATTAAGGTAATCCTTAATTAGGGTGATGTGGTCTTGTTCTGCTTGATTAAGTGCGGTGAACATTATTTTCACATGAGTCTCAACTGCCTCTTTGGCAAAGCGAGCATACAAGCCTGCTGCATGATTTTCCAATTCCAAAGTTTTTTCAAAATTTGCCACATCCTCATCAGGGCACTCTTTCGATCCAATTTCGGGCATTGGAATTTGCATAATTTTTGTGCAAATGATGGCATGCTCCATTTCAACTTTTGCCAGTCTCTTATACATCTTCATTACATCATATGATTTTGTTTTTCCAGCCATGCAAAGATAGATCGCGTTGGCATCAATTTCCAATTGCAAAGTCTCTTTCAAGTTTTTCATTGTTAATTCAGACAATTCCGTTTTCACTTCAACAACAGGTTTTGCATCTTTTCCTTCTCTGATAAAAGCATGTCTTGCTCCACAAAAAGGACAACTGGTTGGTTTCCCTTCTCCAATGTAAGCATCCCCGCAAATTTCACAAATCCAGGTTTTCATATGATTCTATAAATTACAAATTATTTACAAATATACAAAAAATTATACATTTCTTAAAATCCAATCACTTCTATTTTTGGATATTTTTCAAATTCACTTTTCTTTTTTTCCTCTCTCTCCTTGAGCGTGAAAACAAAAAGTTTATCGTATCCAATATATGCCTCAAGCACAAAAATGTCACCATTTACTGGACAAAGCACGGAAGCAATTTCACGAATCGGAACAATGACAGTTACGCTTATTTTCTTCTCTGACAAAAAATCTTGGATTTCGGCTTGATTATTTTCAAGCACATCCCTTGAGAGTTGTCTCTCTTCCAGGGTTTCAGTCTCTCTGCCAAGTGGTCCAAATTTTATCGGAAATCCCTTTGCCTGAAATGCTTCACTTATCTGAGTGCCACCACCAATCAAAACCGCCGTGAAATATTCCTCGGAAATTTCTCTGATTTTTTCAACAACTTCCTGATTATGCACCAAATCTCCGGAGATTTTAATTAGCGCAGTTTTTCTCAACATCCCTTTAGTAAAAAATAATAATGAGCCGATGATCGGAGTTGAACCGGCGACCTACGCGTTACGAGTGCGTTGCTCTACCAACTGAGCTACATCGGCGTAGCTCAATATTAGCCAATTTGAGCCTTTTTTGCAAGTTTCTCCCAGTTTGCATTTACCGTTTTTTGAATATCCACAATCACATCCTTATTTTTATCGCTGAAAAGATGCTTGAAGCGCCCCTGGACTTTCAAGAACTCTTCGATTGGTTTTGGATTTTTCACCACATTATTGATCGTATATTTTCCGTCTTCAATTTCATAGAGTGGCCAAAAGTTTGTTTCTGTTGCAAGCTTCCCCACGGCGACATATTCCGAAGTCGGATATTTCCAGATTTGGGTGCAAGGCTGAAGCACGAGCAAAAATGATGGGCCTGGGGTTTCCAAGGCTTTCTTGGCTTTCTTTTTCAGATCATTCACAAAAGCCACGTTTGTTTGTGCAAGATATTTGATGCCGTGCGCATTCACGATGTCCATCAAATCTTTTCGTTGTTGGGATTTTCCAAAAGATTCAACTCCAGCTGGTGCAGTTTCAGTGTTGGCACCATAAGGAGTTGCTCCACTTCTTTGTCCTCCGGTGTTCATGTATCCACCATTATCATAGCAAACATACAAAAAGTCGTGACCTCGCTCAAGCGCACCCGAAAGTGCTTGCAATCCAATGTCATATGTTCCACCATCGCCACCAAAGCAAACAATTTTTGCTTTTTTTCCTTTTGGCAATTTTCCACTTCTCACCAAGGCTTTTTGAGCCGCATCAATTCCAGAAGCAGTCGCCGCCGCATTTCCAAAAACACTGTGTATATATGGGACTTTCCACGCAGTGTATGGATATATTGTAGTTGTCACTTCAAGACATCCCGTGGCGTTGGCCACAATTACTGGTTCGTCGGTCGATGCCAACACATGCCTAACAATCGCCGGAATCCCACACCCCTGACAAGTCGCATGCCCCGATGAAAGTTTTTTTGTAAGTTCTTTATTCATATATAAAAAATTTATTGCAGATATTTAATCTTGTTGCTTATATTACCTTTTTCAAGATCATCAAAAACAGAAATTACATGGGATTGCATGGTGTCGCGTCCGCCGATGCCATAGACATAACTTGCAATTTGATATTTGTGCGAGCCAGCATAGTGCATGCTGTTTGAAATGTCGCAAAAAAGTGGCGGATATGATCCAAATGACATCGCACGATCAAGCACGGCAATTTTTTTGACATGCCCCAATTCAGCCCCGACCTCCTTGAATGGAAATGGTCTGAACAAATTTATTTTCAATAGTCCCACTTTTTTTCCCTGAGCGCGAAGTTGATCAACTGCATCTTTGGCTGTTCCGGCTGTGGCCCCCATCATCACAATCACCTCGTCAGCATCCTTGACTTTGTACGACTCAAAAATTCCATGTTTTCGGCCAGAAATTTTCTCGTATTCCTTGCAGATTTTCTTGTACAAAGATTTTACTTTTTGGAAGGCTTTTTCCTGATCAATTTTAAAGTCAAAATAGGTGTTTTGCAGGGCTAAAGTCCCAATAGTGATTGGATTTTCTTGGCTTGTCAAAGCGTTTTCTGGTTTGAAATCCCCTACAAAACTTCGGATCTTTTCATCCTCAATGATCTCCACACGCTCTGTGGTGTGCGAGGTGTGGAATCCATCCATAATCGGCATAACAGGCACTCCTGCCATTTCGGCCAGCCTGAGGGCAATTATTGTGTTGTCATAGGCATCCTGGGCTTGTTCTCCAAAGATTTGGACCCATCCAAGATCGCGAATCGACATCACATCGCCATGTTCCCCGTGAATATTGAGCGGAGCTGAAAGTGCCCTGGAAGAGACACACATCAAAATCGGCAAACCAAGCCCACTGACCACAGGAAGAGTTTCAGCCATGTGCAAAAGTCCTTGCGAACTTGAAGCAGTCACTGCCCGCGCTCCAGCTGAACATGCTCCGATTGTGGCGCTCATCGCAGAGTGCTCAGATTCAACTTGCACAATTTCAGTTTCAACAAGCCCATCAGCTTTCATCTTGGCATAAGTCTCGATGATTGGAGTTTGCGGTGTGATTGGATACACCGCCATCACATCAGGATGAATCTGCCTGAGAGCTTCAGCCATCGCATAACCACCAGTCAAGGCTTTTATATTTTTCTTTTTCATATTTATTTTTTCATAATGATAGCTTTCACTGGGCAAACCTGCGCGCAGACCCCACAGCCTTTGCAAAAATCATAATCAATATCAGCTTTTTTCTTTGCATTTTTCTTGCTGTCAGCTGTGAGCTGTGAGTTGTGAGCTTTCATCTCAATGCACCCGTCTGGACAATATGCCACACAAGTTTCACACCCAATGCAAACATCCTTGTCAACTTCAGGTGTCATGTATCGCCAATCCCCCGTTTTTGGAGACTTTGAAATATCGTGTCTTATAATTCCGCCTTTTTCCATATTTTTTTGTTTTAAAGTGAATCGTATCCCACTTCCATGGCTTTAATGTTTTTTTCAGTCAAATCCTTTCCAATTTTCTCAGTGAAAACTTCGCGGAAAATTTCCTCGGCGCTCTCCATTGAAACAATTTCGCTGATCTTGATCAGATGACCAATCAAAACCATGTTGGGATTCGGTTTTCCAATGATTTCAGCTGAAATTCCATTTCCATCCACAGCATGAATCAAGCCTTGGAAATGTGGGACTCTTTTTCTGATTTCTTCAGTCGGATTTGTTGAATTCACAATCAAGATTTCATGCTTGTCCAAATTTCTGGCCACATCTTGAGAGTCCATTACAGTTTCATCCATCACAACCACAACATCAGGGTCAGTTACTGGCTCTTGAGTTCGAAGAACTTCATTTGAAACGCGCAAAAACATTTTTGTCGGTGCTCCAGATCTTTCCGGCCCAAAAAAAGGAAATGCTTTCACAAATTTTCCTTCATTGACAGCGGCATGCGCCACAAGTTCAGAAGCGGTCTTTGCTCCCTGCCCGCCTCGAGCAAAAAAGATTATTTCGAATGTATTTTTGTTTAGTTTCATATTTTATATTTTATCATAAAAGAAGTCTCTTGCCCATTGTTAAATACACCTACAAAATTGCTTTCAATTTCTCCAGTGCTGATTTCAATTCCGCTGGCCTCAAGCAATAGGATATTCGAAGATGTGTGTCATATTTTTCACCAAAAGCAACTCCGGGAGTGAGAGCCACGCCAGCTTTTTCCAGAAAAAATGTTGCCAGATCCAAAGAACTTGAAATTTCAAATTTTTTCATGATTTGAGAAAAATCAGGGAAAACAAAAATTCCTCCAGTTGATTTGGCATGTGGAATTTCCATTTCATCAAGCCAAGCATGCACGATCTTTCGTTGTTCAAGAAGGTCAGGCAAAGTTTGGCCACTTTCCAGGGCTGTGATCGCTGATGCATCAGAAATCGAGGATGGACAACCAATATAATTTTCCAAAAATCTTCCAATGATGACATTCAGTTCTTGAGGACAAACCACATATCCCAATCTCCACCCTGTCATGGCGTGAGATTTTGAAAGTGAATTGATGACAATGATTTCATCCCCAAATTGTCGCAAACTGAAAGCTGGATCGGGACTAAAGTTGGAATAGCATTCATCTGAAATTATCGTCACATTGTTTTCTCTGCAAACTTTCACGATTTTCTCCAACTCCTCCTTTTGATATGTCACACCTGTCGGATTATTTGGCGAATTTATGATGATGCAAGATTTTTTTTCTTTGGTTTTATTTTCAATAAAAATTTCTTGGAGAATTTTAGCACTCAATTGAAAATCATTCGGCTTAGTGTCAACAAGAACAACCTCAGCCCCGCACGACTGGGCAATTTGAAAAAAAGGCGGATAATATGGACCCGCCATGAAAACAATGTCTCCATCATCCACCAGCGACCAAAGAACACTTCCAAGAAAAGGTTTTGCTCCTGATGAAACAGAAACACATTCAAAATCAACCCCATGAATTTCAGCAATCTTTTTTCGAAGCATCATTGAACCTTGTGCCGGATTATAATGCGTCTTATTATTCTTAATAGCTGAAATTCCAGCTTCTTTGATAATTTCTGGGGTGTCATAATATGGCTCACCCAATCCGAGTGAAATTATCTTTCTTCCCAAGACCTCTTGCTCTTTCACTTTCTTGGCAAAAACATATAATGGCGAGGATGTGAGTTTTTCAGCTCTTTTTGATGTTCGCATATTCGTTTATTTTAACATTCTTAATAATATTCTCACTATAAAGGGAATGGGACCACAGGGCAAGACCTGGACATGATTTCAATACTGTATTAGAATTGGTTTATATGAATACGATTTTTGTGAAAAATGTAACCTTGGATACAAACGATAATTCAGATTGATTATCGTCGATTTTATTTTTACCACAAAAAACAAGATCGACTCAGACGGAGCCGATTTATTTTTTTATTTAATTAAATTTATGAAAGCTAAAGAAATCATTTCAAATGTTGAAGTTGCCGTTTTGGGAGGAGGAATAACTGGAAGTGCCACTTTTTATATTCTCAGCAAATACACAGACATCAATTCAATTGTTCTTGTTGAAAAATGCAAAGACCTGGGTCAGATAAACTCAAAAGAAAGCAACAACAGCCAGACGCTCCATTTCGGAGATATTGAAGCGAACTATTCTCCTGAAAAAGCCGTATCGACAAAGCAAGCTTCTCAAATGATTGTCAACTTTCTTGAAAAAAATGACGCCAAAGGAACATACAAAAAATCTCACAAAATGCTTCTTGCCGTCGGCAAGAAAGAAATTGAAATATTTGAAAAGAGATTTGAGCAATTCAAAACAATTTTTCCAGAATTCAAAAAAATCGGCCGAGCTGAAATAGGAAAAATTGAACCGGAAATTGTCCGTGGCAGAAATAAGAGACAACAAATCATGGCAGGATATTCAGAAAATGGATACACTGTCGACTTTGGAAAACTTGCTCAAATCTTTGCAAGTGAAGCCGTAAAAGCAAAACCTGAGTCATCCAAAATAATCCTGGGTTCGGAAGTTTTGGAAATTTCAAAAAAAGATTCTGCGTATGAAATCAAAACGAACGCTGGCATCATCATCGCCAAGTCAGTCATTGTTGCAATGTGCTCGCACAGTCTTTTTTTTGCAAAGTCCCTCGGTCACGGCAAGGAATTTTCAATCCTGCCAGTAGGTGGAAATTTTTATACATCAAAAAGAAAAGTGCTAAATGCGAAAGTATACACAATGCAAAGTGACAAACTGCCTTTCGCAGGAGTTCACGGAGATCCAAATATCCACAATGAAAATGAAACTCGCTTCGGCCCAACTGCCAACTTCATGCCCTTCCTGGAAAGAAACAACCCAAAAACTTTTATTGATTTCACCAGATCCTCTCTTTGCGATTTCAAATCATTCATCGCTCTTGCGAAAGTCATCACTGATAAACTGCTTTTTGCATATCTGGCCAAAAGTTTGATCTATGAACTTCCATATTTTGGCCCAAGAACCTATGCCAAATTGTGCCAAAAAATAATTCCAACTCTTTCCTATGAAGATTTTCGAGGTCAAAAAAGCAAAGCTGGAATTCGCCCGCAACTGATCAACAATAATACAGGAAAATTGCAAATGGGTGAAATAGAAATAATGGGGGAAAACATCCTGTTCAACATAACTCCGTCGCCAGGCGCGACAGCATGTCTAAAAAATGCCAAGGAAAGCGTTAAAAAAACAATTGACTTTTTCAATGGAAAATATTCCTTTGATGAAAAATTATTTGAATCAGAATTATCTTCCTAGTCTCGAAAAAATTAAAAGGGATCTGATTTTTCAGACCCCTTCTTATTTTGCACGCAAACTAATATCGCTATGCAAGTGCAATCACAATCCCATCAAGAAAACCATCTTTCAATGGCATCATGTATGCGCTTCCACGAACAATGCTTTTGTGCATCTCTGTTAAAGCATCTTCCTCGGATGTGCAAGCAACATGTTTCCCTTTGTAAGAAAAAACTACCATTCCATCAGTAGTCGTCAATGCACTACTTCTCTCTTCCCCTCTGGTTGCATTTTCTATTATGCCTTTAATATCAACTGCTCCAGGATGATGACTAAAGCGTATTTCTGAAACTCTCCCATTTAAACCCCTTACAACCATTGCGCTTAATTGATTTGTCATGACTATTCCCTCCCCTTTTTTTGATTTGGTTTTATGTTTAACTCCCCAATATTCTTTTTTTAAATAACAAACAAAAAAACCGGTCCTTTTCAAGACCGGCTTATTGCTACGAATTCTGAATCTATCTCTTATCCACAATTCGCAAAAACAAACCGACCTTGAAGGCCCGTAAACCA
>CAYVME010000008.1:0-40139 GCA_964452415.1 uncultured Bdellovibrionales bacterium
TGAAAGAGTGCGGAGCACGACGCATTGGGCCAAAAAGAAAAATGGTCTCACATTGCCAATTTAAATACGGAAAGTAAGTCATTATTCTTTGGTGTAGGTGGGTTGACAAAAAACTAATTTTGGAGTATAGTTTCAAGTTCACTGTTTTTTAATAATTTCATATATTAGTGAGAACCCGTTCAAGTCAGAAATGGCTTTACATAGCAGTGGTTGGAAAAATAAACCGCCTTGGCGGACAAACTTAGGAAAAAAGGAGAAGAAAATGAAAAAAAGAAGCTTATTGGCAATGGGGATCCTCTTTACCCTAACAATGCTTTTTGCAGCGTGCGGAGGCGGAGGTGGAAGCAGTTCAGGTGGCGAGTCAAACACTGAGAATAACATTTTTCACAAGATGGAACTCACAAAAACCTCAACGAAGACAGATTTCAATTTAATTCTTGCCGAAAATGCGGGATCAATTATTCATCTGGTTAAAAACGGTAAGGTAGCAAAAGTGCCCATTTCGGAAATCAAGGAAGTTTATGTGGAAGGCTTTGTAGTCGGCTATATTTCCTCTGGAGGTGGTCGCAGAGTTCTAATGGGAAACACTGCAAACATCATAATCGAAAATGTCGCCGTAGATGATGCAATTTTGGTTACAGTTGTGACAAAGTTGGAAGAAAAATATTTTCTCAATCCTGATTCCACAACATTCGCCGGCAGCACCAGGATGGTCGTAAGGGATGGGTTAATGTGGTATGGGATGGCAGCTGATGATCCTTGCTTTAGTGATCAGTCAGTTGTAATTCTTCCTATTGAGCCACCCATCGTAATTCCACCGGTTCAACCGCCAGTGAGCGAACCGATGCACACCATAACGGTTTCAGGTGGAATAATGATCATTAACTTTGCAACAGTTGATGGATACATCGTGGAGCTCGTTAAAAATGGGGTTTCGACTCCATTGAGAATCACTGATGTGCGTCAAGTGGTCTGGAATGGTGATGTTGCTGGCTGGAGTCTGGCAACTTCAAATCCATATGGGGTTGTGGTAACGATCCCAGAAAATTCGGCAGTATCGGCAGTTCCAGTGCCGGTTCACGATAACGGAATTCTCCGTATCGTTGACAGGCTCGGCAATGTTTATTCAATAAACACAGCCAAGATTGCCGGGCTATCTATCACGACAGATGGGAGGCAGCTAATAACCTTCTAGAAAGGTGGGGTAGTGAAAAATATAAAGGCGAGACATATAATGTGTTTCGCCTTTTTTCTTTGCTTACGCCACTTGACAAAAGTCAGATTTTGGAGTATGATTGATGGTTAACTCATAAACATTTCAAGCATTATGCAAAATAATCAATTTTTGGCTTTAATAGGGAAAAAAACAGGATCAATAATCTTGTTTGGTTTGCTTGTTGGCGCAGTTTCTTTCTCGGTTCTTATTCTTAAGGAAGAAAATTTCAAGGTTGGAACTGAATATTTGATTGTGCAAAATAACACGAATTCTCAAGATTTCTATACTCTTTCCAAATCTGCTGAATATGTTGGAAGAATTTTGAATGAAGGAGTTTATAGTGAGCTTTTCATTAATGAAGTTGTTAAAACTGGAAAAGTTAATTCTGAATTTTTGCCTTTTGATAAAAAAGACAGATTGGAAGAGTGGGGAAAATCGATTCAGATAAGTCGAAATCCTGATCTTGGAATTATGTCGATTGAAGTTTTGAATGACAATCAAAAACAAGCAGTTGCAATTTCCGAAGCGATTTCAGAAGTTTTGACAATGAAAAATCATCTCTTCCGTGGAAACATGCAGGACATTGATGTGAGAGTTTTGTCTGGTCCTGTTAGTGAGAAAAATCCATCAGTCGGAAATCTTGTTTCAGCTTCAGTTGGAGGATTTGTCTTGGGTGTCTTGCTTGCAATGCTTTGGATTGTATATAAGAATGATAAACAGGCTAAAAAATCATCTGCGGGCGGAAGTTTTGTTGTGAACTCAAATCCACTCGACCGAATGGCCAACTCTGGAAATTTCATGAATGAACAAGAATATCAGGAAACACTGAGAAACATGGACGGCAGATAAATTTCTTTTTGGGTATATTGAGAGGCTTCAGATTGTAGTAATGTTGGAGCCTCCAGATGGACTCGAAACTGGTTCGAGTTGGTAATTTAAAAATAAAATTAGGATCAAAGGGGGTGTGCATCATGAGGACTTTCGCAATTTGTATCACGGTGGTACTTGGCGGTGTCCTTTCGGGATGCGCCACCAATATTGGTGTGAAAAATGGTCCGATCCATTTCGGAAAGACCATTGATCTGACAATGCGACCCGAGCAATCACTCGGCGTTCGCGTAACCCCGGCGTTGGAAGAGGGAAATGTAACCGTCATTGAAGCTCCCATATCTGATAGTCAGATTGGGGGTGAGATGTATCCTGGCAGAATTTCTTTTCCCGGTTGGGCTCGAAACGATGAAGGCAAGGAAGGTTTTGCTCAGTATATTCTTGCTGGCAATTACAAGTCTTGCGATTTCATGTCATTCGTCATTATTGATGGAGTTTTTTCAGACATGAGATCGGCAAAGATTCTCCCGCTCTCATCAAGAACTGAGTATACCTGGGACCAAGATGGAATGCCGGTGCTCATTGACCGAATCAGATTTTATGATGAGGAAGAGTATCGAGCAGAGCTAGTAGAGAAATATGGAGTTTCAATTGGCTCGAGGCATTTGGTAAAAGGTTTTGACAAGACAGTCAAGTCCTGGAATCGTTATGCTACAGAGCACGGAGACATCTATTCGCCTTTGAGTGAAGAAGATATTGAAAGGGTTGCGAAAATAAACCCTGGATATTCTCCAATTGAAAAACTGATTCTTCGAAACCGCGCAGTGATATCCATCAATCCATATCAGGTTGTTGCAACGGCATCGATAACGGTGTTTGAAGCAATGACTAAAAAATCCCAAGGTTGGGATATTGGGTCGGAGGTATCACGGATGCAAATGGCGATGACTTTTGCTTTCACTGGTCGTTTCTGCAAGGAAATAGCCCGCGAACAGCGTGAAGAAATCGTCAAAAAAGATGCCGAAATAGCTGAACTGAAAAAGCAGAAAGAAGCTGATTCAGCAAAGGCTGTTTCCGTCGAATCAAAACCAACACTACAACCTGTGCCACAAACAAAGAAAATTAAAGTGGTAGAAAGGAGAAGGCGATGACCAGATTTTCTGTTGTCATGATGTTGGCGATGCTAGTTTTTACTGGTGTCGCATGGTCTGGGGAGAACCTCGTCAAACATCCCGTTTTGGGTGAAGTTGATAAGGAAACCGCAAGGGTTTTTGATGAAGCCCGTGCAAGAAAAAGGGACGCTGCACTGGCTCAGTATGGGAAAGTGAAAAATCCCCAAACTGTCGTAGTCGCAGAAGCCTTGGTGCCCGAAACTGTGGCACCTGTAACAAAAAAAACCACCGAAGAGCGGGTCGCCAATGTGGAGCGAGCATTTGAAGCTTCCAAAAGCGCACCTCGCAAAGATGGAAGTGTCGTGCAGACGCGCGTCACATTTTCTGAAAATCAAAGACTCTGGGGAAGTTTCCCCGAAGCTTCGATCTGGGCAGGGGCCTGGCTCAACACCAAGCATGATACGAAGGGCGTTTGGTACGACCTAAAGTACATGCACTGGTTCACAAAGTTCGAAAAGCCTGAAAACTTTGGTCTCGGTCTTGGTTTCCGGGGAGATTACGGCAAAAATAAGGCTGGTTACAAATGGGGTTACAATGCTCCAGGCGTAAGAGCTGGCTATTACCGTGGTCTGGGACTTCGGAATTCATTTGAGACGGATGCTGGTCTTTTCTATCGATTTGACCGCAATCGCCCGGATGGATTCATGCCCACCATTCATGCTGAATTCAATCGCGTTCTGGATTCTAAGAACAGGTTGACGTTTCAAGTGGATGGAAATTATTTCCCTAATGACAGCTGGCTTGGACCTGGAATTTATTGGGAACACAAGCTATCGAAAGATTGGAAGGTCACAACTGGCGCAGGCGCAAGCTTGAGCTGGTTGGACGGAGATTTCATTTCCGGTTTTGCTCCAAGTGTAAAGGTGAAATATAAAAACCGATACACAGTGGGACTGACCTCCAATCTGTTTTCCGCTTCTGGACCGTTTTTCGGAGTCATTCTTGCCTATGAACTCACACCTGATATGAATTCATGGTATGAGTCATATAAGAAAGAAACCATCAAGCTGATCAAGGAAGGGAAACAAGAAGCGCCGGCCGGATTTGACTTGAATGATCCGCTCGGCATAGAGATTTCGGAACAACCCATCGACGAGATGGCAAAATAAAAAAACAATACAGGAGAGGAAAAATGAAAAAACTTACGATGATTGCAGTTTTGGTGCTGGGATTTGCAACCCTGGCAATCGCAAAGCCGGTATATCTGGTCAATTCGGCCAAGATCTCGGCGAACCCTGTGACGGTTGGCGACAAGCAATTTGTTCGCTACACCATAACCTACACTGATGCCAAGGACATGTGGCAGAGCGATTCAGTGAATTTTTGTGCCGACGCACTCCGCGAAGGATGCAATGAAAATCTGCCACTTGCTTTCGTCAAGTCTGAAGGCTTGACGAGAACCTGGGACACGCCCATGGATGTTATCCAAGGTGGTCAAAGCGGAGTAAACTTCGCCAAGGATGAAGACTGGTTTAACACTCTTTGGCTTGGTTTGCCAGACCGCAAACTAGAGGTTGGCTCAAATCTGGTTTGCGCCAGAAGCGTCGTTGACCCGGAAATCCCGCATTCAGGAGGAGTATATCTTCTCTATACGGGACCTGGTGCGCCATATGTGCCGTCTGCAACTGAGACTGGCAACGATGGAAGACCAGTAATTTTTCCTTGCGGTGGCGGTCAGGCTTCGGCAGTAAGAAATGTTGCTGTTACCCCTGCTACTGTCAAAGTTGTTCCAGTTTCTGCTAAGGCTGGCATGGTGCAATCCGTGGTTAATTCTCCGGACTCGCAGAATGTTCAAACCAAGCAGGTGGCCAAGGTCAAGGTCTATGTTAAAGGAAACCAAAACAGGACCACAACCGTAACCACTCAGAAAAAAGCCGTGATCACTCAAAAAGGGTCCACGGTCAAGGGTAGCTATAACAAAGTGTGCACCTACAACATAAGTGTTGTCAATTTCGGTAGTGGAAATTCATTGCCAAATGACTGCACCGGGTGCCACAATGAGCAGGTCTGGAACAAGATCAAGGATAATTGTTTCGGAAACTGCACAACCCAAACGGTTACCGTCAAAAAGGAGGTGACTAACAAGAAGTAATGCAGTAAACTGGCCCCGGCCTCTCGAAATTCGAGAGTGTCCGGGGTTTTTTAATTGTCTTGACATTTTTTCTTAAAAGTGCTATAATGGATAGTTATAAATTGGGTAAAAATATGCATGAGAATTATAACAAAAAGGCTTTGGATTAGCCGAAATTAGTCACAAATTAAACCGTCTCCTATAAAGGAAAAAACAAGCCTATGAACATGTTGACCTACAAAAAAATATCTACAGATTTTCTGCAAGCAATTTTCATCGTTGCTTTCGTGGGTCTTTTTGTGTTGGCCAATTATTTTGTGGGGTTTAATTTGCCACTGTATGTGGTTGCAATGCTTGTTGGAGCGATGATTGCATTTGCCCGTCCAAGAAGTGGACTTTTCGCCATCATCTTTTTGACTTTTGTTTTTGAAAGATTTTTCACGCTGGTTCCAATTGTGATGGGAAGAAGTGAATACAAGATATATCCAATCGATGTAATTTTCGGTGCGCTTTTGATTGGAATTGCTTTTCAATTGGTTTGGGGGAAATTGAAAATTGTTTGGAGGAAAATCGACTGGGCAATTTTCGCATTTGTTTGTTTTTCTGTTTTATATTTCGTGATCGGATTTTTGATGGGAAGCGGTGATTCCTCACTGGCTTTCAGTACAGTTAAGAATTATGCTTTTTATTCTCTTTTTTATTTTGCAACATTCATTCTGATTGATTCAAAAGAAAAGTTGAAGCAGTTGGCAAAAGTTGTCTTTGTTTCGGCGATTGCCGTGGTCTGGTTTGTGGCATATGGAATTGCTCTCAGGCATGGTCTTTGGTCTGATTTTACTCCGCTTTCAACAGATGGAATCAGGACCTTGGCTTTCACTCATGGATTCTATCTTTCAATGTCACTTATAATTACTTTGGTTTATGTTGCTTTCAAAAGGGATTTGTTTTCAAAGTGGCTTCTTGTTTTGATGCCGATTTGGGCTGTTGGTGTGCTTGGATCAATGATGCGTCATCTTTGGATTAGTCTTTTTGTGGCAGTCGTTGCGGTTTTGATTTTGTTTGCCACAAAGCAAAGAGAAAAATTGAAAAAATATGTTTTTGCTTATGGAGCGATGTTGGTGATCCTTGCAATTCTTGCAATATATTTGGGAACCATGTTTCCAAAATCTGCCTTGTATGAAAAACTCAGCTGGGCATCTGAAATGCTTGGCAGTCGAGTGACTTCAATTGCAAACACCGAGGGTGACGAAAGTATTCTTTGGAGAAGCGCAGTCTGGAAATCAGCGGGCAAAAAATATCTTGAGAGTCCAGTTTTTGGAATTGGATTTGGACAAAAAGTTTCAATCGAAATCGGTTCATATCATGATTTTGTGGAGATTAGAAATATGCACAATTCTTTCTTGGTATTATTCATTCAGATGGGTATTTTTGGAATCGCGCTTGTTTTGATCAGCTTGATAAAACTAGGATACAGCGCGCTCAAAACAAAATTTCAAGATGAAACTTTGCAAATCGCAGCTTTTTCAGCCCTGGGAATCCTTGTCCTTCAGATCGTGGCATTCATGTTTCAACCCTATCTTGAGGCCAATTTGCTTGGAATATTTTTCTGGATAAATTTGGGAATTTTAAGAATGTTATATGGCGAAAAACGATAATATGAAAATTTTAGAAATCAATAAATTTTATAACTCCAGAAGAGGAGCAGACAAGCATTTTTTGGATGTGATTGCTTTGCTGATGGCGAATGGAAATCAGGTTGCCGAATTTTCAATGCTTCAAGCTGATAATGAAAATTCTGATTGGAAAAAATATTTCCTCTCGACTGTTGGATATACAAGCAATTTTTCAACTTGGCAAAAAATAAAAGGAATGGCGAGAGCATTCTATTCTTTCGAGGCAAAAAGAAAAATCAATGCTATTTTGGATGAATTCAAGCCGGATCTTGTGCACATTCACAATATCTATCATCAAATGTCACCTTGTATTTTGTTTGAAATAAAAAAACGAGGAATTCCAGTTGTGATGACTGTGCATGATTTCAAGCTTATAAACCCGAATCACTCCTTGAGATTGAATGGAAAACCATATCGAAGATGCGCTGAGGGGAAGTTCTATCAATGTTTTCTGGACAAGTGTGTCAAAAATTCTTATGCAAAAAGTTTTCTGGCCAGCCTTGAAATGTATTGGCATGCGTGGCTTGGAACATATGAGAAAAATATTGATTTGTATGTCGCTCCAAGTGAATTTGTGAAAAAGACCTTGACTGCCTGGGGGATGGATGGAGACAAAATTATTGTTTTGCCTCATTTCACACCGAAAGAAAATGTGGAAATTTCTCGAAAGTATGCATTTTCAGTGGCCCAAAAGTTTGCAATATATCCCGGAAAAATCTCAAAAGAAAAAGGAGTTGACACATTGATCAAAATTTTCAAAAACATCAAGGGCATGAAGTTGTTTCTTGCTGGAGAAGTTGAAGACGGATATAAAATTGAAAATAATCCCAATATTGTACACCTGGGATTTTTGCCAAAAGATGAACTCAGGGAATATGTTCGAAACAGCACCGTTGTTGTTTCTGGCTCAAAACTCCCAGAAACTTTTGGATTGATCGCTCTTGAGGCTTTGGAAAATGGAAAACCTTTTGTTGGATTCGACAGCGGAGCATTTGGGGAAATAATTGAAAATGGTGTCAGTGGATTCATTGTTTCAACTGAAAAAGAGTTTCAGCGTGTGATCGAAGGCATTGCTGGAAAAAGTATCGCTTTTGATGAATCAAAGATCATTGAGAATTCAAAAAAGTATAATGCTCAGGCTTATTGGGAGAATTTGAACGCAATTTTTTCAAAGTTAATCAGCCATTGACAAAATTCGTAAAATTTGCTATGATATACGGTTATAATAATTAGTAAAATATTGGTTATGCGAAACGAGAAAAAAGGCTTTAAAAAGAGGAATTTGGAGATAATTGGAGCTGTTTTGCTTCTGATTGTTTTCGTTGGCCCAATCTTTGCATTTGCAGGTTCTCGCAAGGATGTTTATGTTGATGGATCAAAAACTGGAACTGAAGATGGTTCTGTTTCCAATCCGTATCACACAATTTCTGAAGCATTGGTGCATTCAGACAAGCGAACCGATGTTCATGTCGCCAAAGGAACATACAAAGACAACATTGAAATTCCAAAAGGTGTGAGAATTTTTGGAAGCGATGTTGATGATGTGATTATTCAGGCTAAGAACAAAAAGAAAGTTGTGGTTAGCATGAAAGATGACACTGAAATCAATAAGGTTACCATCGAAAAAGGCAGACAAGGAATCTGGGTCAAAGAAGATGCTGAAGTTTCAATCATCAAATGCACGGTGAAAAACAATGACAAAGATGGCATCAGCATAGCAAAAGGTTCAACCAAAAAGAAAGATGCTGTTAGCATTACCGATAGCATAATTAAGAATAACGGTCGTGCTGGAATTTTTTCTCAAAAGCGTCGCTTGGTTTTGATTGACAATGAGATTGTCGATAATGAAACAGATGGTTTGGATCTCGCATTTGGTTCTAGTGCTTGGATTGAGGATAACAATTTCAAGGATAATGATGGAAGCGGAATGAAACTTACACTTGATTCATCTAACATTTGGATAAAAAGCAATTCATTCAGAAATAATGGAAATGAAGGGATTGAAATCAGTGCTTGGGGAACAGCAGGAAGAATTGATATCAATAAATCAAAATTCAACAGCAATGAAAATTATGCTATTGCGAGAATTAATAAAGCTCCCATAAGCAAAAGTTTCTGGAACGGATTGACTATTCAATCAAATAATGTTTTTGAAAAATCAGTAAAGGGGAGTGTTTCTCCTGTGATATTGGTTAGATAGATGTTGCTTGTGAGACTCCCTGGATTTTTTCCAGGGACAAGCACAGACCGCATTGAGATGAATAAGTTTGGTAAGTAAAAAACTATGAAAATAGCATTTATAGGACAAAAAGGAATACCCGCAAAATCTGGAGGTGTTGAAAGGCACGCTGAGGAAATTGCAGTGCGCATGGCTGATCAAGGGCATGAGGTTTTTGTCTATGTTAGAGATAATTATACGGATAAAAATCTTGATTCATATAATGGAGTTCGCTTAATTCATTTGCCAAGCATTCCAACAAAACATTTGGATGCAATCAGTCATACTTTTCTTGCCAGTATCCATGCACTTTTTCAAGGATATGATATCGTGCACTATCATGCGATTGGACCTGCAATCTTAAGCTGGATTCCAAAAATTTCCCCAATTAAAGCTAAGGTTGTTGCAACTTTTCATTGTCAAGATTATTATCATCAAAAATGGAATGCGATTGCACGCTGGGCTCTTCGAATGGGTGAATATGTGATTTGCAATATTCCAAACAAAACAATTGCTGTTAGCAAATCGCTTGCCTTGTTCGCCAAGGAAAAATACCAAACTGAAGCAATTGTGATTCCAAATGGAGCTGATATTAGTTATTGTCAGCAAGTGGATGCAATCTCACAGTGGAATTTGAAAGATAAAAAATACATTTTATCTCAAGGTCGTCTTATTAAGCATAAGGGCGTGCATTATTTGATTGAAGCTTTCAAACAACTTGAGGATACATCCAAAGTTCCCAATAATTTCAAATTGGTTATTGTTGGAGACGGTTTTCATACTGATGAATATGTTCGATATTTACATACGATAAGCAAGGGTCGTGAAAATATCATTTTCACAGGTGCTCAAACGGGTGAAGCAATGGAACAATTGTTTTCACATGCTTATTTGTTTGTTCAGCCATCTGAGTCTGAAGGAATGTCACTTTCATTGCTTGAGGCCATGGGGCATGGGTTAACACCGCTTGTCAGTGATATCAAAGAAAACACCGATGTTGTTGAGGATAATGGATTTTCTTTTGCTTCAAAATCGGTGACTGATCTTCGTGATAAATTGGCATTTTTACTTAGTAGATCAGATGTCGTTCAAGAAACTGGAAAAAAAGCCAGAGTTAGAATCCAGGATGAATTCAGTTGGGATTCAATTGCAAAAAAAACGATTGGAGTTTATAAATCTGCAATATTGGAAAAAAAGCAATGAATATAATTTCAAAATTTCAAAATTTCAAAAACAGACTTTTGCAGATATCTCCGCAATTTTTTGTGGTTGGCTTGGTCTTGTCGCTGACTTTCTTTTTGTTGGCCATTGATTCAGTCAAGACTTATCGAAGTGAAGTTTTAATTCTTGTTAATCTGAAATCCGAAACTGCAATCAAGCAACAGGAACAACTTTTGGACACTATTGTTGAATTGCCGAAAACGCTTGCTTTCTATGATCAGATTTTGGCAAAAAATAAAAATGTTCGAGATGTGAGTGAAAACCTTGACCCTGATAAGCGAAAAGATTCTTGGAACAAGATGCTTTCAATTTCCAGAGTCGGCAAAAATTCATTGATTTTCAAAATTTCAATTTCAACAAAAAGCGCTTCTGATTCTGAGCAGTTGTCTTCCAAGACAGTCAGGGAACTTTTTGACAGAATTGCTTTTTATTATGATATTAAAAAAGATTTCGATTTGCGCATCATTGAAAAACCAATTGCAAGAACTGAAGTTTCCGCATGGCCCTGGATTTTGATTGTGAGCTTTGCTGGAGGATTTGGAATTGCAATAGTCTTGAACTCTTTGCTTGGTCCTGCTGTCGAGAAAAGAACAGAAGAAAAAGAGGAAAATGACAGTAATTTCGTTTTCGATTTTGGAAAAAAGGCAAAAGTGTCAGTTGGTCAAGGAGTTGAAAAATTGAGAAGATTGTATCAAAGCGATGCACCTTTTGTTTTTGAAGAAAAAAAGGAAACTTTCAGTGGAATTTCCCAGATTGATCCTCAACTGCAAGAGATGAAAAAACTAACCAAGCAAATGGAGCCATCAAAATATCCAAATTTCCCGGAAATGCCAGTGGCTACAAAGGTCAAAGCTTCAGCTCCAGACAATCTGCCAATCGCGGAGGATGATTTTCTTGCTAATCTTCCAGAAATAGAAAAAGAAATTCCGAAAGAACCGGTCTCTGATGAATCAGTCGTTGATTTTAAAAGAGAACCAACCAAAGAAGAATTAAAGGAAAGACTGAATCAATTACTGAGAGGTGAATTCTAAAAATATGATAAAAAAATATTCGCTTACATTTTGGATAATTTTCTGGTTGACATCGGCAATTCTTTTGACGCTTTGGTATGTCTATTTGAACACCCAAAAGAAAGGAATCTCGGCAACCATTGATAGTGCTGTGAATTTTTTGCCAATGGATGTTGCTCAAAAAAACGAACTTCAATCACTGACAAAAATAGGGGATTTTTTACTCAGAAGTGATGATCAAGAAAAAACAGTAATGGTGCTTTTCTTGAATAACATGGAAATTAGACCAGGCGGTGGTTTTATTGGTGCTTTTGGAATTGTCAAAATTAAAAATGGGGAAGTTATCTCAATGGAGACACATGACCTTTCAAACTTTGATGGAAGAATTCCAGACACAGTCACTCCACCATATCCAATGCAAGAAACTTTGGCAATAAAATCATGGAAATTGCGCGATAGCAATTATTCTCCTGATTTTGAAATCAATGCTCAAAAAGCAATGGAGTTTTATTACATGGGAGATGGACAGGAAAAATTTGACGCTATTATTGGGATCACAACCAATGTTTTGACTTCGATGCTTAAAGTGACTGGACCGATTGAAATTGAAGGATACCCTGGAACATATGACTCTGATAATGCAGTGCTGGCTTTGGAATATCAAGTCGAGAAGGCTTTTGATGAGCAAGGGATTGATCGTGGAGAAAGAAAATCGATCATGTCTGATTTGGCCAAAGAAATTGAAAAAAGAGTTTTTGATTTTTCCATATCTCAAAAAGTTCAACTGGCAAAAATATTGCTTACCGACTTGAATCAAAAAGATATTCAATTGTATTTTGCCAATGAGGAATTGCAAAATTTTGCCGAGAACTCTGGTTGGGCTGGAAAAGTTGATCAAAATTGGGATAAGGATTTTCTCATGATTTCAGATGCAAACCTGGGATCTTTCAAGAGTGATTACTATATTAAGCGTTCAGTTGATTATACTGTTGATTTGTCAAAAGAAATTCCAACTGCAAAATTGAAAATTTCATATGAGCACACTGCCAAGCAGAAAGATTGGATGACCAGGGATTACACGGACTATCTGAGAGTGTATGTGCCAACCGGAGCATGGCTTGTTGATCAAAAGAATTTTGATAACACAAAATTTGGCGACGAATTCGGAAAGAAGTATTTCGGTTCGCTTATTCGTGTTCCAATTGAATCAATGAAAACCGTTGAAATTAATTACACCTTGCCAATAACAGTAAAAGAGGAATATAATTTGAAAATACAAAAACAGGCAGGACTGAATAATATTCCCGTGACTTTTCACCTTACAAAATCAGATGGCACAAAAGATGGATTTTCAAAGACGATGAACAACGATATTGTATTTAAATAAATTTAAATAAGCAGTAGTAGATTAAAAAAGGAATATAGCTTTGCAACATTGATACACAAAATAAACCCAGGGAGGTAAGTAAAGATGAAAGACGATTTAATTCGAAAAGAAATTCCAGTAAAAGTCGTTGCTTTGCTGTTGCTCGGCATTGGCGAGGACATTGAGGAAGTGCTTCGCTGGAAAAAAGAAATTACCAGGGTGGTGACTTCTTCGATGTCATCAGAAGCAAGGGGAACAGGCCAGGAGTATGAGCTCCATCTTCGGGTCTTCGCTATTCCTTTTTGCGTTGAAATTGAGACGCGAGAAGTGTTGATATTTTGCAATAATGAACTGGCGCAACTGATAATTGAGAGCGCGCTGAAAAACTATGAAATTCTCGGTGAGAAATACTTCGAACCGGAGCCGGAAAGTTTGGACAATCGGCAGCTGTTCGCTGCCACATAGTTTTTTTGCACAGTTTTGAATTCAGGTGGGGGTTGGGTCGATTCGACCCAACCCCCTTTTTCTTTTTGTTAAAATATATTATGATAAATATACTGTTTAATTAACATGTTCTTATAATTATGGAAATTCAAAAAACAACACTAGAAGGAGCATTTCTAATAAAACCAAGAGTTTTCGATGACGAGAGAGGTTTCTTTATGGAGTCATACTCAAAAAAAAGATTGAAGGACCTTGGAATTGAGGCTGATTTCGTTATGGATTGTCATTCAATGTCTGTGACTAAAGGTGTTCTTCGAGGTTTGCATTTTCAGAATCCTGGTTCAACTCAGGCCAAACTCGTGCGAGTGACCAAGGGGGCAGTGTATGATGTTATTGTGGATCTTCGAAAAGATTCGCCAACTTTTGGCAAATGGGAAGGCTTTGAACTTTCAGCTCAAAATTTTAATATGCTTTTTGTGCCAAGAGGATTTGCTCACGGATTCTGCACTTTGGAGGATTACACTGAATTTCAATATAAATGCGATAATGAATATGATCCATCAAGCGAGGGCGCAATCGCCTGGAACGATCCAACCTTGAAAATTTATTGGCCGATTGAAAATCCAATCCTTTCAGAAAAAGATTCCAAAGCTCAAAAATTTTCAGAATTTAATTCACCATTCTAATTAAAAGTCCGTAAAGTCATAAAGTCCATAAAGCCCGTAAAGCAAATGCTTTCAACTTTCGACTTTCAGCTTCAGACTTATTTTTTCATGCGATTACTCGTTACTGGTGGTGCTGGATTTATCGGCTCCAATTTCGTTCATCACATTCTCAAAACTTATCCTGAATATGAAGTCGTCAATTTGGATGCACTGACTTATGCTGGGAACTTGGAGAATTTGAAGGCGTTGGAAGGCAATCCCCGACACAAATTTGTGAAGGGTGATATTTGCGATGCAAAATTGGTTGAAGAATTGGTCAAGGATGTTGATATTATCGTTCATTTTGCCGCTGAATCGCATGTGGACCGCTCCATTTTGAGTTCAGTTGAGTTTGTTCGCACCAATGTGATTGGAACGCACACTTTGCTTGAAGCGGCCAGGAAGGCCGGAAATTTACGCTTCCATCATGTTTCCACAGATGAGGTTTTTGGGTCCCTGGGTCCTCAAGACGCCCCTTTCTCTGAGGTGACGCCATATGATCCCAGGTCGCCATATTCAGCCTCCAAAGCTGGCTCAGACCACTTGGTGAGGGCATATTTTCACACTCATGGTTTGCCGGTAACCATTTCAAATTGTTCCAATAATTATGGACCATATCATTTTCCGGAAAAATTGATTCCCTTGGTGATTACAAATCTGATAGAGGGCAAGAAAATTCCGGTTTATGGAGATGGAATGCAAGTCCGCGATTGGCTTCATGTTCAGGATCATTGTCGAGCAATTGACACTATCATTCACAAGGGAAAAATTGGAGAAACTTATTGCGTGGGTGGCAATGGCGAAAAAGCAAACATTGAAATTGTCAAAACAATCCTGGGAATTCTTTGTCGCGATGAAAGCTGGATTGAATATGTTGAAGATAGAAAGGGTCACGACAAACGCTATGCAATCAATTTTGACAAAATCAAAAATGAGCTTGGCTGGGAGCCGGAAATAAAATTTGAAGAGGGGATTGAAAAAACAGTGGCTTGGTTTCAAAACAATGAAGCTTGGTGGAAGAGTGTGAAGAGTGGAGATTATCAAAAATATTACAATCAACAATACAAAAAATAATGGCTCACGAAATTCTTTTGGGATTGACGACCACACCTCGTTCTGATTGGCATGGAAAAGTTAAAGAAATGAAAAAATTTGGAATTAAGAAGATTGCTCTTTTTCCAACATTTTTGAATATTGAAAAACGAAAAGAATTGTACAACTTGCTTGCAGAAATTGAAGATTTGGAAATTCCACATGTACATTTGAGATGTGAAGACATGGAACAATGGGAATTCGATCTTTTTGAGAGAAAATATGGCACACGGATCTACAATGTACATGAAGAAGAATGTGAATCCAAGCCTTATAATAAATACAAAAATATAATTTATATTGAGAATCGATATAAAAACATTTCTTTAAGAATATTAGATAATTCAGCTGGTCTCTGTGTTGATTTTGCGCATATGGAAGATGGTCGAAGACGAAAAAATTCAAAACTCGACCATATTTGGGATGTTGTTGATAAATATCCAATTGGATGTGCACATGTCTCTGCAATAAAAACCAATAGGTGGAGTCTGATTAATCATTTTTTCGGGTTCGACAGGCATTATTTCAAGAATTTATGCGAACTTGATTATATTGGACAATATCGTCAATATTTGCCATACTATATCAGCTTGGAATTGGAGAATTCTTTCGAGCAGCAACTGGAAGCTAAAAAATATTTGGAAAATAAATTAAACTTGTAAGGATAAAATATATGCAAAAAGTTTTAATAATAGGAGCCAAGGGAATGCTTGGACAAGAATTGGTTTCCATTTTCAAAAATGACACTGATTACAAGGTGACGGCTTGGGATTTCGACAAAATCGACATCACTGATGAGACTCAAGTGAAAGAGAAAATTGCAAAAATTGCACCAAACATCATTTTGAATGCTGCAGCATATAATGCAGTTGATGCCTGTGAAAAAGACAAGGCTGAATTTGCCAAGGCTAAAAATTTGAACGGGAAAGCCCCTGGATATCTGGCAAAAATTGCCAAGAAACTTGATGCAACACTGGTGCATTTTTCCACGGACTATGTTTTTTCTGGCATGCCTGATTTTCCAGAGCCATCGGGTTGCAGTGGGTCTTGCGGATCATGCTCGCTTCATGAGGGATTCACTCCAGAAATTGGATTTGATGAAAATGCAATTTGCGAGCCTGTTCAAAAATATGGAAAAACAAAACTGATGGGCGAAGAAGCTGTTCAAAAAAATGGGGAGAAATATTATATTATTCGACTTTCAAAACTTTTCGGGAAACCAGCAAAATCAAAAACTGCCAAGCGAAGTTTTTTTGATGTCATGCTTGAGGTTGGAAAAAAGAACAAGGAAGTCAAAGTTATTGACGAAGAAACAAGTCTTTTCACATATGCTCCGGACTTAGCCAAGAAAACCAAGGAAATTCTCGAAGCTAAAAAGCCATTTGGAATTTATCATGTGGCAAATTCTGGCGCTTGCACCTGGCACGAAGCTGTCGTAGAATTGTATAAGATGGCTAAATTGAAGACCAAAGTCATTCCTGTTAGTGCAGATGAGTTTCCCAGGCCTGCTCAAAGGCCGTATGTTTCAACTTTGATCAACACAAAATTGAATCCACTCAGAAGTTATAAGTTGGCCCTAAGGGAATACTTGAAAAATACTAAATAAATTCAAAATTTATCTATTATGGCATTTGATAATCTTAAAAAACAAGACAAGCAAATTTTTTCAGCAATCGCTGGTGAAATGAAGCGCCAACAAGAGGGGATGGAATTGATTGCGTCTGAAAACTATGTTTCCAAGGCTGTGCTTGAAGCGCTTGGCAGCGTTTTCACAAATAAATATTCTGAAGGTTATCCAGGAAAAAGATATTATGGCGGTCAGGATTTCACTGATGTGGTTGAATCTTTGGCAATTGAGCGAGCCAAGAAAATTTTCGGAGCTGACCATGTGAATGTTCAACCTCATTCTGGAGCGCCAGCCAATATGATTGCATATAATGCAATTTTAAAACCAGGCGACACAGTGCTTGGTATGGATCTTTCACACGGTGGACATTTGACTCATGGTCATCCACTCACGCTTTCAGCCCAGATCTATAATTTCATTGGATATAAAACTGGTAAGGACGGACTGATTGATTACAAGGAGTTGGAAAAGTTGGCAATTAAGCATAAACCAAAATTGATTTTGGCGGGCTTTTCTGCTTACACTAGAAAAATTGATTACAAAAAATTTCAAGCGATTGCCGAAAAAGTTGGCGCAATTTCCATGTTTGACATTGCACACATTGCAGGATTGGTTGCTGGAAAAGCCATTGAAAATCCAGTTCCATTTTTTGATATTGTGACCACTACAACCCACAAGACACTTAGAGGTCCTCGCGGTGGAATGATCATGTGCAAAGCTGAGTTTGCCAAAGCAATCGACAAATCAGCTTTTCCTGGATTCCAAGGAGGACCGCACATGAACAATATCACAGCCAAAGCCGTGGCTTTTGCAGAAGCTCTCAAGCCTGAATTTAAAACATATGCCAAACAAGTGGTCAAGAATGCAAAAGTTTTAGAAACTGAAATGAAAAAAATGGGATACAAAATCATGTTTGGCGGAACTGATTATCACATGATTTTGGTGGATGTGATGACGAGCAAGGGCGTGACAGGAAAAGAAGCTGAGCATGCGCTCGATGAAGCTGGAATCACCGTCAATAAAAACATGATTCCGGATGATCCAAGAAGCCCGATGGATCCAAGTGGAATTCGAGTTGGAGTCCAAGCTGTGACAAGCAGGGGAATGAAAGAAAAAGAAATCAAGAAAATTGCCCAGTGGATTAATGAAATCATCACTGCTCACGATGACAAAAAAACACTAGCAGGAATAAAAAAAGAAGTGACCAAATTTTGCAAAAAATATCCAATATACCCAAGCATATAAATTTCGAAGTATGAATTTTGAATTTCGAATGAATTTGTAAAGTTTTGATTTTTTAAACTTTTTGTCATTGAGATTTTTTTCAAAATTCGAAATTGGAAATTCAAAATTAAAAAAGTAAACTTTTTATAAAAAAATATGGGAGAACAAATTTGCAAACCAAGAAAACGAAAGATGAAAGGAATAATTTTGGCCGGAGGAACTGCCACAAGACTTTTTCCAATGACAGCCACGACCAGCAAGCAACTTTTGCCAGTGTATGACAAGCAAATGATTTTTTATCCACTTAATACTTTGATCAAAGCCGGAATTAAAGAAATTTTAATTATTGTTGCTCCAGAACATTCTGGACAATTTCTGAACTTGCTGGGTTCACTGCTAAAAAAACACGGCATCCACATCACCTTTGAAGTTCAATCAACACCCAGAGGATTGGCCGAAGCTTTGACTTTGGGTGAAAATCATATTGGAGATGACAATGTCGCGCTCATCCTGGGAGACAACATATTTGAAGATGATTTTGCCAAGCAGATAAAAGAATTCCGAAGTGGTGGACATGTTTTTGCCAAAAAAGTGGCAGACCCAGAGAGATTCGGCGTTGTGAGATTCAACAAAGAAATGAAAGCGATGGAAATTGTTGAAAAGCCAAAAAGCTGGATTAGCGACTTTGCAGTAACGGGACTTTATTTGTATGACAACAACTGTGTGCAAATTGCCAAGAACATGAAACCATCTGATCGAGGCGAAATTGAAATCACTGATGTCAACAAGGCATATTTGAAAAGGAAAGCACTGGAGGTTACCATGTTTGAAGGGGAATGGCTGGATGCTGGAACGCCAGATTCACTTCTGGAAGCAAGTATTATCGTTAAGGAAAAAGGCATCAGTAAAAATTTCCACCCAATTCTCGACCAAGCAATTTCAGAGTTCAATGAGGAATTGAAAATTAGAAGCAAAAAAAGATTACAATAAATAAAAAGCTAATCCTAAATACATTTTATGAAAATTAGAAAAGCGATTTTGCCAGTAGCTGGTTTCGGAACAAGATTTTTGCCTGCCACCAAGGCTCAGCCAAAGGAAATGCTTCCGATTGTGGACAAGCCAGTGATCCAATATCTCGTTGAAGAGGCTGTGGCCTCTGGAATCGAAGAGATTATTTTCGTGACTGGTCGCGGAAAGAGAGCAATCGAGGATCATTTTGATATTTCATATGAACTTGAAGATACCTTGGTTGAGAAAAACAAACAAGAATTGCTTGAAACTGTGCAGAAAATCGCAGGTCTCGCAAAATTTTCCTATGTTCGCCAATCAAAACCACTTGGGGATGGTCATGCTCTTTTACAGGCTGCACATCTTGTTAATGATGAGCCAGTGCTTGTGATCTTTGGAGATTGTCTTTATGACAGTGAGGTTCCAGCATCAAAGCAATTAATGGATGCCTATGAAAAATATCAGCGGCCAATTATTGGCATAACAGAAGTTCCACGCGAGGAAGTTTCTAAATTTGGAGTTATTGATGGGATTAAACTTGATGAAAAAAATTGGGAAGTGAAAAAATTCATTGAAAAACCAAAAGTTAAGGATGCACCAACAAATTTTGTAGCTCCAGGGAAATACATCATCACACCTGAAGTGTTTGATGTTCTTGCAACAATGGACCATGGCAAATCCGGAGAAATAAGACTAGCTGATGCATTTGACTTAATGCTTGAAAATAATCAATCCTTGTATGGAAAAGTTATTGATGGGGAATGGTTGGATACAGGGGATAAGTTTAATTTCATGAAAGCCTCAATTCACATGGGACTCAAGCATCCCGAAATTGGTGATAAGCTTCGCGAATATTTGAAAGGTTGCAAAAACATTTAAGATTATCCCGCCCTGGTGGGGGGATTTTTTTGTAAAAAGGCTTGTCTATTGACTTTTATGGAGTTTCATGAAACAATTCCATACCAATCAATAAAAGCATCCAGCGAGCTTTTAATTTAGTAAGATAGCCAAACAATGTATTGGATATACCTTATTATCTTTACCGTAACGGTTTTTGTCCCAACATTCATCACGGATGGATTTTACATGTTCAATGAGACTCAAACTCAAGAACTCGTGATACTTCTCTTGGGTTCATTGTGTTTTTCTCTCTTTCTTGCGATGGAAAAAAAATTAAAGGAAAACATCAAAGAAAAAAACAAATATCAAAGTCAGATTGGCAATATGACCAGGGATCTCAAAAATTCATATTCATATATAGGTGAAAGCAATCGAAAATTGGATATTTTGGAGAATATCTCCTTGAACTATCCTGACAGTGTGAAAATGACTCAAAAAAATAGACTCGGTTCCTATGCTTCAATCATGGAAGCTATCAGAGTGTTTGGAAAATCAGAAGATTTTGTCTTGAAATTTTCTAGCTATCCAGATCTCAAGATTTTGCAGGAAATCAAGAGTAAACAGGAAATCAAATCGCATTTCTCATTGAAAGAGCATGTTGGAGGGATTAATCACATTGAATCCGATGATTTCATTGTTATTATTTCTCCAAAAGTTATTGATAAGATATTTTGCTATATTGTTATTAAGAAAAATACGCCTAGCCAAAAAATTGAAGATGTTGAGTTAATGAAGACAATTGCAACCCAAGCCCTCTTCATTTTTATGTTTATTCAAAATAAAAAGCAATTAAGGTCTGCAGTAAGATGATTTGACCACACGCCGTTTTATCCGCTATACTTATCGAGGTAATTAATTTTAATACAATTTCAATATGCAAGTAATATTTCTTCAGGATGTTAAAAATGTTGGAAAAAAAGGACAAATAAAAAATGTACCAGATGGATACGCTCGGAATTTCCTTTTGGCAAAAAAATTGGCAAACATTGCGACTCCTGCCAGCATCGCGCAGGTGAAAATGGAGGAAGACAAGAAGAAACTACATGTTTCACTGGAAAAACAAACTGTTCAAAAATTAGCTGCTTCAATTGATGGCAAAAGAATAACAATAAAAGCTCGCGCTAAGGATGGAAAGCTGTTTGGCTCAATTACTGCCAAAGAAATTGCCAATGAAATCAAGAAACTTGGAGCTGTTGTGCCGGAAAAATCCATTGGGGCTGATCACATCAAGGAATTGGGCGAAAAAAAGCTTACAATAAGCCTCGATTTTGATGTTAGGGCAACCATATTTTTGATAGTTGAACAAGCCTAGAAAATGGTATATACTACTCATGGAGGTTGAACTTTTTGCAATTTAAAGGGGGTCGCATTCAAGCGACTTTTTGCATATGAAAAATTTTAATTAATCAGGGGATAAAAACAAACACATGGAGAATCGAAAGTACATTTTTGTGATGGGTGGCGTTATGAGTGGTGTTGGAAAGGGAATTACAACATCTTCAATTGGAGCAATTTTGAAAGCTCGTGGATACAAGGTGACCGCTCTTAAAATTGATCCGTATGTGAATGTTGATGCTGGAACCATGAATCCAACTGAGCACGGAGAAGTTTTCGTGCTGGATGATGGAGACGAAACAGATCAAGACATGGGCAACTATGAACGCTTCATGGGGATCACTCTTTCTCGCGACAACTACATGACAACTGGTCGTGTCTACGAATCAGTGATTCACCGCGAGCGCAATTTGGAATATGGCGGAAAATGCGTGCAGGTTGTGCCACACATTCCGCTTGAAGTTATTGATCGAATTGTGCATGCATCAAACAAAGACAAGTCTGAAATTACAATCATCGAAATTGGTGGAACCGTTGGGGAATATGAAAACATCCTTTTCATGGAAGCAATTCGTATGATGAAAATCAAGCATCCGGAAGATGTGCTTTCGGTGATGGTCAGCTATGTCCCAATGCCAAATATGATTGGCGAAATGAAAACCAAACCAACTCAACATGCAGTGCGAACGGTCAATGCTGCTGGAGTTCAGCCTGACATTATTGTGGCTCGCTCTGAAATGCCAATGGATGCAAAGCGGAAGGAGAAAATTTCAAACTTCTGCAGTGTTCCAGAAGAATGTGTGATCAGCGCGCCTGATGCAAAAAGTGTATACGAAGTTATCACGAATTTTGAACGCGACAACTTGAGCAAAATAATTCTCAAAAAATTGCGACTCAAGCCAAAAAAGTCAGATTTGAAACAATGGGAGGATTTGATCAAGCGCGTGCACAGTCTTGAAGGAAAAGTTAAAATTGGAATTGTGGGAAAATATTTCGGAACGGGAGACTTTGTTTTGTCAGATGCATACATCAGCGTTATTGAAGCAATAAAACACGCTAGTTATAAAGTCGGAGCCAAAGTTGAAATGGACTGGCTCAACAGTGAAATTTTTGAAAAAGATCCTGAAAAAATTGAATCGCTTGGAGAATATGATGGAATTTTGGTACCAGGAGGATTTGGTGGACGCGGAATTGAAGGAAAAATCAAAGCAATTCAATTTTGTCGCGAAAACAAAATTCCATATTTTGGAATTTGCTACGGAATGCAACTTCAAGTTATTGAATATGCGAGAAATGTTCTCGGTCTTGGCGAAGCTCACACCACAGAAATAAATATTGAAACCAAACATCCAGTTATTGACATCATGCCAGAACAAAAAAAGAATCTTTTGGAGTGCAACTACGGAGGATCGATGCGGCTTGGTGCGTATGATGCAATTTTGAAGGCTGGCACAATCGCAGGCAAGGCATATGGCAAAGCAAAAATTTCCGAACGACATCGCCATCGCTATGAAGTGAATCCTGCCTATGTTAAACAAATTGAAAAAGCAGGTTTGATTTTCTCTGGAAAATCTCCAAACGGAATCCTTATGGAAATTGCCGAGCTTCCAAAATCCGAGCATCCTTTTTTCCTTGGCGCGCAATTTCACCCAGAATTCAAATCTTCACCGCTCAAATCACATCCTCTTTTCTTTGAATTTGTGAAAGCATCAAAAGAAAGAAGTAAGCTTAAATAAAAAGTCGTAAAGTCAAAAGTCCATAAAGCACATGGAAGAATATCTTGATATTGTTGATGAAAATGGAAATCTAACTGGAGAAAAAGAACTTCGCAGTGTTTGTCATGAAAAAGGCTTCACGCATCGGGTGGCAGTTGTATATTTCTATCGCATTAAAAACAATTCCATTAAGCTCCTGGTTCATTTACGGTCAAAATTTAAAGAACAAAATCCTGACAAATGGGCACTGCGTTTTGGCGGTCATGTTGAATCAGGATCAACAATTGAAGAAACTATCATTAAAGAAATAAAGGAAGAAGTTGGCTTTAATATCTCACTTAATCATTTAATAGAAGGAGAGAGAAGTTTTCACGATGCGCTTGAAAATAGGGAAGTTGCATATCATTATTATTTTAATTTTAATGATAATATGAGCGTTCTTTCCTTTGATGATGGAGAGGTTCAAAAAGTAAAGTGGATGAATTTTAAAGAAATAGAAAGATCGATTGAAAATAATCCTGAGATTTGGGCAGTTAGTAAGGAAGGATTCTTGAATAGAAAAATAAATTTAATTAAAAAGGTAAGTCCATCTATGTAAAAAAAGAAATAGAAAGATTAAAGACCCTCTTGGTTTCGAGAGGGTCTTTATTTTTACGATAAGGTGTTCAACATGCTCTGAGCTGATTCGAAAGTGTTCTTTGAATCTTTACTCTCTCGAAAGCTTTTTCGAATTTTTCAATTGCAGATATCCTCACGGAAAATTGTTTGCCAAAGATGACAAACCTGACGACACGCGTACTGTGCTCATCACTAACACGACCGAATTTTTTAAGGTTTCTTGACTTATTAAACTTTGCAAGTTTCATGAGTAAGCCTCCCTTATGGGTGAGATAATTTTTTATCTACAACTACATTATACACCATAATCAATATTAAAAAAAAGAAGCCCCTTGTGAGGCTTCTTTTTTATTTAAAGTAGTCTTTCGACTATTTATTTTGTCTTCTTTGCTGTTCTTGCAACCAAATGCTTTCTCACAGTCTTTCGCATGTTTGGTTTTCGCGGGACCTTCCAAGCTCCTTTTTTCTTTCCAGCTTGATTGGTTTTGAGGTTCACGCGAAGTTTTGCTCCAGCTTTCTTGGCACCAGTCTTTTTCGGTTTGATTTCGATTGGTGTGTCAGATTTTTCAACTGCAACGAATCTTCTTGTTACCAAAACTCCTGTGAAGTTTCGAACTTTCTTTGAGGTGAATTTCACAATTCCGTCCACAAGTGCCATCAAGGTGTCGTCATTACATCTCATCACATTTTTTCCAGCGTGATATTTTGTTCCTCGTTGTCGGATGATGATGTTTCCAGTTTTAACTTTTTGATTTCCGAAGATCTTTACACCAAGTCTTTTCGAGATTGAATCTCGTCCAAGTTGGGTAGACCCACCGGCTTTACGATGTGCCATAGCAAGTAACTGGTAATCAGTAACCAAAAAAAACGATTATTGATTTCCAGGGCAAAATTAAATTTTAAAAAAATATATCCGCAAACTCTTTTGCTCTCTTATAATATATCCATAAATATATTATAATAAACAAAACAGCGGCGGGGGACAATGTGACGGTTGCCAGCTAATTGTTGTCTTTTGGCAAAGACATGCATCCAGCGCGGATGCGCAATCAACCGAAACCCTCACTCAGTGTTACAGGAATAATTCTAACAGATTTTCAAAATTAGTCAACCCTATTGTCATTCCGGGCCTGATCCGGAATCCAGTTTGTTTGCTCGACTATTTCTCTTTCTGGCACACATTTGGATAAATACTCAATATCCAAATGCTCCGATTCGCTCTCGCTGCATATGGGCCATAAAGAAAAATAGTCTCACAATTAAAAGTAAAAACAATGAATCAAACATTGGTCAAAATCAAAGAGCTTCTTATTAAAAATGAGACCAGGATTGTGCTTTTTGTCGGTTTTTGCCTAATTTCAGCCATTTCCTTTGAATTTGGCTTCTTGCAAGGTCAAAAATGGCAGCAAAAACCCCTCATAATTGAGAAGAGCTCTGATATCACTATTGACCAGTCTGAGGCAAATAAGGGCATCCCTGAAGTCCAAGGCGCATCCAAGACCGCCGAAACCACCTCAGAAGTCGGCAATCCCACGAGCCCTAAAACTCAAAACCTAACAACTAGCACCTCCGCCTGTGCCTTCGTGGGAAGCAAGAATTCCGACAAATTCTATCTCCCAACCTGCTCCTACGCCAAACGCGTGAAACCCGAAAATATGGTATGCTTTAAGAGTGCCCAAGAAGCGTTGGGACAAGGGAGGACAGAGAGTAAATGCAAATAATAAAAGATTATAAGTTAAGAAGAATATGAATTGGATTATTATTGCGATGTTTCCGCCTTTGCTTTGGGCAATTTCAAATTTTATAGATAAATATTTAATAGTAAAATATTTCAAGGGCGGAACAATTGGTGCATTGTTAATATTCTCATCCTTAATGGGCACTTTTCTGCTACCGTTCATTTATATTTTCAATAGAGATGTTTTTTCGATTCATTTATTTGCAGGTATTCTTATTGTAGCAAGTGGTTTTTTATATATTATGTCACTTATTCCCTATATTTATGCGATGAACAAAGACGAGACTTCTGTTGTTGCGCCACTTTTTCAATTTATTCCAATTTGTAATTATTTTCTTGCGTACTATTTTTTAAATGAAAAACTTTCAACTACACAGGTGCTGGCCTCGCTAATTATTATCTTAGGAGCAGTAATAATATCATTGAATATTGATGAGCGTAAACCAAAATTTAAAGGGGAGATATTTTTTTTGATGTTTTTATCTTCATTAATGCTTGCAGCAACAACCTTAATCTTTAAAATGGTTGCGATTGAAGAACATTTTTGGAAAACTACTTTCTGGGAGTATGTTGGTTTTACAATTGCCATGCTAACATTGCTTTGCATAAAATCTTATCGTGAAGAATTTTTAAGGGTAATAAGGCGAAATAAACAAGCTTTTGTCTGGGTTAATTTCACAAATGAGGCAATTACCTTGATAGGCAGGATGATAATGGCATTTGCATCATTATTGGCACCTTTAGCATTGGTTTGGGTAATAAATGGATTTCAACCACTGTTTATTTTCTTGATTGGTATAATTTTGACAATTTTTCTTCCAGGCATGGGCAAGGAGAGCCTCAGAAAAAGACACTTGGCACAAAAATTTGTAGCTGTTACAATTATGTTTTCAGGTGCGTATTTATTAAATAAATAAAATTTATGACCGAAGATAAAACACCAAAAACATTTGAGGAAATTGATGCGAGATTGCAGGATGATCTCAAACAGATTAATGGGGAAATCGAGGAAATTGAAAGTCACTTGCAAATTGCCCAGGAGATGATGGATAGTGAGTTGGCCAAAAATTCAAACGATAAAATTATTGTGAAATATAAAAAGGGCTTAGATGAATTGCAAAAGGGCCTTGAAATGTTTCTCGGGATCAAAGATGAAATCCAAAATACAATCACGAAACTTCATGAAACCAAAAAACAAGCAGACGAACATATTAAATAATTTATCAAAACAAGCCATGAATAAAAAAATTATCATCATTTCACTTGGAGGATCATTAATTGTGCCAGAAGAAATCGATTGGAAATTTGTGAAAAAATTCAAAGAGGTCATTGAAAAGAAAATCCAAGAAGGTTTTCGCTTCATCATTGTGACTGGAGGAGGAAAGATCGCCAGGAAATATGTTGAAGCTGGCTCAAAAGTTGGAGACATTGACAGTGAAGACAAGGACTGGATCGGAATTCACGCCACCAGAATGAACGCGCATTTCATCCGAACCATTTTCAAAAAGCACGCTCATCCAAGCATCAACAAAAATCCATATGATCTGGAAAGTTTTTTGAAGGCCAAGGAATCAGTTTTATTAGCCGCTGGATATCGTCCAGGAAATTCAACCGATTACATTGCGGTGCTTTTGGCCAAACAATTTGGTGCCAAAAAAATTGCCAATCTTTCCAATATTGATTTCGTTTGTGACAAGGATCCAAAAAAATTCCCTGATGCCAAAAAAATCAAAGAAATTTCTTGGCCAGAATTTCAGAAAATTGTCGGCGACTCGTGGGATCCGGGATCAAATCTTCCATTTGATCCAGTGGCTTCAAAAATGGCAGGAAAAGAGGGGATCGAAGTCGCAATTTTCAATGGCAAAAAAATCTCCAATCTTGAAAAATATCTTAATGGCGAGAAATTCACAGGAACAATTATAAAATAGTTTATTAGGTGTCAACTTTTTAGTTTCTCATGTAATAAAAAAGCCCTGGCGATTTTCTCGCAAGTCTCTTGCGTTATTACTGCGTCACTTTTTTGTATCTCAAAAGATAAAAAATAATACAATAAAAAAGGAGGGCTATCGCACCCGCTGAAATAACAAAACCAACAATCAATGGCACTGCCAGATCGAAAAAGATTACTTTACTAAGAAAATATTTGAAACCGAGTTGATAGGTTGCCTGAAATTCCTGAGAGAGGTGAACTGAACTTTGTCCAAAAAGAAATCCTCCAATGACCGTGGCGAATGGAAGAGCAACAATCGTGCCCCAAGTGTTTGTCGCAAGAACACCGATAACTGCTGAAGTTCTGTTCAATTTAAATATTGATAAGGCAAAAAGCATTGCCAATATTCCTAATCCTGGAAGTGTTCCCAAAAACACGCCCAGGGCAAATCCACCAGCAATGTTGTGCGCGGAATCATCAAGAGTGAAGAAATGCGAAAAGAAATTTTTTATCCCGCTAATTGTATTCATATTAGATTCTGGATTACAAATCTATACTTGAGGATATTTATATCTCACTCCTCGTTCGTATAGTATATCCAGAATCAAACTTTAGCAATGATAAAGTGGCAAATCGCCAAAATCAGATTTTATGCTGGTTTTTTTCTCACATATTGTGATATAATCAACACATGGGAAAGCTAGTCTTCGACATAGAAACAATAGGAGAGGATTTTGAAACTTTTGATGAAACCACGAAAGAAGCTCTTACGCATTGGATTGAAAGAGAGACCAGAACTGACGAAGAGCGTGAAAAAGCCCTCGGAGAGATCAAGAATGGACTTTGTTTTTCTCCACTGACGGGTCAAATTGTGGCCATTGGAGTGTATGATGTCGAGAAAGACAAAGGAGCAGTATATTTCCAAGCTCCAGATGGAAGCATCGGGGACTCAGAGGATGGCAACATCAAATTCAGACCACTGGGCGAAAAAGAGATGCTTGCCCAATTTTGGAATCTAGCCGAGAAATATGATGAATTTATAAGTTTTAATGGGCGCACTTTTGATGTGCCTTTTTTATTTGCCAGAAGCGCCATCAACCAAATCAGACCAACCAAAAATTTGATGGTCAATCGCTATCTTTCAAGTCAACCTAGGAATGCTCAACATATTGACCTGCTTGACCAACTGACATACTACGGCGCGGTTCGTCGAAAAGGAAATCTTCATCTTTGGACCAGAGCTTTTGGAATCAAAAGTCCGAAAGGCGAGGGTGTCAGCGGAGACCAAGTCGGAAAACTTTTTGAAGAAAAAAAATTCTTCGAGATTGCAAAATATAATATTGGAGACCTGAGAGCCACCAAAGAATTGTATCAATACTGGGAGAAGTATTTGAAATTTTAACTCCGTACTATTTCTTTTTGATGGTCAAGCTCTTGCTCTCCTTGTCCAAAACGCGAGCTCTTTCCACATCTTGCCTAACTCCAGGGGAAAGCACTGCCATAATATTCTTCAGAGCAATTCCATCAACCTTCAAAACCGATTCCCACTTATCGAGTGGTTCCAGAATTTCTTTCAGCTGTTTTTCATCATATTTGTAAGTTTTTCGAAGTGTTTGCGCAATGATTCCTTCCTCAGAAAAAACTCGGTCAACCCCCTCTTGCTCCATATATTTGGCAATTTTTTCTTGAAGCTCGGCCAATTGAGTTTTGGTTGAGGTGATGGCAGATTTTAGATTGATATAATCACCAATAGCGGTGTTTATTTCTTCAGTGTCGATTTTTCTTTCTTCTTTGAATTTGTGTTTCCACATGGGGCAAATCTTTTGGAAACCGCACCAATCGCAAAGGGGAGTGACATTTGGCACAAATTCTCCTTTTTCGATTTGCTCAATCACATCCAAGAAAAGTTGGTTGGCAGTTTTGAGTTGCTCCAATGTCCTTGTTGAGCTCAGTTTCACACCATGCTTGAGATAATAGAGACTGACAGTAATCTTATCCAATCTTTCAATTTCTTTTGGATAGCGAGCCAGAAACGCATTTAAATACACCGAAAGTTGCAAATCATTGTCCACCTTGTCTTGCGAAGGCATTTTTTTGGTTGTTTTGTAATCAATGATTTCATAGCCATCTTCAGTCTTGTCGATGCGATCAATGATTCCTGAAACAATGTGCTGTGCTTGATCTTTTGGATTTTTGATTTCAATTGTAAAACGACTTTCAAGATCAACGATGTTGAAATCGTTGGGATTATTTTTTTTGTAATATTCTTGAATCATGGAAACACCCATTGAAAAAGCGCTCCGTTCCTCAAGTTCATTCTCAAACACATCACTGTTCCAATTTTTGGAAAAATAATCCAAAGCATCTTCCAATTTTGGCGGAAGAAGCGATGGAGTGTGAATGAATTTCATTGTTCCATGAATCAAAGTTCCAAAAACAGCCTCTTTTGATTTGGGCTCTTTGATCTTATCGATATTTTGAAATTTGTATTTTAAAGAGCAATTTTGAAAAGTGTCGAGAGCTGAATATGATAATCGCATAAGGAAGTTAAAAGTTAAAAGCTTAAAGCTGAAAGCAATATCACTGAATGATACGCTATTTATAATTAAGTATAGCAAGTGGGAGATTTTGAGCAAGAAAAAAAGGATTTGCAAAACATCACAAATCCTTTTAATAAAAAAACCTCTACAGCAGAGAATTATCCACAGACAAATTTTGCTAAAAACTCGGCTAGCTTATCCGGAATCATTATGTCTTCCTCATGGAACATTGTCTTCATTGGACCAGGTCTTGATCCAGCAGGTGAAGCACACTTGTTTTTTAACGCTTCACTCAGGGGCACAATTTCAATAAATTCATGATTCTTATTTTGATCATGGTGAACAACTTTTGCATTCGTGCCAACATAGAAAACCACTGAATCTCCTTCAAGCTTGGCTATTATTTCATGGCCTAATCGTTTTCTGCAAGCCTCTTTAGTAGCTAAGAATAATCCATTTACTTTTGACATTTTACCTCCTTGCCTTAATGGGCTATTTTTGATTCTAGGTTACAATCCGATTTTATAGCAAAGACAGTTTTTAAAATGTTTGATTCTTTTCCAAGTCCAAACTAATGGTGCCACAGCATCCTTAACCGCTTCAATAAAGCACTCCCTGTTTGATTTCATAAAATCTCCCCGTACTATGTTGATGTTAAGAAACTACAATCATAAATTCATATAAATCTACCAGACTTAACTCAAAAAGTCAAGCCTTGACATCAAATTTTGGTCATTGTATTATGAATCTATACTAATTTAGTAGGAATAGTAATTTGTTATATGTTATGCTGTGAGCTGAAAGCTGGCAGCTGTAACCTGACTTTATGCGATTTTCAACCAAAGCTGAATATGGCCTCAAAGCCATGACGAATCTGGCCCAATGCTTTCCCGATCAAAAAACCACCAAAGATATTGCGGAACAAGAAAATATTTCTCAAAAATACCTTGAAAGGCTTCTTGGAAAACTTCGAGATGGGGGAGTGGTGGATTCAAACAAGGGAAAACTTGGCGGATTTGTGCTTGCCAGAGATCCCAAGAAAATTCCCGTTGGAGAAATCATTGAACTTCTCGACGGAGAAATTGCGCCGATGCGATGTGTGGGAAAATTTTGTGCAAGCGAGCACAAATGTCCATCAAGCGCTGTTTGGAACAAGTTGGGAATTCAAATCAAAAAAACATTATACGGGATGAAATTAAGCGACCTTATTAAATAGCTTTTTAGGCATTAGCTTCTTAGCTTTTAGCAAGAACAATTAAAAAAACTAAATTTTTTACTATATGACAAAAATCTATTTAGACTACGCAGCCACAACTCCAGTTGATGAAAAAGTTTTAAAGGAGATGATTCCATTTTTTTCAAAAAGTTTTGGCAACGCCATGAGTGTTCATTCATTTGGACAGGAGGCTCTTGAGGCAATTGACGATGCACGAGCAAAAATCGCACTTTTTTTTCGATGCAATGCTTCTGAAATTATTTTCACTTCTGGCGCAACCGAAAGCAATAATTTGACAGTGAAGGGAAGCTTGCGATCATTCTATTCAATTCCAAGAAAGGAAAATGAAAAACCGCACATTATTACAACAAAATTTGAGCATCATTGCGTTTTGGATGCCTGCAAATTCTCAGAAAAAGATGGATTGACTGAATTGACACTTGTTTCTCCAGGAAAAGATGGCCTGATTTCAATCAAGGATATCAAATCTGCCATCAAGCCCAACACGATTTTGGTTTCGGTTATGTATGTCAACAATGAAATTGGAACGGTTCAGCCAATTGCCGAAATTGGAAAATTGCTCAAAGAAATAAACGAAGAAAGAACTGAGCAAAAACTGCCAAAAATAATTTTTCACACTGATGCCACTCAAGCCATCAACTATTTCAATTGCGATGTGAATGATCTTGGGGTTGATCTGCTTTCAATGTCAGCGCACAAAATCTATGGTCCAAAAGGTGCAGGACTTTTGTATGTTAGAAAAGGAACCCCGATCAAGCGAGTTCAAGATGGTGGCGACCAGGAATTCAAACTTCGCGCCGGAACTCACAATGTGCCTGGAATCATTGGTCTCGGAGAAGCGATCAACATGATCAAAACTCCCTCAACCCAAAAAAAGAATGAGGAAATTGAAGCACTAAGAGATCATTTGATCAAGCGTGTGCTCAAAGAAATTCCCAAATCATATCTCAATGGATCCAAAGAAAAAAGATCTCCCAACAATGCAAATTTTCGCTTTGACGATGTTGAGGGTGAAGGTTTGATACTCTCACTTGATTTGGATGGAATTGCCGGTTCAACAGGCTCTGCATGCTCATCTGGAGCACTTGATCCATCGCATGTTTTGCTTTCACTTGGACTCAAGCATGAACAAGCACATGGGAGCCTCCGGTTGACACTTGGAAAATACACAACTAAAAAAGAAATTGACACAGTGGTTAATAAAATCAAAGAGGTGGTCAAGCGCCTGCGAAAAATTTCAGGCAATGTTTTGGCCGATTTTAAATAATTCAAAAAATACTTATGCAAAAATATTCAAAAAAAGTCCTGGAACATTTCACAAAACCGCACAATCAAGGAAAAATGAAAAATCCTGATGGAGTGGGAACTGTGGGCAATCCAAAATGTGGTGACATCATGCGACTATATATAAAAGTAAAGAAAGACAAGCAGGGACAAGAGGTAATCAAGGATGTGAAATTTGAAACCCTTGGATGTGGAGCAGCAATTTCAACATCCTCAATGGCAACCGATTTAGCCAAGGGAAAGACTATCGAGGAGGCTCTTGAAATTTCCAACAAGAGCGTAGCTGAAGAACTTGGCGGACTTCCGTCAGCAAAAATGCACTGTTCAAATCTTGCAGCTGATGCACTTCACGCTGCCATTAAAAATTATAAATCAAAAATAAACTAAAAATATATCTTAAAAAAAATTATACTTTAACCAAAACAAACTTATGCTAAATCTACGAGAATTGCAAATAGGGGACGAAAAAAAACTAATTCCGCTTTTTAAAGTTCTTACTGGCAAAGAAGTTTTGATTGATAGCACTTCTTTGGTGGCTGACCCGGGCGCGATATGTTTAGTTGTTGAAGAAGATGGAAAATTGATTGGTTTTGGATCACTTATCATTCATAAGGTTCCAACAAAGGGGGAAGTGGCAAGACTGGAAGACATCATTATTGCTGAAAATCATCAAGGCAAAGGTCTTGGCAGGATGTTGGTTTTGAGATTAATAGAAATTGCCAAAGAGAGAAAAATTAGTAAAATAAATCTTACAAGTAATCCAATGCGAGTTGGTGCTCAGAAACTATATGAATCAGTTGGGTTCACTAAGCGAAACACTGATACCTTCGTTATGATTTTATAATTTTTATTTCTTATTTTGTTTGTGCAATTTGTCTATACAATAGGGTGTTATTAGTCTTCTTATTTAAATATATTCAATGTCGCACATTATATCTTTTGCGACATATATACTAAAACAAGACTCATCTGTATGCACAAATATATACCTTTTTAAAACTAAAACGATATAGAAAAAAAATACCAATCTCCCACCCTTACATCAAAACATCCACTCACGCGCAACCTATGCACATATATAACATCAGCATCTCCTTATGCATATCACTTCGATTAAGCTTTTTTCCACACAAAAAACCAACCATTTACCAAAATTCAATCAAAAATAGTCAAAGCTCAAAATTAGGCTTTAAACAAGCCATATTGAGTGGTATACGAGTACCACTTTTGATCTAAAGGGGCCTTACAGGTCAATTTTGAGCGTCGTTTTTTGGCTTAAACAAGCCTTTTTTCAGGGGTCATTTTCAGCCTATTTTGGCCAATATTTGGCCTAATTTTAACCCATAAAGAAGGTTTTTTACTTGAGATATATACTTGCACCCATACTTTGATCAAACTCAACCTGGGCTAATTTCAGAGCTTAATCACAATAACCATTTCAACACCCAGACAATATTTTTTTAATCTCAGATTAAAAAAATAATTTTAAATTTTTAAAAAATTATTAAAAAAAATTCAAAAAAAAATTAATCCCAAAAAATCATCAAAAATAACCATCCTTATCAACCAATCAAAAAACACTCCTTTCTGGGTTATAATTTAAGATTTGGCTAAAAAATTATTTCTACCTGAAAACCCTGTGCCCTCCACCGAGTAAACACACATCACCTGTCCCAATGTCGCACAACCCCTTTACTATATAATATTATTAAAATACAAAAAAGAACTCTCCCCATTCAAGAAGGTTCTCGTCCAATCAGATTTATAAAAACTTTAGCATTCTTAATTGTAAATAATCATCTGATCCATGTATGTTCCTGTGCTTTTTTTCCCAGCGCCAACAAGAGCCCTAGAGGTATCCAAATAAATATTAGCTCCAAAATATGGATCATGCACGACATACTTCCCTGTTTTTGAATCTTTACCATGAACAACGACGTAGTGTCCGCCACCCCCACCAGATTTTCCAATATATATAATAACGGGCTTTTTATTTTTAATAGCCGCATCAATAGCGGACCAACTAATATTCCCGTGGGAAGATCCATACTTTGAGTCAAGTTCAATTTCAGCACTAGACCAACCATTTATTTGCCACTTAATAAGATCAAAATCATAGATGGGCTTCTTGGCTAATTGTCCTGGGGTTATCGAATCTCCATAAAATTTCGACACCATCGCAACAGATGTAACAGCGCAACCCCAGTTAGCCATATCTGTTGTTTTTGAATTTCCAATATTAACAGTGGCCCATCTTGGATCTTTTTGCGAATAATACCAACTAGTTGAAGAAAAAAGTGATGATGGTGGCTCATTTTTCTTTATATATTCACTAGCTGAAAGCCCTCCAATACTGAAACTACCACTTGAATACAATTGATCTATGTTTAACAATTCTTGTTTTTGCGCTTCGACTCGGGCAAGGAGCTGTTGATAGCGAGCCTCTTCGCCTTTTGTTTGAGCCAGCAGATTCTCCTTTTGCGCCTTGATGGATTCCAAATCTTCGTTTTTTTCATCCAAATTTTCTCGAGCAGAAACAACTTCTTCTTTTTTCTTTTCCACATCCTCGCTCTGCACTTCAAGTTCCGCCTTGATGTTTTTCACTGAAATCACCATCTCTCTCATTTTGTCACTAGTTTGAGCAATCCTATCTTTTTTAATAATAAAAGATGCAAGATTATCATCGTTAAGGTATACAACAACCGGGCTGGAGAGACTCGCTTCATAATATGATTGCATCATCTTCGAGAGAACCTTTTTTTGCAATTCCATCAATTCCTCCTTTTCCTTAATTTGCTTTTCGATTCGAAGAATTTGACTATTAAAATCATCAATTTTTTTCTTATTTATATCAATAAGAGTTTGCACATGAGCAATATTAGAATCAGTAACTGAAAGCTGATCATTCAGGGTTTCACTTTGTTTTTTCTTAATATCAATAATGTCACGATAAATTTCAGCCCGTTTTTCCAATTCTTCAATTTTTTTATCATTTTCATCTTGCTCCTTTGTTGTTTGCTGAGAGAGTCCATCAACAATACTTGTATCATCAGCCTCAATGCTTTTAAATGCAAAAAATACACCTACTGTCAAAATTGCAACCAGGATAACAATATTCTTATTTTTTGATTTTTTGATTTTTGTTTTTGTTTGCATCGAGATTTTTTACAGCATTTTTAAGGCATTTTCAATTCTTTTGACTGATTCGCTTTTGCCCAAGACCCAAGCGCATTCAAATGGTGAAGGTGATTTTTGGGCTCCAGTGAGAGCAACTCGAAGTGGCCAAAGCAAATCCCCTCTTTTGTCACCTGCAACTTCAAGCAATTTTTCTTCAATTTTTTCTTTTATCCATTCATTCTCGGCAATTTCTTCAAATGTTTTTTGGGCTAATTTCAAAGACTCCATGGTTTGTTCATTGGTGTTGGTTTTCCAAGCCAACATTTCTTTTTCAATCGAAATATCCTGAAAGAAAAAAATGTTTTCATCACCAACATCAGCAAATTTTGTCAGTCTCTCTTTTTCAACCGTCAAAACCTTTTTCAAATATTCTCCTGTTTTCTTGTTTTCATCTGCTTTTATAAAAAAATCTTTCTGCTCAAAAAATGGCAACGCATTTTGCAAAAGCTCATCGTCGGAAAGTTTTTTAATGTATTGTCCATTGATCCAATCCAGTTTTTTGATGTCAAAAACCGCTCCAGCCTTGTGCACTTTTTCAAGTTCAAACTTTTCAATCAATTCTTCCATTGAAAAAATCTCTTGCACACTTCCCTCTCCAGGATTCCAACCAAGCATAGTCACAAAATTAACAATCGCCTCTTTCAAATATCCTTTTTTGATATAATCTTCAACTGCCACATCCCCTTGTCTTTTGGAAAGTTTTGATCGATCAGGATTCAACAATAATGGCAAGTGAGCAAATTGTGGAATTTCCCAACCAAAGGCTCGATACAACAGGATATGCTTCGGTGTGCTTGGAAGCCAATCCTCACCACGAATAACATGGGAAATTTTCATCAAATGATCATCGACGACATTAGCCAGATGATATGTCGGAAAACCATCGGACTTCATCAACACCTGATCATCAATATTGCCAGTATTAAATGAAACCTTTCCTCGAATACTATCCTCAAATTCAACAGTTTCATCAGATGGAACCTTAAGTCTAATAACGGCTGGATATTTTTCTTTCAATTTTTCATTAATCTCATCAGGAGAAACATTATCCAAACAATAACGATCATACATTGGAGCCTTTTTTTCTTGTTGCTGTTTTTCCCTCATTTCATTTAATCTTTCCGGCTCGCAAAAGCAATAATATGCTTTACCGTCAGCCACTAATTGCTGGGCGTATTTCTGATAAAGTTCAGTTCTTTCAGATTGTGCATATGGACCAAAGGAACCAATTTCAATTGTCTTTGGATATGTAGCTGATTCATTTGTTTCTTTTTTGGAATTAGTATTGACAGATGTTTTCAAAAAATTTCCCTCGTCCCAGTTCAAGCCCATAAAATTCATTGATTCCAAAAGTTGTTCAGCTGCACCATCCACAAATCTTGCTTGATCAGTGTCTTCAATACGAATCAAAAAATCTCCACCATTTTTCTTGGCAAACAAATAGTTATACAAAGCAGTTCTAAAATTTCCAACATGCATGTAGCCAGTTGGTGATGGTGCAAAACGAACCCTAATTTTTTTTTCTGAATCAATCATAATAATAAAGTGAGAATTGTGAGGCTATTTTTCTTTTTGGCCCATATGCAACGAAAGTGAATCGGAGCTTTTGGATATTGAGCATTCTTCCAAAAGCGTGCCAAAAAGAGAAATGGTCGAGCAATTACAACAACAAGCAATAAATCATTTATTAAATAAAATTCTTATCGGAAAAATAATCACAGCATTAAAAATTCTTTTGAATCTATATGTTGGCTCCTGAAATAATCTCCAGAGCCATTCAAGTCCAAGTTTTCGCATTCGAAATGGCGCTCTTTTGATTTTTCCTGTAATAAAATCAAAACTTCCACCAACTCCCATGGCTAACCTTATTTTACCCCGAGAGCCCATTAACTGCAAGCTTGAATTTTGCTTGTTTTTGAGTAAATTTATGAACTTTTCTTGCATGGGAAAACCAAAATTGCAAAAAACAATATCACCATCAACATCATTCATTATTTTTTTGCTCTTCCTTGGGTCAATGTTTTTTCCATGAATTTTAATGTTGGGATATTTTTCCCTTAAAACTTCTTTAATTTCTTCAAACGAACTCAACCCATTTTCATGAATAGCCAAAAATATAGAGAGGCTTCTCCTGTTGGCAATTTCCAAAATTTCTTGCATCAAATCAACTCCTGGGATTCTGTTTTCAAACTTTTGTCCATATCTCAAAAATGCATACCAAACCCCAACTCCATCAGCCACATTCAGATCAGACTTATTCAAGATGCCCCTAAATTCAGCATCCCTCCGAGCTCTCAAAATAAATTCCGGATTAACCGTCGCAATTTGATGAAACTTGTCTTCAGTCAAAAAAAATCCTATTTTTTCAAGAATTTCTTTTTTGGATAAATTATCAATTCTAACCCCAAGAATCTCCATATAAATAGTCTATAAAGTTGAAAGTCTATAAAGTTGAAAGCTAGATTCAAAAAATGCTTTAAAGGCTTTATGGACTTTTGACTTGTTGGCTACGCCAGCGGGCATTCTTCAAGTGAAACATATTCCGCTCCCCCACCCTTGCTTTCCATAATTGAAACACTATCAACTGTCATGGAAACATTGTTTTTTTCAAAAATTTCAGGTTTTTCAGTCAGTTCATCCCATTTCAATTTGCGAATTCTTCCAAGAGTGATGTGCGGAGAAAACTCTTTGTGCGCAGTTGGTCTCATGCCAAGCGCGCGCTCAACTTCTTCATTGAGCATTCCAAGCTCCTTGCATGGCTTTCCTGTGAGCCAAACCATCTTTGGATCCTCTTTGTCTGGCCCAAGTTCAATGCGATCAAACTCCAAATCAAAAGATTCAAAATTCTCCAATGCCTCGCCAATCTTCTCACAAATTTCGGGAATAACACTTTCATCCACATATCCAACAAACGCCACAGTGATGTGCAAATTTTCCTCCTTCATCCACTTGATCGGCAAATCAGGCCATTTGGCAATTGTTTGAGCCAAGCGCTTTCGAAGCTGGGACGGGACATTAATTTCGACAAATATTTTTTTCTTTTGCATTGAGACAGTATAACAGGTTTAAATATAAAATCAAGCTTTCATTGAGCCTTTTTCTTGCCAATTTCCTTGGCTTTTTTGACGATAATCTCCTGAATCTTGAAAACGCTTTTACCAGAAACCAACATCTTTGGTTTGTGCTTGGCATCTCTTTTTTCAGCTTTTGTTTTTATTTTTTTCATGTATTTCTAAAATAAAAATTGTATATATGTATTATTTCTTGTTTTACATGTTTTCTTTTGAGGCAATAGTGAACGACAGTAAGCTCTTAGCGAGCAGTCATAGTTCCCGACTGCGAAGCGTGCCGAAAAAGGAATCATGTAAAACAAGAACGCTCCCTGATAAATCTTAAAGATATTTTGCAAAATTTAAATACAAAAAATACAGCAAGGCACAATTTTGCACCATCAAAAGAGGAATGCCGATCACAAAATACCATCTGCGGTTTTTGTGATGAAAAGAAAACATGCCTGCATACACCCCAAAACTTCCGAATGCCGAAGCCAAGAAAAACATGAAACCCTCTGAGATTCTTTCAACTCCTTGTTCTTTTGATCTATTCTTGTCCAAAAGCATGATCAAAAATGCAGTCAGATTAACCACGAAGAAAAAAGTTCCCAAAATCAAAACATCATTATCCATATCCTTATTTTAACATAACTTTACACTATTGTATCTGTTGCAATTACCAACCTCAGCTGATAGAATTAATTAAGAGAATAAATAACATTAAGAAATACCACAATGAGTGATAACCTAAAAACTTTTGGGGATTTAATGAAAAAACGCGAGCCAGCAAAAAAGGCTCCTGCCCACCAATGGCAAGAACTTGCACTGAAAATAATTGCCGATCTGAATGTGCCCAATGACAAAAGAAATTCAGTTTTTCAAGTCTGCAAAAAATATTCGAGGCAAGTTGTGGAGCGCGCCATGAATGACACCAAGGAGCTTTGCAAGACTGGCCAGCAATGGAGCTATTTCTTCAAAATAGTCGGGAAAACTTCTGAAAATCCAAACATCAAAAAACAGTCCTGAGAGGGCTGTTTTTGATACCGCTTACTATGTGATAATCAGAAGTTTCTTTTTCTCTTAATGTATTTTTTGGAGAATTATTTTTTCATCTCTTCATTTTCAGATCTTTTGTTTAGCAATTCATTCAACTTTTCTTTCAGGGCTGGATCAGTAGGAATTTGACCGTTGGAAAATGGCACAGACATTGCACCTTCAATATATCCCGCGCCTTTAAGTTCCGCGATTAATTCTGGTGTTGATGGTGAAATAAATTGTCTACATTGCCCATCAACAAAAGTTAAAACTCTGTTATTCTCATAAAATGTGCCTATTGTTGAAGCGTCAGGTGTGCAATTTATTGTTCTCTGCCACTCAGGTTTTTCTTCTAAATCATCATAAATCATGTCTTTCTTTATTTCTATCCAATTTTCAATTCTGATTGCGCCTAACTCCTCAGGTTTCCTTGGCTCTTTAGGGGCTTCCCATGGCTGTCTGGCAAAATTTTCCCTTGCCTCACTCATTGCTTTTTCTAAATTGCTCATACGCTTAAATTATTAGTTTTTTTATTATTTATTATTTATGTTATGTCAACCAGCATTCCAAATCGCCAAAGTTATTAAATGAATTAATAAAGAGAGACTCTTTGCGATTATCCAAGATGGAGCGAGCGTAGCGGAGCGACATTTTGATGTCCGCGTGCCCGAGCAGTTCACGCACGGTATTCAGATCGACGCCG
>CAYVME010000009.1:0-31540 GCA_964452415.1 uncultured Bdellovibrionales bacterium
GAGACCTCGTCATTATCAGTGACGCGCTCTAACCAGCTGAGCTATAAGCCCATAAAATCTATAAAAACTGCGTGATGAGTGCAGCAAATTTCATGCTGTGGACCGGACAGGACTTGAACCCGCTACCTCCTCAGTGCAAATGAGGCGCTCTACCAGGTGAGCTACCGGCCCATTTTGGGCTACAAAAACTATTATACAAGAAAGAAAATATTTGTCCATACCCCAAGATGATAAAACTTGACAACGGGGTGTATAATTAAAGTAAATCTAGAATTGTGGAGCTGTTTTAAGCCTACAGGAGGTGATAAAAACAAAAACAGACCACAAATAACCAGCTCCTTAACAGCAAAAACTTCGGAGGATGATATGCAAACTATAATGCCAGTAAATACAGGCAGAAGGCATCAAAGGGGTCTATGGAATGCCCTCAGCCTTCAAAGAGCTCAGCAAAAAAAAGAAGTGTACGCCGAGGCATCAACGAAAGAAAAAACCAAAATAGTAAGAAGGAAGGATCGCAAAAAACGCATAAAAGAAAAGATGCTACTAGAGAAAAAGCCTGGAGCACCTTCCAAGGAAAACGAATCTGCCAACAAAAAGAAGCGTACTGAAATACCAATAACTGCAGCGCAAAAATCAATGTCCAGGAAAATTGCTGGCTCTGAAAATGCAAATACTGCAGCAACTAATGCGGGCCTTCAAAAAGCTGCCAGAGGTGCTGCATCATGGAGAGATGATCCAGCAATATTAGTAAAGCTCGTTGAGATGGGTCTTCGATCACACATCTGAAACAAAAAAGCTCGTCAGAAATCCGACGAGCTTTTTTCAATACATTTTTTTGAAACTATTTTTTCAAAAACTGTTGAATACTGTGAGCCGAAATCGCTCCCTCGGAAGCGGCTGTGATGATTTGTTTGAACTTGTCTGAGCCAGTTGTGATGTCCCCTGCCGCCCAAATTCCCTTTTTGCTGGTTCGACCAGATGGATCAATTTTCACATATCCTTGCTCATCAAGTTCAATTTCAAGCTTCTTGGTAAGGTCAGTATTTGGATCGGAGCCGATTTCTGCAAAAACTCCATCGACTTTCAAAAAATCACTTCCCTTGTATGGGAAATCCAAAATCAATTCTTCAACTTTTTCAGCCCCTTTAATTTCTTTAATGTTGGTCATGAAAACATTTTCAATCTTTGGATTCTTGGAAATTGCCTCACCCCAGAAAGTTTCACAGCGAAGTTTTTCTCCTCGATAAATGAGATACACTTTTTCAGCAATATCCCCCAAATGCACCGCAGCTCCAGCCGCACTGTCATTTCCACCCACAATCGCCACGGTTTTTCCTTTATAAAAAAATCCGTCGCATGTTGCACAATATGAAACACCCTTGCCGGCAAATTCTTTTTCACCTGGAACCCCGAGGTGTCTGTGCTTTGTGCCCATCGCAAAAAGAATTGTCCTAGCTTCAATTTTCTGACCATTACTCAAAAACAAAATAAACGTTTCATCCTTCTCTTCAATGTCATCAACGAGAGTTGTGATCACTTCGGCTTTCTCATAACTCTTGGCATGCGCCTGAGCCTTTTGTGAAAATTCCCAGCCAGCAATTTTTTCACTTCCAAGCCAGTTGCCAATTTCATGAGTTTGAGATGCCAGACCGCCAGGAACTGCCCCAATCACAACATTGGAAATTCCATATCTTGAAGCATACACCGAAGCCGAAAGCCCCGCTGGTCCTGCGCCAATAATAGCCAAATCGTAAGTCATAATAAAAATATTTTTATATTATAAAAGCACCTCAATTTCAGCTTTCAATTTTTCCTTTGTGTTGAAGCCAACAATTTCACGAATAACCTTTCCGGCTTTGAAAACTTTCAAATTAGGAATGCTCTGAATTTGATGCTCCATTGCAAGTGCTTGATGAGCCGGATTTTCAACGTCCAATTTTGTAATTTTAACTTTTCCATCCAAATCCTTGGCAAGCTCATCCAAAACCGGAGTCATCATTCTGCATGGTCCGCACCACGGCGCCCAAAAATCAACCACGACCAAAATTTCAGATTTCAAAACTTCTTGATTGAAACTTTCACTTGTAAGTTCAATAACATTGCTCATAACTTTAGATATTATACTAATCTACTAATAAACACGAATCAACGAATTGCGAATTAACCTAAATAATACATATTCGTAATTTGCGGATTGGCATTTATTCGTGGATTGGCATCTTTTTTATTATTTCATTTTAATCAACGCCCTGAGTTGCTTTTCATCCAACTTCTTTTTTTCAGACATTTTGCAAATCAGATTATTCTGCAGAATTTCAGCTCCAAGCGCCGCCACAGCTTCGCGCACAGCCAAAACCTGATTGATAATCAAGTTGCAATCTTTTTTCTCTTCCATCATTGTTCGAAGTCCTCGAACCTGGCCTTCAATTCTTGAGATGCGATTAAGAATTTTCTCAGCCCCATCTTTTTCAACTTTAGACTTTTCTACTTTTTTCATTATCATAACTTTTGGGATTTGAGATTTTAAATTTTAGATTTTTACTAATACCCTCCAGGGGTATGCTAACCCAAAAAAATATCCCTGTCAATGGGTCCATTTTCTAGTTTGACATGCCCCCATTATACTGCTATTTTTGAGAAAAATCAAAAGGAGGTATAGTCCCTTGAAAATTAAAATTACACTCAAAGAGATTGTCGGTCTTTTCTGCAAATTCGCATCCAATCCACTGAAGTATGCGCTTTGTCCTCCTGTTATTTTTCACGACAAAAAAATTCATGAAAAATTAGAGCCATGTCCTGGTTGTGTTAATTTCAAGTTTCGTTGTTGCGGATAAATAAATTCGAATGAAAAAGGAGACTAACCATGATTGCACATCTAAAGATGTTACTCAACAATGGTTTTCTTGATATCACTTTCGCCTTTTCGATCATTCCAATTTATGCATATCTGCACAGTAAGTTTTTCCAGGAAGATCATGAGGAGCCTGAAACATATCAGTAGTACCCATGAAGCACTCGTGGCGGAGAATTTTCTCCGCCTTTTTATTTTTTTCCTATATACAAAATATTTCTGCCGTCCGCAATTTCACATTTTTCAGTTTCAAAGCCTGCAGATTCAAAAAGTTTTCTAAGTTCCCCTTTGGTGAATGCGTGGTGAAATCTTTCAATTCGCATTCCTGAGTTATCCGTAAATGATATCAAGCAATCATTCCAATCCATCTCACTTTCACCTTTCATTTTATTGATCCAATTTTTAAAAATATTTTTGAAGTATTTTTTCTGCCACAAATACCAAACTGTAACCACCACATGTCCACCACTTTTCATTGCTCTGAAAAGCTCCCTGGCAACCTCCTGGCGATATTCAACAGACGGGAAATGGTGAAAGACTGCAATACCATAGATGGTATTGAAAGAATCGTCTTTGAGTGCTATAGTACTTTGATTGGGATTTATTTTCTGAAAAGTTGCCCCATCTGCGCCATATTTTTCCTTGGCCAAATCGATGAGTTTTTCGGACACATCAATTCCCAGATATTTGACTCCGGCAGTCTGGGCAATCAACTCAAACAAACGACCATTGCCACAACCAAAATCCAAAATAAAATCATTTTCGTGCGTATAATCCTTTATGAACTCCAGACCACGCCAAAAGTGCTTTCTCGTTTGCGAGAATTTTTTTGAAATAGAATCGTATCCTATTTCAGTTTCATTCAATATTTTTTGAGCAATTTCTTTTTTCATATGAATAAAGCTTACGATAAATACATAATAAGTGCAATAAACGAACTACCAAAAGACTTGGAAGGTTTTTCAAAGTTGAAAAAAAAGTTATCCAAAGAATTCAAGTTGCCACTTCCAACAAATGCCAATTTACGAGACAGGTACAACCAACTGGTGCAGTCCGGTGAGATAAAAAAAAGTGAAAAGTTTGAAAAGTTTTTAATGAGTCGATTGATCAGGACTCAATCAGGAGTTGCCGTGGTGGCAGTGCTGACAAAATCATATCCCTGCCCAGGAAAATGCATCTATTGCCCAAGCGAAAAAGACATGCCGAAAAGTTATCTTTCGAATGAGCCTGCCGTGATGCGCGCCATTGATTCACACTTTGATCCATATCGCCAAATGCAAAATCGTTTGCGTTCACTTGAGCTCAATGGCCACGCAACTGACAAGATTGAGCTCATCGTTATGGGTGGAACATTTAGTTTTTTACCTAAAAATTACCAGACTAAGTTTATTTACAAATGCTTTAAAGCTGCCAATGATTATCCTAAAATTTCCAATTTCCAATTTCCAATTTCCAAAATATCAGAAGAACTATTGAAAGAGCAAAAGAAAAACGAAACCGCCAAACATCGAATTATTGGACTTACTCTTGAAACCAGGCCTGACTATATTGACGAAAAAGAAATCTTGAATTTTCGCCAACTTGGATGCACCAGAGTGGAACTTGGAGTTCAGAGTTTGTACGACGATGTCTTGGAGCTGAATAAACGAGGACACCTCATTGCAAGCACCGTGGAAGCCACCAAGATGCTCAAGGATGCCGGTTTCAAGATAAACTATCACATGATGCCTGGCCTGCCTGGAAGCACTCCTGAGCGTGATTTTGAGATGTTTAAGGCCCTTTTTGAAGGACCCAAATTTCAGCCTGACATGCTTAAAATATACCCCACAGTCGTTTTGAAAAACAGTGAGCTGTATAACATCTGGAAGAAGCCTGTCCGGCCAGGAAAAAAATATATTCCCCTAACAAATGAAGCATTTGAGAGGCTTGTGGTGAAGATAAAAAATGAAGCAATAACGCCATATGTGCGCATTGCCCGTCTTATTAGAGATGTGCCCACACCTTCAATCATCGCTGGTCCAACAGTTTCCAATCTCCGCCAAATAATCATTCCTCAATCAAAATGTCCCTGCATTCGTTGTCGAGAAGTTGGCGCTGGATATATCGTAAAAGAAAAAATTATTCTGGACAGAATTGACTATGACGCTTCAGATGGAAAAGAAATTTTCCTGCAATTCGTTTCGCCGGACAAGAAAAAATTGTTCGCGCTTCTGCGTCTTCGAATTCCATCCAACAACAATTCCGAGCATTTTATTTCTGCCCTCAAAAATTCCGCCATTATTCGAGAAGTTCACACTTATGGAAAATTAACAAAAATCGACAAAACTGATTCCACTTCCCCGCAACACATCGGTCTTGGAAGAAAACTTCTGCTTGAAGCTGAAAGGATTGCCAGCCAAGAATTTGGCTTCAAGAAAATTGTAGTAATTTCAGGAGTCGGAGTGCGGAATTATTACAAAAAATCAGGGTACAAATTGCAAGATACTTATTTAACTAAAAAAATATGAACAAAATTATCATTGCATCGGGCCCAGTAATAGCTGAAAATAATAAAGTTCTCCTTAATCAACATGGTGACACCACTTTTTGGAAGTTTTGCGGTGGGAAGGTTGAAGACTATGAATTAAATCTAATTGAAACTGCCAAGCGTGAAGCAAGAGAAGAGATGGGCATCGAAATTGAAGTCATTAATTCTGTTCCATTTTTTTGGCACACAACAAAAAAAACTGAGGATGGAATTGTCGATGTGGTCTTGGCACACTTTCTCGCCAAGAGAACAAGTGAGATTATTCCTGGAGATGAAATTCGCCAGTGGAAATGGATGCCAATTGAAGATCTGAAAAATGAAAATCTTGCACCAAACATAATCCCCACCCTCAAGCATTTCAACATCATCTAAAAAATTTTGCGAATGTAAAAAAACCTTTCAGAAATGAAAGGTTTTTTATTGGACATTATAAATATCAGTAAAGCTATTTTAAAACTTCGCCACATCCAAGTCACTTCCGTATTTCTAAAAAGCTAACAAGCTAACGCCTGAAAAGCTATTTTAGAATTTGGCCCATCCGAAGATATCAGTGAAGTTTCCAATGATGATCTGAATGATGTTTTCTTTTCTTCTTGGGGTTAGCAGGGCATAATCTGTTGACTTAGCTTCGTTGCCGCTTGCATCCACACTCTTAGTGTTGAAGTAATACACAGTTCCTGGTTTGAAACTTGTTATGACTGCTACATGGTTTGTACTCAACGCCTCTGAAATATCGATTTCTTTTGCTTCAGCATTTCTGCCTTCTTTGTATAGGACAGAAGTGGTTGATTGTTCGTCTGTGTTCCAAGAGATGATGGCTTGAACTTTGTCATTTTGAGCCAGAGCTAGATCTGTTTTAACCATATCAATCTTTGGAGGATTTTCGTCTTTTCCGGTGGTTAGATCTTTTCCGTCTGTTTGAGACTCAGTCCCTTGTTCATCTCGAGCTTTGATTTGGATTTTGAAGGTTGCTCCTTGAGTCAAGTTTTTAATTTGAATGGAGTGTTTGGTAGCCATCTCATTGTCTGCTTGAGATCCATTGTCTGAGGGGTCTTGAATGTTGGTGTAGATCACGGTAGCCGTGGTTGGAATGTTGGTATTGAAACTTATTGTAGCTTCATGCTCAGTGATGTCATTGATGTTGATGTTGGATACTTGAGCAGGAGATTTTGGTTCAAAGGTTTGATCTGAGCTAGAATACAGTTTTTTATCTTGATCTTGTCCTTTGACTCTGAAGTGATAAGTTACTCCTTGGTTAAGGTTGGATAGGCTGATGGAATGTTCTTTGGTTAAAGTGCTTGATTCCTTTTTTTCTCCATAGCTAGTAGTTAGACCATATTCCACAATGGAAGAAGTTTCGCTTGAGGTGTTCCAGGTGATTTGAGCTTCTCCTAGATTTAGAGATTCAGCTTTGATTGAAGAAAGTGAGGATGGTGAGGCTGTGGTGAAGGAGGATTCGGCTGAGGTGCCAATGTTGCCTGAGGGGTCAGTCGAAGAAGCCACGAAGATATATTTGGCAGCAGGGATGAGGCCGTTGATTGTGACGGTGTGGGAGGTGACAAATTTTGTCTTGTCATAATTAACAGCACTATCGGAAGCTGAGTTTTCTTCAACACCCGCAATTCCATATCTGACAGAACTGCTCCCGATTTCATTCGTATCCCAAGTTATGACAGCGCTCTCCCCTGTGGTGCTGGCCACTTTTACATTGTTAATTACTGGGGAAAGCTTATCCCCCAGAGCTCCAGCTCCAGCTTCTGTGTAAAGTTTTTCAGTGGTTACAAAGTCTTTCTTTTCTGATGAAACTGTCAGATATTCATCATTATCATCTTTAAGATTATCATGACAATGAACTTCATAACCATACTTGGTTTGAAATTTAAGCTTGGATAGATGCATGGAATGATTCAAATTGTATGAGCCCTCCTCTTCTTGAATTGGAACATTGATAATTTCTGGAACATCATATTCCCAAGAATTCAAAATGCAATTAGCGATCTGATCGGTGGCAAAATTGATCACAGCATCAGTATCAGTTAACGGTGAAGGATTATCGTCGCTAAAAGTAATTACTTCCAATGGCGGATGATTCTTGTCTGGATCAGGCAGAGTTTCAAATTCAAGCTCATTGTCGAGTCTGTCTTTAGTTACTTCATCCTCGCTTCCATTGCCACTGATGTCAGCCGAAATTACCTTGTAATCATATTTTGTTTCTGAAAATAGATCTGAGATCACTACGAAGTGTGATTCGTCATAGATACCTGGATTTGGTTCCAGGGTTGTCCATTCATCTTCGGTCTTCTTTTTGTATTTTAAAATCGTGGTTGCTTGTTCATCAGTGCTCCAAGAGATAGCTACTTGGTTGTTACTGATGATACTTGGTTGAAACTCATCGATTGTGATTACTGGTTTTGTCTGATCGTTGTCTGTGGTGAATTCATAGAGATTTCCTCCATTGTTATCCGTAGCTACACTGCCGTTTTGATCGGTGGATCTGATGTAGAAGTAATATCTGGTGGCAGGAGTCAGCTTGGTGATGGTCAGCTCATGATTTTGCGTGAAGTCGCTCAGATTTGCTGCGCTGCCTGAGTTTAAAGATTCGTCAATTTCAGTGTTGAGATCATCAGTGATTAGGATGAGAGTTTTTTCAGTGGTTCCACTGGTAAGACTGGAGTAATGGATCTCAGCATTGGCATTAGTGGAAGTGTTCCAAGCAATAGAGACTTCAGTGTTGGAAGTTCTGGTAAAAGAGAAGTTTCTAATTTCAGGACCGTTTTTGGTGGTAAAGTTAAGCACACCATCATTATCCAATTCAGGATTGGTTTCTTTATCCATAGAACCGGTGTTTCCTTTAGCATCACTGGAGACAATCTTGATGGCATATTTTTTAAGATCAGACTCAGTACTACTTTTTAACCCAGTGATAATGACAGAATGATTAAAAGTCATGGTAGCCTTGCTTGGTCCAGTCTCATAATCCCCTGCTTGGGCGTATTCTTTATAGTAAACGGTTGAGTTGGATTCTTTGTTGGTTATCCAAGAGACTCTGGCTGAAGTTGGACCAATTTCAGTGATGGTTGGGTTTGAGATGATTGGCGGAGTTCGGTCAGTGGAACCAGAGCCGTCGGGAGTGTCAGTCACTGTTTCAGAATATCTGGAGATGTTGCCTTCTTCATCTGTGGTGTAGACTCGGTAAGTATAGGTGCTGTCCAAGGCTACAGTTTTATCGGTGTAGTAGTTGATGTCTGCATCGTCTAGAGTTTTTATCGTTGACCAAGTACAGGTATCATCTTTTGCGCATGGTTTTCTCTCTACTTTGTAGTTTAGAAAATCAGTTGCTGTTTCTCCATCCCAAGATACGAGTTCTTGATATTCTTTGGGTTCCACATCCATATTGGAAACATCATAGAATCTGACATGGTCAGGTTTGCTTGGAGTTTGCATGGCTCCATCAGTGTAGTTTCCGTAATCATCTTTGTATCTGATGTAAACGGTGGCAGGATCTGAATCCATGGTTGCGTAGGTGTAGTCAAACGAAGAAGTTGGAGTCTCTGAGGCAGCTACATTTGCCTCCTTATTGATACCATCTGAAGGTTTGGAGATATATATTTTGTAATCTGAGTTTTCTTGAACTGCCTCCTCAATAGTCAACTTGTTTTCTCGATGATCGATTGTAAATGGGATGGCTGATATTTCTGGATTCTTCGTGTCAACCACAAAAGGACTTGTGCTTGCGCTTCCAATTTGATTGGCTGAGTTTTTGTCATTGGAAGTCACTTTTAAAATGAGTTGGTCTTCATAGCGATCACCGAAGGTTGGGTCTGTTTGTGGCTCCCATCTCAGAGCATATGTCTTGGCGGGATTAGTATCTCCAGGCAAAGCCAAACCATCGTTGCCGAGCAGATTCCCAAGTCCGACTTCACTGGCACTTTGAACTGTGCTCACATTGTTTGAGATGTGAACATATATTGGAGTGGTTGCATTATGGAAAGCAGCTCCGGAGGACCACACTGGTTCATCAGTTGGCCAAGAACCTCTACCACCAGACGGAACAGTTAGACTCCAGGTGGTATCGTCATCATCATTAAGATCATCTTTGGAAACATATTCAATAACCTCATTGTCAATTTGAATATATCTTATTGGATTTTCTGCAGTTACATCTGGAAGATATTGCCCATCACTGCCGGTTACTCCAACCGTTAAAGCATCATTGTCAATGTATGATGTGAGTTTGAGTCCTTCTCCATTTTCAGAGGTGTAGAAAAGGGCACTTTGGAAGGTGTCTGTTCCTTCAGTATTAATACCCGCCCCTCCATTTTGAATTGAATATGCAAGCTCGACTGTTCCAGTGTTTGCATCTTCAACTGTTTTTTGTGAAGCTTGAGTTTCGATAGATATCAGTGGAGGAGAATTTACAACATATTCCATTTTGATTTGATCAACTTGGGGAGTGCTTTGACCATCTGAGTCCATGGTTAATTTGTATTGAAGCCATTGATCACCAGAGCCATTTGAGATTGCTGTTTCTTGAGGAACATTGCAAGTGACAATGGTGCCCTCTTTTGAGCATCCGCTGGAAGTGCTGTCAAAGAAAGCTGATTCGCTCAGTGATCCTCCTGAAGCTACAGCCAAAAAGCCGGTTGGGTCAGTTGGTGTTCCTGAATTTACAGTTGGTGCGGTTTGAACTTGCATTTTGACTTTTGTTCCAGCTGGAACATTTGATTCATCCCAACGAACAGCACTGAAAACATTGCTGTCACTGCCAGTGTTGTACCAGGAGGAAGTGAGGAATTTTCCTGGTTCGATTCTGGCTGGACTGCCTGCGTTAAAATTGGCCGTGATTTCCTCCAAAGAAAGGACTCGGTCATAAATTGCGACTTCGTCGATGAGACCATTGAAAAAACTGCCAGCAACCGACGAACTATTCTGACTCGCGCCAATTTGAGCACTGAATTCACCCGATTTCACATTCACAGTTCCAGTTGCCAAATCAGCAACTCCGTCAACATATATTTTAGTATTGACGTCATCAATTACACCCACCACATGATGCCAAACATTTGGAGTAATCAATATGGATGTTCCATTAAAATTACCACCCCCATTTCCACCAATATTTATATATCCAGTAGAAGATATGGAAATGCCATATCCATTTAATCCTGTTTGACCCTTGGAAAATATTTTTTGAGTTGTGCCAATTGCATTTGTTTTTACCCAGGCTTCCATGGTCACAGGATTGGAAGTTAAGTTCAATGAAGGCGAGGCTGGAATTGAGACATAGTCATCTACTCCATCAAAATTCAAGGCTTGGGATGATTTTCCAGCTTGATAAGCCATGCCTGTTCCATTGATAGCGTTAGAAGCTGTTGCAGAGTTGTTATATACTGAATCATCGACAATTATTGCACCATTGGCAACATTATCCACTCCAACTGTACCATCCAAGCGATAAAAAGCTCTTTGGTTTGAAGTTGGATAATTTTGATAATCAAAAGTCACCGAGCTTACAGATGGAGTCACCATCGTATCAGCTGTTTGCAAAAAGGCTTTGTATCTTAATTTTCTGGCACCATAATGTTGCGAATGAAGCGCTTGTCCGCCATTTGTCGTGTAACAAAAATTTTCTCCATTGCAATCACTGTGAGAATTTCCATCTGGCCCATAAAAATTTGAAACTCCACCAGATGCAACATCTGAAGCAACCTGAAAGCCCAAAGAGTCTGCTCCAACTCCAGTTGGCAGAGTTTGATCCCAGCTCAGATTGATTGTGTCATTGATTGTTTTTTTGCCAAGATCAATCGTGCCAGATTCAAATGTCCCAGGGGCTTCATAGCCACCGCCAAGATTCAGATAATCATCAGGAAAAAACCACCGCTTGGAAGCCACTGGTGCGAGTCTGCTTGTGGTTGAATTGTCGCCGAGCTGACCATAACCATTATATCCCCAACCCCAAATAGTGCCATCTGATTTGAGAGCCATGGAATGATACAGTCCGGCTGAAATTGAAACAACTCCCGCAAGTCCCAATGTTTGCACTGGCACTTTACTATCAGTGATAGAATTATTTCCAATCGGACCATAATCATTTCTTCCACAACCCCAAACAGTTCCATCCAACTTGAGAATCAAAGAGTGACTATTTGCAACCACCATTGATAAAGCTCCGACTCCGACAGGTTCTGAAACTTGCACCGGAATAAGTCTTTGAATATTTGAGCCATCACATAACTGGCCATAAGTATTACTTCCCCAAGCTAAAGCAGTTCCGTCTGATTTGACTGCTGCAGAAGTATTGGTTCCGGCTGAAATTAAGGCTACTCCCGTGAGTCCTGGAACTTGAACTGGCACGAGACTGCCAGTGGTGGAATTGTTCCCGAGCTGACCATTGGAATTTCTTCCCCAAGCCCAGACAGTCCCATCAGATTTAATGACCATGGAATGATAATCTCCGGCTGATATTGCTATAACATCTTCGAGTCCTGAGACTTGCACCGGCACAAGTCTTTGAGTGGTTGAACCATCACCAAGCTGACCCTCAGTATTATATCCCCACGCCCAGACTGTTCCGTCAGATTTGAGAGCCATGGAGTGCAGTCGTCCAGCTTTAACTGAAGAAACCCCTGTGAGTCCTGAGACTTGCACTGGAATAGAACTGGTAACAGTGGAATTGTTTCCAAGCATACCATAAGCATTATCTCCCCAAGCCCAGGCAGTACCATCAGATCTGAGAGCCAAGGAATGCCCTTCTCCTGCTGAAATTTGTTCCACACCTGTCAAATCTCGAACCGGGTAGCCAACCAACATTTGTTCGCCTGTACCATTTCCTAATACACCACTACCACCATATCCCCAAGCCCAAACAGTTTTGTCGGATTTTAATGCCAAAGAGTAGCCATAACTACCGCCGCTACTAGTAGCTATACTTTTTATTTCTTGCGAGGAAGGCACAAAGCCATCATTAAAATCCGAAATATAGGCATTCATGGCTGTTTTAACTGGAACCAATTGGTCAAGATTTGTATTTGAAATTATTTTTTTATATTCATTGTTTCCCCATCCCCAGACAGCACCATCTGATTTGAGAGCCATGGAATGGTAAGTTCCGGCTGAAACTGAAGTAGTACCAGTCAAGACCTGAATCGGCACAAGACTGACAGTGGTGGAATTGTTCCCAAGCTGACCACTGGAATTTCTTCCCCAAGCCCAAACAGTTCCGTCAGATTTGAGAGCCATGGAATGATAATTTCCGGCCGATATTGCAGAAACTCCACTGAGTCCTGGGACTTGGACTGGCACAAGACTTTGAGCGGTGGAATTATTGCCAAGTTGTCCATCACTATTGCCCCCCCAGATCCAAGCAGTCCCGTCAGATTTTAAAGCCATGGAATGGTTGCTTCCAGCTGAAATTGAGACGACTCCAGTTAAGCCTAATGCTTGCACTGGCACCAGACTTTGAGTGGCGGAATTATTGCCGAGTTGCCCAGTACTGTTGTATCCCCAACCCCAAACAGTCCCGTCTGATTTAAGAGCCAGGGAGTGAGAATAATTATTTGAACTGGTAGCTGAAATTGAAGTAACCCCAGTTAACCCTGAAACCTGGATTGGCACGAGACTGTCAATGGTGGAATTATTGCCGAATTGACCATAGTAATTTCTTCCCCAAGCCCAAACAGTCCCGTCAGATTTAACAGCCAGGGAATAATCATATCCAGCTGAAATTGAAGCAACTCCAGTTAAAACCTGCACCGGCACCAGACTTTGAGTGATTGAATTGTTCCCAAGTTGACCCCTGTTGTTGTATCCCCAAGTCCAAAGAGTGCCATCCGATTTCAAAGCCATGGAGTGACCAAACGCAGCTGAAATTGCAGAAACTTCAGTGAGTCCTGAGACTTGCACCGGAACAATTCTATTAATAGTCGAGCCATCTCCCAACCGTCCATAGTAGTTATACCCCCAAGCCCAGACTGTGCCATCTGATTTCAAGGCCAGGTTATGATAATATCCAGCTACAACCTGGGCATATTTTTCCTGAATCTCAATTTTGGCATTGTCGGCAGTTCCATTTATCATGGTGTTTGCTTTCACATTGCCAGCCAAATTGAAACCGGAATTCGTGGTTCCATCATTCGCTTGTGTCACATTTCCGTCCTGCGCCACCAATTCAATTACGGGTTTGTTCGTGTCTGCTCCTGATTCAGATGCAGTTCCAGCTGGTGCAATTCCATCATCTCTTGAAACATAATCCTCAAATTCAGTTCTATCATTAATATTGGTGTGATTTGCAGTTGCTCCAGTGTTTGTCACTAGCCAATTGTCTTGTTGCCAAACATAACTTGCTCCTTGCGAACTTCCAGTTCCAAAAAACATTTGCATTGCAACAATTGCAATTGCAACCGAAACCATGGTTGAAGAAAAAGAATAAGTGAAAAGTCTCACTTTCTTTTGATATCTTTTCAACTCTGAAAAAGAACCGAATTCGAGATTACAAACTTGCCCTGCTTGTGGTTTTTTGCATTCTTGAATTCGAAGGTGGTTTTGAGCCGCAGACTTGATCAACAGATGCCAATGATCTTTTAGGAAAGTTGGAATTTTCCGCATTGTCATTCCGGACTTGATCCGGAATCCAGAATTTAGCACTAATTGAGATAAATAACCTGGATTCCCGCCTGCGCGGGAATGACACCAGAGAGAAAACTTTTTTAGAGTTGTTTTTAATTTCGAAGGTTCTTCCTTTTTCAAATCCTTCCATGACAAAACAACCCTGTCTGAAGGCGTTTGGTTTTGATTTTGGTTTAGATTTTTATTTTCCATCTTGCTCCGTATGTCCAACTTTTTTATTCTATATTTATCTGTACAAATTCTTTTTTACTTATACATTCTAACATGAAAATGAAATTTTTACAAAACACACAAGAGACCCTACCAATTAAATCCAACCAAACAAAAAAAATCCCTCGCAGTCAGAGGAATTTTTTTATTTTTGACGGTCCGGTTGGATTCGAACCAACAACCCACACTATCAAACAGAGAGATTTGATTGGCAAAATTAGGGAAAATAACCAACCAGATACTTCCTGCTCCACCCTGATAGTCGCTCCGCCGTTGAGCTACAGACCACACTTAAATAATACTACACATATTCTTCAAAAATATTTCATTTACCCCGTGGAATAATTTTGCCTAAGCAAAATTCCTGAGAAGCATGATTTCACCGGGACTCATCCTGTCTCAACAAGGATGATTTATATTTTTCAGGCTCAAAAGCCTCAAGTCTCACAATTTTCGTTCTTTCCAAGCCTGATTCATCAAGCTTTCTGCGAAGCTCACTCAGCGATTGTTTCTGATCATAACCCAAGCAAATAACATCTGGTTTGAATTTTCGCACAACCTCATAGCGATCATTGAGACTTCCCAAAAAAACTTCATTTGCCAAGCCACTTTCTTTGATAACCCTGACTCTTTCTTGCTCTGAATATCGTGGTCGTCTACCCTTAACTTTCAAAACTGTCACATCCCTCGCCACAACAACACGCAAAAAATCTCCATATTTCCTGGCTTGCTCAAGAAGATTTCTGTGACCTTCATGAAAAATATCAAATGTCCCAAAAAGCAAAACTTTTGTCATATTCTTATTTCACTAAAATAACTTTAATTTTTGATTTGATTGTTTTCTTTTGAAGCCATCCACAGCGAGAGCGAGGACGAGCGAGCAAAGCAAAAATACCCTCCGAAAGGATCACTTTTTATTAGCAAATTTAAAAGAGTTCATGATCTCACCAAAAACAAATTCCCCTTCGGCAAATTTTTCAGGATTGTACACGAAACGGATTTCAAAAGTTTTTCCGCCATGCAAAACATGAGCATCAAGAATTTTTCCATTTTTCACTTTTGGATCTGTAATTTTGTGATAATCCACATTTTCATTGCCAATTGTAATATTGCTTTTTTCAATCAACATTTTTCCATGATTCACAGCTGAAAGTTCATCACTCAAAACCTGAATTGCAAGTTGAGCACCATTATCATAGAAAATATCACTGACAATATTCCGCTCGGAAAAATTTCCATTCGAAACCACCAATTTTGAAAGTTGTTTTCCAACTTGATCTTGATCAAGAGTTACAATCCAATTTTCAGGAATATCAATTGAATACAGTTTCTTCTTGTCCTGGATGGTTTTTGTATCACCAACCAAATCAAGCGCATTTTGATTTCTCTCTTCTTGTCTTTTCTGAACACCTTTCATTTTATCCCAAATACCAGTGATATAGAAAATTGTTCCATTTTCTTTATTGTCCTCATATGCCTGCATTGAAATCTCTTTGATTTTGTCTTGATAAAAATAATAAGTCACGAGCAAAATAAGCAAGATGATCATCGTCGACATCCTCATGAAACCCCGAAGAAAAAACATGCTTTTGTATATTTTCTCCTTCATACTCTTTTTGTTTTTTAAATCTTACCTTCAACTTCTTTCCAAAATCTTTCGAAAAAAATCTTCATGAATTCATGACGCTCTTTTGCAATCCTCTTACCCGCTTTTGTTAACACTCTATCTTTTATGTGCTTTAAATTTAATTCATACTCAAGTATTGCCGAATCCTCACTTGTAAAAGAATAATTCACACCACTTTTTGCCAATTTTTTCTCATTACCAGTATACAAACAATTAGATCCAGCACTCCCTGCAAATAGAAAATCTCGAGCAACGCCAATTGCACCAGAAGAATCAAGTTTATCAGCATCGAAAAGTATTTTTGCCTCCAATGATTCAGGGCTCTGCTGGGTGCGATTGCGATGAGCTAAAATGCAATGCTTAATTTCATTTATTATATCTTTTTCAAATTTATATCTTTCCAAAATCTCCTCAGCCAATTCTGCACCTTTCTCAGCATGACAAAACAAACCCTTAGATTTCATCTCTTCTTTGCGTCCAATGTCATGAAGAAGAACTGCCACTTCCAAAAGCTTAAGATCGGCTTTCTCCTCTCTTCCAATATGCAGAGCCATTTTTCTCACCCTTTCAATATGCGACCAATCATGACAACCACTTGCACCATTAAAATACCCTTTTGCCTCTTTTTCTATCTTATCAATCAATTCCTTTGTAATTTTCATATATTTACAAATTATTTCCAAACTCTTAGTTTGTTTTTTTCTTCTTTTTTTCGAAATGCATCCTCCATATCTATTTCGAAAAAATTACAAATCCTTAACAGATAAATAAACACATCTGCAGCCTCGTCCGCAACATCAAAAACCTCAGAACTCTTATCTACTTTCATATTTTTAGCTTTTCTCGAAGCTTTCGCAAGTTCCCCACATTCCTCCAAAAAAAGCATGAAAATCTCTGAAACACTCGCTCCTTCGAAACCTCTTTCCTCAACCATAAGCTGAACATATTTCTGAAAATCTTCAAGTGTCGGATTTTCTTTCAATTTAAGCTTGGATTTTTTCATATTATTTTTTCACCATTGAGCATTTTTCAAATGGTAAATCTTTATCGATTTCAAAAATTTCATTAATCTTATACTTACCTTTTGTGCAAACCTCGCCATTTTCAATAAAATGAGTCACTTCTAAAATATTTACAGATGCTCGCGCCTTGGAAAAACTTCCACCACTTGTTGTCGTTTCAATAAGTGAAATTTCACCCAATAAATAATATATGCGTTGTTCTTTCTTGAAAAATTCATAAACTTTCCCAACTTCAAGATTTTCCGGCACACATTCTTCAATTTTTCTGCGACCAGCCTTAAATTCAGAAATGTCCCTGAGTGCCAAGTCCGGATTAAATTCAACTGCAATTCCCATGAGGATGTATGAAGTATTTTGTATAATTTATCTCGTATAAATACAAAATACTCTCAATAAATTATTTTCTTAATTTCTTTATGAACTCTTTAAACTTTAAATAATTCTGGGTACAGAAGAAAGGTTCTTGTAATAGCTGCGACAGAATCAGCAACCCAAATCTCACCATTCTTTATCATTTCCAATGCTTCCTGTGGAGAAACTTTTATTATCTCTATTTCTTCGGTTTCATCTAAATCCTGCCTGGAATTAAATTCGAGATTTTTAGCTAAATAACAATATGTGACATGCGTTGTCTTTGTTGGATTGTTGGCATTTTTACCAATAGAAATAAGATTTTCAATGGTTGTTTTGATTCCAACCTCTTCCTCTAGTTCTGCGAGAGCCGATTCTTCCAAAGTTTTCCCTTTCTGCTGAAAACCAGCTGGTAATTCTATCAATATCTCACCTATTGCATGTTTATATTGCTTGACTAAAACAATTTCATTTTTTGAAGTTATAGGCAAAACCATAACAACATTACCCATTGGCGATATAAAATAGTCATCAACAATTTTCCCATTTGGCAATTCAACTGTTTGTTGCAAAACTGGAAACCATTTACTTGGAGAAACATCTGTTTCTTTGATTATTTTCCACTTTTCCATTTTTTTAGATCTAAAAAGTTACTCTTTAGCTTTTACTGAAGGAAAAATCACGCATTCACGGACTGACTTGTTCACAAGGAAGGCAAAGAATCGTTCGCCCATTCCGAATCCAAAAGCTGGTGGCATTCCGTATTCCAATGCTTCCACGAAATCTTCATCCATCATTTGGGCTTCAGAGTCTCCAGCTTCACGCATCTTCATTTGCTCGAGAAATCTATTTTTTTGATCAATAGGATCATTAAGTTCCGCAAACCCATTTCCAAGTTCTGATTTTCCTGCAATTGGTTGCATGCGCAAAGTTCTTTTCGGATTGGTTGGATCAGCTTTTGCAAGCGGAGAAACATCAATCGGATGTCCCACCAAAAAGCATGGTTGAATCATTTTCTGACGGATGGTTTTTTTGTAAATTGTGTCAATCATCCTACCTTTGCCATACTCAACTTCATATTTTATTCCAAGTTCATCTGCCTTAAGCTTGAGCTCTTCGACTGAAACCTCGCCAGACAAATCAATGCCGGTAACCTTTTTGAATTCAGTGAAATAATCCACGCGAGGAAAATCAATGTTCCAATTTATTTTTTCTCCTTCAAATTCTGTCTCAAATCCACCTGTCACCTCAAAGACAATTTTTTTATACAAGTTTTCAACAAACTCCATTCCCTTTTCAAGGTCACTATAGGCGCAATAAAATTCAGTGTTATCAAATTCTTGCAAATGTTCTCTATCCATTCCTTCATTGCGAAAACATCTTCCAATTTCAAAAACTCTTTCATAACCCCCAACCAAGAGTCTTTTCAGTGGAAGTTCAAGTGAGATTCGCATGTAGAAATCTTGATCAAGCGCATTGTGATGAGTGATGAATGGCTCAGCATCAGCTCCTCCTGGAGTGTGCTCAAACACTGGGTTTTGCACTTCCAAGAAACCATCATTGGCCAAGAAAGTTCGCACCGTTTGCCAAAAAATATTTTTCTTTCGGAAAAGTTCTCGCGTTTCAGGATTCGTCATCAGATCAAGATATCTTTTTCTTAGCAACTCTTCTTCGTCTTTGATTCCAAAATGTTCAGTTGGAATTGGACGAATGTTTTTTGAAATCATTTTCCAATCAATTACCTTCAAGGATTTTTCTTCGGTCTTCGTCAAAAACAGCTCTCCAGTGACTTGCACAAAATCTCCAAGTTCCACATTTTTCGTGAAAAGTTTGAAAAGCTCTTCGGCCATGTTTCCCTTGTTCAAGAAAAGTTGCATCTTGCCGGATTCATCTTCAATATTGGCAAAAGCAGATCCCCCCATTGGACGCATTGAACGCACACGACCAACCAAAGTGATTTTCTTGTCTCCAAGCTCGGCAAATTTCTCCAAAGCCTCAGCATTCTTGAAATCCCTTTCGGATTTTTCAGGATATGGATCCATGCCAAATTCTTTGATTTTTTCAAGTTTTTCCAATTTTGTTTGCAAAATATCTTCTCGCATAATAAATAGCTTACAGCTTTCAGCTTCTAGCTTACGGCTTCTAGACTCATAAAAATTTAAATATGTATAAATAATAGCCCATCAACGGGCTTTTGGCAACAAAAAACCCGCAAAGTTATTGTACATATGCGGGCTCTGTTATTGCATCAAATCCTCTAATTTACCAACTGACATTCTGGATAAGCATTGCAACCATCAGAATCTTTTTCATCTGAAACATCTATATATCCACCTCTACATTCTGGAACCTCAGGACACGGGAAGCAAGTTGGGGCTTTTTCACAGCCATTTGAATCCTTTTTGTTGGGGACAGCCCGATATCCACTTCTGCATCCAGAAAAATTTATCTCTGGACATTTCTTACAAGTCGGAGAATCCTTGCATCCCTTCATGGGCTCCTCACTTGGAACTTCAAAATATCCACTTCTGCATCCAGAAAAATTTATCTCTGAACATTTTTGACATTCTGGATAAGCATTGCAACCATCAGAATCTTTTTCATCTGAAACATCTATATATCCACCTCTACATTCTGGAACCTCAGGACACGGGAAGCAAGTTGGGGCTTTTTCACAGCCATTTGAATCCTTTTTGTTGGGGACAGCCCGATATCCACTTCTGCATCCAGAAAAATTTACCGCGGGGCACTCCAATTTTTCCTGCGCACCTTCTTGATTAATACTTGAAATCACCGTCTGATCCTGGATCAGCTCAGACTGCGTTTGCTGAGATGATGTTTCAGATAATTGAGTTGTCACTGCCTGCTGTGATAAATCTTGAACCTTTTTTTCTTGCAACCAAAAACTTGCACCGACCGCAATCACAATAAGGATAATCACCCCAATTGCAATCTCGCTAGTAATTTTTTTGTTTATCATATTTTAATAATATAAATTACACAACCATTATAGCACATTTTATCAAAAGGCTTTTGGCAATTTTTCTAGGATATTTTCACTACACCCTCGCGAAGGACCTTGAGCGAACCGTCCTTATTCATTTCAACAAGGGTTGATGGCTTTGATTTCAATTTTCCACCATCCACATAGAAATCAACTTCGTCTGTAAAATAGGCGCGAGCCTCTTTGAAGTTTGTGGCTGGCTCGTCACCTGCCCTGTTGGCACTTGGCGCAACAAGCGGGCCAATTTTTTTCAATATTTTCAAAAGATTTTCATCATCTGGAAATCGAAAAGCTACGGTGTTTTTGCCTCGATGCAAATGCTTGAATTTTTCACTCCTACAATCCAAAACCACACTCACTTTCCCAGGCCAAAATTCATTCAGCTTTTCTTTTTGATTTTTTTTCAAAATGATGCCGAATTTTTTCAAATCATCCAATGATGAAATCAGAACAATCATGGGCTTTTTGAGATCTCGTCTTCGCACGCGATAAATTCGCTCGACAGTTTCCTTGTCCAAAGCACTTCCCACAATTCCATACAAAGTGTCGGTCGGCAAAACGCCGATGCCACCACACTTCAAAATTTCAATCATTTTTTGATAACCTAGCATTTTTTTGAAATTAATTTGATCAAACGACAATGTTGCGACTCTTGTGACTTGCTGAAAATTTGACTTGTCGGGGTTCGGCAAGTTTTTCATTTTCTTTTTCATTCTTTTGCTTTTTAATTTCCTCATTTTTTGACGATCCCAATTTACTGAAAACAAAGATATACAAGATATCCACAATTGCCAAAGTGTTCAAAATGAGCAAAACCAAAAACCAGCCAATGTGACCCCTTCTGGCTGCAATCCAAAGAGCCACACCCTTCCAAGGAAGAGACCAAAGCAAAATCAACATTATAATCCAAGGATGTTCGAAGAATATTTTTTCCATAATCAAAGTTTAATATTTACAATTCACTTGCCATACAAATATACCACAAGTTTGAATCAAGAAACATACACTCCGACATTATGCACAATCTTACATTTTGCTTGCCGATTTTCTTTTGAGACAATAGTGAGCGACAGCGAGCTCTTAGCGAAGCAGTCATAGTTCCTGACTGCAAGCGTGCCGAAAAAGGAAATCGGCAAGCAAAAACATTTGCATACAAAAAACACCAAAAAACATATTGCAGCTTTTTTATTTATACTGTATAATTTAAGCGTAAAACAAAAACAAAAATACGGGTGGTGCTCCAGACAAAAAAGTCTTGGGTTCTTCTTGTCAAAAACAAAAATGACATACAATCAACACACCAGCGACGAGATGAGCGAAAATGAAAAAGCTCATAAAATAGAAATGCTTCGGCAGATGATGCTTCAAGCAGAAAAAACAATGCAAAGCGCCAAGGCGATGCTTTTGCAGTTGGAAGGCAAGAAAAAAACCGGACGAAAAAGAAAGATCGAGGATGACGGCGAAGGAAATGTGGTCGAAGGAACATTCGACGGACAAATCATGATTGGAATCGACGGCAAGCAATATCCAGTGCCTGCAAATTACGCTTCAAAATCAAAACTTATTGAGGGAGACATGCTCAAACTCACCATCACTCCTGATGGATCTTTTCTATACAAGCAAATTGGGCCAGCCAATCGAAGAAGCGTGATTGGGATTGTTTCTCAAGATGAAAAAGGAAATTATCTCATTTTGTCCGAAGGCAAACCATACAAAGTTTTGTTGGCCTCTGTAACATATTTCAAAGCCGAACCAGGCGATGAAGTTGTGATTGTGATTCCTCGAGATATCGATTCAACTTGGGCTGCAATTGAAAATGTTTTGCAAAAAGGTGGTAACATTTCACACTTCTCAGCACCAGAGCCAGCACCCCTGGCTGGACAGGCAAGCACAAACAGAAACTTTCCAGCCGATGGTCAATTGAATTCCTGGAAGGATGCACTTACGCAAGAGGAACCTGCAAAAAAACACAAAGAAGAATCTGCTCCTCTAACAAAAGATGCTTTTGTTGATGAGTGGACTTCCGACATTGAAGAATTGGAAAGAGAAATAAAAGCTCAACAAATTTAAAAAAATATTTATGGAAAACACAACCGGAGTCAGAATCACACAAAGGGATTACAAATTTGCAATCTCAGCAGGCTTCTTGATTGGGCTTTTGCTTTTGCCAGTCCTTCAAACAGCCAAACCTGAACTTTTTGAAAAATTTGCAATCGCCATTGTGCCATTTTTCTTGCTCGCAACCCCAATCGGACTTCGAATCGCATTTCTTATTGGAAAGAAAATTGCAATCGCCTATCAAATTGCAAAATTTGGACTGATTGGTCTTCTCAACACATTGGTTGATCTTGGTGTTCTCGCACTAATCACCCTCATATTTTCAAAATACCTTCAAATAAGCTCAACAACCGCGCTCATCGGAGTGATCTCCTTTTACTCCTTATTCAAAGCAATCTCCTTTATCGTGGCAAACATCAGCAGTTATTTCTGGAACAAATATTGGACATTCGACCAAGGAACAAAACGACAAACAAAATCAGAATTTGCTCAGTTTTTTGCAGTTAGCGTGATTGGATTCTTGATCAATGTTTTCGTAGCCTCAGTTGTTTTCAAGATAATCTTGGGCTCACTGATTTCATTCACCCCGGGTCAACTTGGATTGCTTGGTGCTGCCGCTGGCTCAATTGCCGGGCTTGCTTGGAACTTCATTGGATATAAACTTTGGGTATTTAAAAAATAGTCCCTATTTTACATCAAATCCCTGTGGTAACGCAGGGTTTTTTGTTTGGGTTTAATGTGCTAAAATAGGTTAAGTTCCCACAAATATACAAATTTGCTACAAATCTACAAATATGGCAATCTTAGAAAAAGACAAGGTAATCCATAAAGAGTTAAGTTATCAAATTGTGGGAACACTGTTTGAAGTCTATAATGAACTGGGCTATGGATACAAAGAAAAATATTATGAAAAGGCATTGATGGTCGCATTGGCTGAGAAAAAAATAAAGTTCAAAACACAAGTTCCATTTGCGCTAAAATTCAAAGAAAAAATAATTGGAAGAAATTATTTAGATTTTTTAATTGAAGATAAGATAGTTTTAGAAATAAAAAAAGGTAAGCACTTTTCAAAAAGCAATTTAGATCAAGTAAAGCAATATTTGAAAATAACCAACTTAAAGCTCGCAATCCTGGCGAACTTCACACTTGACGGAATAAAATATATAAGAGTTCTGAATGCCTGAATTTCTATTTGTAGATTTGTAGCAAATTTGTAGATTTGTGGGTTAGTAAATATAACAATAAATTTTATGGCAACAGCACTATATCGAAAATATCGACCGCTTACCTTTTCTGATGTCATCGGACAAGGACACATTGTTCAGACTCTCTCAAATGCGATTTTGCACAACAGAATCGGTCATGCCTATCTTTTCACTGGTCCTCGCGGAACTGGAAAAACAACCATGGCCAGAATTTTTGCCAGAGCGGTGAATTGTCAAAATCCCAAGGGGGCAGATCCTTGTCTTGAATGTGATGTCTGCAAAAACATCACGCAAGGAACATCTTTGGATATTTTTGAAATTGATGCTGCTTCCAACACGGGCGTGGACAACATCCGCGAACTCAGGGAGAATGTGAAGTTTCCACCATCAATTGCAAAATTCAAAGTATACATCATCGATGAAGTGCACATGCTTTCAACTGGAGCTTTCAATGCACTCCTCAAAACACTTGAGGAACCGCCTGCTCATGTCATTTTCATTTTGGCCACCACTGAAATCCATAAAGTTCCTGAAACAATCATTTCCCGCTGTCAGCGCTATGATTTCACCAGGCTTTCCTTGGAGCACATCATTGAAAAACTTTCCACCATCGCCAAGACTGAAAATGTTTCAATTGAAAAAAGCGCGCTTGAAATGATTGCGATTGCTTCCGAAGGAGGAATGCGAGATGCTGAATCTCTTCTTTCGCAAGTCATGGCACTTGAAGACAAAAAAATCACCGCCAAAGAAGTTGAAGAAATCTTGGGCACAACCCAAAGACAATCACTTGAAGCCATGGTCAAATATTTGCTTTCAAAAGATGCCAGCAGTGCCATCACTTTGGTCAATGAACTTTCTCGCGACGGCTATGACTTGGATGTGTTCAACAAATCATTTCTAAATTATCTTCGCCAAGTTCTTCTGGTCACTGTCGATTCAAAACTTTCCAAAATATTTTCATATGAACTCACCAAAGAGCAATCATCTGCTTTGGTCGAGCAAGCAAAAAATCATTCACCCAAAGAATTGCTCCGAATCATCAGCTGTTTCACTGAAATTCAAGGAAAAATAAAATCTTCGTTCATTCCCCAGCTTCCATTGGAAATGGCCATTGTCAAGACGCTGACCAACACGGACCAGGAAACTGACCAACGCGGAAAAGGTGCACAAATTCAAACTCAAATGGCGCCAAAAACACCCCCAATTCAAAGCCCTGCCCCAGTGCCTCAGAGTTATCCACAGGCCCCTGCTCCCATCCAAAGTCAGCCGATTTCCATGCCTCAAGCCCCCCAGACACCAAAAATAGCCCCTGCTTCCCCTGCAGTGGTCAAAGGTGATGTTTCGGCCTCTCCATTTGAAAAAGCCCCTCAAGCAGACACACAAACAGAGAAAAAAGCAGTCGAAACAACCGAACCCCAACTGATCAAAAATGAGGCCCAAATTGCCGACAGCAACTTCACCCTGAATGATGTGAAGAAGCACTGGGGTCAATTTATCATTGAAATTAAAGGCAAAAATCACAGTCTTTCCGCTGTTTTGCAAAGTTGCCAACCAGTCAATGTAACTGCCGGAATCGTCACCATTGCCACCAAATTCACCTTCCATAAAGACAAACTGAACGAATATGGCAACAAATTGACATTGGAAGAAGTTTTTGCTAAAATCCTAGGGTTGCGTTTACTGCTCAAAGTGATCACAGCTGAGGAGGCAGGCATCACAATCGCTTCCAGCTTGACCCAGCCAAACAACGGCGGAGGTGCCGAGCAAGAAGCATCAGAGACCAGCTCCCTACTGAATGATGCAATGGGAATAATGGGTGGGAATATCGTGCAATAGTATTTTGACAACACCGAACCACAGTTATATACTATAGATATAACATCTTTGGTTCTTATATGATTAAAAAAGATAAAGAAAAATCAGAAGCAATAGCCTTGAGAAAACAAGGTTTTTCTTATAATGAAATTCTCAAAAAAATTCCTGTTGCAAAATCCACTCTCTCCGTTTGGCTAAAAGATGTTGGAATTGCAAAAAAGCAGAAACAACAACTCACGGAAAAAAGAAAAGCTGCTCAACAAAAAGCAGCCGCCACCTGTAGAAATAACAGAATGGAAAGTGAGAAAATTATAATAGAAAAAGCCAGAAAAGAGATTGATGAAATTTCAGCAAAAGAACTTTGGCTCATTGGAACAACCCTGTATTGGGCTGAGGGTTCAAAGCAGAAAGAAAACAATGTTTCACAAGGCGTATCCTTTGGAAATTCAGATCCAAAAATGATTTTATTATTTAACAAGTGGCTTCGAGAGTGTTGCGACATCACAGAGGAAAGATTTTGTTATCGAATTTATATACACAAAACAGCAAACATCTCGAAAGCAAAAATATTTTGGGGTGAGCTTCTCAATGAGAATATAGAAAAAGTGCATCTCAAAAAACACAACCCAAAAACCATCTGGAAAGATTCGTACAGCAATTACAATGGATTGTTAAGAATAGACATCACAAGAAGCACTGACCTGAACAGAAAAATAAAAGGCTGGATAATAGGAATAAATGACAATTTAAAATAAGCATATTATTGGGGCGTAGCCAAGCGGTAAGGCAACGGACTTTGACTCCGTCATGCGTAGGTTCGAATCCTACCGCCCCAACAAAAAAACAAGATACATTAGAAAGGTTCATGCATCATCTGCATGAACCTTTCTATTTTCCCTCAGAAAAATAAATCTACCTATTCGATTTTCATTACATCAATTTTCTCAAGCAATTTTTTCAAATCTTCCTGAAGAGGATTTTCAGGAAAACGAGCAACAAGCGCATTGATCATTTTCACATAGACAGCAAGAGTTTCCTTGGGAGTTGCAGTGAAGTGCTTGAAAACATCCAGTCCATATCGCTGAAAATCATCCAAAATTTCACTGACATTACTGAGAACATCGGCTGATTTCAGTAAAGCGGATTCGAAAGAGAAATCTTTCACATGAGAAAGCGCAATGGATTTTCTTTCGGCCCATGGCAAACTTCGATCAATTTCAGTCACACTCAAAACCAACTCAGCCACATTTTTTCCGAATCTTTCTTCCAACATCTGAGCAGTCACTTTTTTCTCTTCAATGCTGTCCTCAATTGTGTCATGCAAAATTCCAGCCACAATCACATCCTCGGGAGCATTGGCCAGAGACAAAATAATGCCCACCGTCAAAGGATGAGCAATATATGGAATCACCTTTCCTTTGCGAGTTTGCTGTTGATAATGATTGTGGGTCTTGGCTGAAAACTTGATCGCCCTTTGAATCTTTTCAGTATAAATCATAACTTATTTTTTTATGATCATTTCTTATTCATGGTTTTGATTATTTTGCGAAGATCTTTTTTGATATCCCTCAATGATTCAGCTTCAGCTCTTATTTCAACCTCAGTCTTGTCGACAGTTTTTTTCTCACCTCTTATCCCGGAAATGATAATTTCATTTCCAATGAAACTCGAAGTGAAAATTCCAGTCAGAAGCAAGATAAGCAAACCAATAACAATTGACAATGGTCCATCCCACCAAATCAATCCTCCAAGACTAACACTGGTATCGAGAACATACCCATTGGAAAAATACTCAACTGCAAAATCCATCCAGTGCCAAATTCCCCGCCAAAAAATTATCACACCACTTCCTCCAATAAAAGCATACAGAATTGGCCTACGAGAGAGCCACCCCCTGATTCCATCCTCAAACTTATCGAAAAAAATTATTATTGATTCAAAGAATCCCACTTCTTTCTTTTTGTTTTTTTCTGTTTTTTTATTTTTCATTAATCAAAAATTAGAACAACTTAGATGCAAACCACATGATGAATTCATTATACCAACATAAGACAATAAAAAAAAGTCCCACCAAGGGGACTTTTGAAATCTATTATCTAGCGAAGTGAGCGAAATGATCGTCAGCAGACGAACATTTCCGAGCGAGTGACGATAACAAAAGATTTAAAACCCGAGGCTTGCCTCGTGAGCCCAAAGGGTCCAGTGCGAGCACTGAGGTTTTAATGCTCTTTTATTTTTTTTGAAACATGCGATGGCGTTTTTCGATATATACAACCCTCCAACCCCAGAATCCAAGCCAGACACCCAAGGCAACTCCCAAACCAAAAATCAAAACAAAAAAGATTGGTTCAACAAAGAGTTGCATCCCAAGAAATGAATGTGTCACTGGAATTGCACCCATTCGAAAGATACTTTTAAGATAGATCAATTCAATAAAACCCAGAACAAAACTTGCAATCAAAGCCCCAAGCGTCACTGACAAAACCATATACAAAAGTCTCTTGGCTCTGTATGCAATAATACGATTTCTTCTCGCAAGTGATTCAGATTTTTTTGGTGCTGCTATAGTTCTTGTTTTCTGCTTTCCAGCTTGGATTACTCTTTTTTTGGAAGTTGCTGTTTTTATTTCCTTTGTAACTCTCTTAGTCAAGGAAACAGTGCGAACTTTTGAAGCCACCTTCTTTTTTGGAGTCGCGTTCTTGGTTGTTTTTTTGACCACCTTTTTTGATGTTTCTTTTTTTATTTTCATTTTATTTTTTTGATTTCTTTACCTTTTTATTATACCAAACTTTTCAAAAAAGTAAAAGATGAACAATTTCAGGCTTCCGTATCAACATCTTGCACATTGGCACTTTTTTTCGTTTATATGATACACTTATAATATGCGATATAAATTATATACAACTTCTTTTTCGGCTTGGGATGCAATGATTGAAGCCATCGATGGAGCCAAGAAATCCATCTTTTTGGAGATGTACATTTTCCTGGATGACACCACTGAAAGTCATGACTTCATTGGAAAATTGGCCGAAAAAGCCAAGAGTGGGGTGCATGTGATTGTGGTTGCTGATGCATTTGGAAGCAAGGAAATTCGAAAGGAGACGCTCGACCTCCTGAAATCAGCGGGGGTTGAAGTTTTGTTTTTCTCACACTGGCTCCGCCATATTCACAGAAAAATTCTGATCATTGACAAGAAAATTGCTTTTATGGGCGGAGTCAACATTGGCAAAAGATTTTTCAACTGGCATGATCTGCAATTGAAGCTTGGAGGTCGAGTAGCACAAAGACTTCTCAAATCATTTGCTTACACATATGAAATGGCTGGTGGCAAAGAATCCAAAGTTCTGGCGATGCGCAAAAAGAAATTGTCATACACTTTTAAATTTTGGCTAATCGAACATCTTCCAGGCAAAAACATCTACACCCTCAAAGATCATTACATCGAAAAAATTTCCAAGGCTCAGCATTCAATTCAGATTGCCACTCCATACTTCACTCCCCCACGCTGGCTTATTTCAGTTTTGGACAATGCTGTCAGACGAGGCGTAAAGGTTGAAATCATCCTGCCAAGCGAAGCTGATTTGCCATTCATGAATCGGGTCAACTATCGCTACATGCAAGATGTGCAAAAAATCGGCGTCACCTTCTTCAAAACAAAAGTCATGATCCATGCCAAACTTCTCTTGATTGACAAGCAGGAAGGATTGATTGGATCACAAAACATCGACCTGGCATCATTCAACATCAATTCTGAAGTTGGACTTTTTTTCACAGACAAAAAACTTATCAGAGATCTGGAAAAGGTTATCACTGCCTGGAAAACTGACTCCTCCCCATTTGAATCTAAGAAATTCAAAATGCATTTTATTGATTATTTTATTCTCGCTCTAACTAAAATTCTTTACCCGATACTTTAAATTCAACTTACAGCTCTCAGCTTCTAGCTTTCAGGTGTGACGATTATGCTGAGTGAGATTGTTTTCTTTAGAGGCCATCCACAGCGACAGCGAGGACGAGCAAGCAATCATAGTTCTTCGATTGCGAAGCGTGCCGAGAAAGAGAACAAGCTCGCAAAGCTTAGAAATCATAATTTAAAATAATACTGATATGCCGAAAATCCAGATCACATCCAAAGGAATCAGAGCAGCACTAAAAAAATATGCCCCACATCAATCAATTGTGGAATATGTTTGGAATGGCTTTGATGCTCAAGCTGATAAAATAGAAATCAATTACAACGCCAATGAACTTGGCAACATCGAGCAAATTTCCATCAGTGACAATGGCTATGGAATTCCACATGAAAAATTGCAGGAAAAATTTGAACCGCTTTTTGAATCAAAAAAAGCCCTTGAAAACAAGCTCAAAAAGAATCTTTCGGCCATCCATGGAAAAAATGGAATTGGAAGACTGACTTTCTTCACTTTTGCGCGAAACGCAAGTTGGAAAACTGTCTATCAAAAAGATGACCAGAATTTGACCTATGAAATCTATGCCAACGCAGAAAACATCAATCTTTATACGGGCGTAAATGCAGTTCCAAAAGCAACCACCGAAAACCCTGGAACCACCGTGACTTTTTCGGGCATTTTTGGACTCACCGCTCCCCAACTGGAAGAAAAATTTCAAGACTTTTTGCTCAAGGAATTTGCTTGGTTTTTGGCGCTCAATTCAAAAAGACATTTCAAAATCATCGTTAATGACCTTGAAATTGATTACAAAAATTTCATTGCTGACAGTGAACAATTCGAGCTTATTCATGAAAAAACTGGTACAGTATTTTTTGTTTCATATATTCGTTGGAATCAGCGACTCAACAATGAACCATCTCGATATTATTATCTCAACTCAGACCATAAAGAAAGATGGAAAGAACCAACTGCCATCAAAAACAAAGGTGAACAATTCTATCACAGTGTTTTTGTCGAAAGCCAATACTTTGATGCTTTCGGTTTTCAAAGCGCCGAAACTGAAAACCAAGTGGCCCTGATTGCCGGAACTCGAAGCGATTCGCAGTTCAAGTTCCTTAGAAAAAAATTGGCCAACATTCTTCGCATCAAAAGACGACCGTTTTTGAAAGGTTTTGCAATTGAACTCTTGGCTGAATATGAAGAAAAAAAGATTCTCCCCAGCGACGCCAGTGAGAATCTCAAAAAAACCTTGAAAACTTTGTACGAAATGCAACCAAAGATTTTCATGTCTCTCAATTTGGAGCAAAAGAAAATCCTCGTCGGCTTGCTCAACATCCTCATTCAGAGCAGCCAAAAATCCTCCCTGCCAGACTTTCTCTCTGGAGTAATAGAACTGACGCAAAATGAGGTTGAGGAGCTTAAACAGCTTTTGCAATAGCTTTCAGCTTCATAAGCTTCATTAGCTTTTTAGGGAAATGTAGAAGTTTTTTAGAAATAAAAAAAGCTTGCGAAAGTCGTTAGACAATTCGCAAGCCATTTGATTTCAACTTTCCTTATTTACCAACAAGAGAATTAACCCCGAAACTAGAACCACAGTTTTTCCCATGAGAAAGATCAAATGTCACATCTATATCGAAAATGCATACATTTTTCTCATAAAAATACATTTTAACCTTTACATATTTCAGAAGCAGTACTATTACAACAGAGGAAACCCGGGTTGATTTACTCAATGCTTCAACCAAAAATCTATTTTCAGCGTGTCCAGCACAAAGAAATTTATCGGCTGAACTTTTATCTACTGCAAAATAATCAGCACTCTCACTGAAACCGAAGTTGACCATTAAAGCATTGTTAATAAAATGCATCGCACTTTTGAGCCCTTTTGAGTGCTGAATCTGGGGATCTTTTTTAATCGCATCCTTGGTGCTGTTTTCAAATAACAAACTTGTTCTCTTGAGTTTCATGATTTTCTCCTTTGAGAGGGTTCATTACGACCCATTATTTGATATACTGGCAATATTTCAGCCAGATATTATATTATACTCTCTTTCAGTTAAAAAGTCAATGGTTGATTTCCTGCAAGCAAAAAATGCCTTGATTGAGGCTTTTTTAAGGGGTATGGAATAGTAAGATTTTTGTAAGCCTATTTTCTTGAATCCCGAACCCCTTTCGCGCTATAAATGTGTCGATACAAATCTGCAACGAGTGGAGCGTTAAGAAATTTTGAAACGTAGTGCCCGTCAGCAGGCGAAGGCACGCAGTGTAAATTTTAGTGGAGTGAGTCAGCAGTTTGTCGCACACATTTCTCCGTGCGAGAGTTTTCTTTCCTCC
>CAYVME010000010.1:0-31366 GCA_964452415.1 uncultured Bdellovibrionales bacterium
AGGTTTGGGTGAGGAGGATTCCCCCTTCATTATTGTGCGGGTAGGGGGAATCGAACCGGTGGCAGTGAGTTAGGAAAATTTCAGCAGAGATTTTTCGCAACGAACGCCGATAAATTTGAGGAATACGAACATTTAGCACCACCGCGGGCAAGGAGATTGTGAGCGACGGCGAACAAGCGACGCGAGAATCGAACGGGCAGAATAAAAATATGAGGATTCAGTGCGACCCTGGACAAGGAGCGAAGGCGACGCGGAATTCTAACCCTACCCGCTCAGTTTTATCGAAAAGCAGCTCTGTAGAGCTGTTTTTTGTTTGGATGTATTGACAATAAATAAATTTTATAATACTATATCTTATTACCTTAATAAATAATCGCTTTTGCGATTCATAATCCCAAACGAAGGATAAAAAAGGAGAGGCAACATGAGATATCTGTATCTTAATCAGATCACTGCATCTATTCAAAAACTGGTCAGTTTTTTCCCACAATTCACATTCTTTTTGTTCGGCTCAATGGCAAGAAATGGAGCAGGTGGTGATGTGGATCTTTTCGTTGAAGTTGACGAAGAAACTTTCATTGAAAGTGCTCAAAGGTTCTATATGGCTGAAATGAATCCATTGCTTTATGCAGTTAACGATCCGGATGCTTATTTCTGGCATTATTTTTCTCCTCGTGAGAAGAGACTCAGTATAATGCTGGAAGTTTTGAGAATTTCACGGGATATGTTCAATAAGATAGTGGAACCTCTGGAAATCCATAATTTCGATGTTATATTTTTGCCCAAAAACTGGCGCGACAAAGAAGTGATGAAAAAGTTGAGAGAATATACTGATCCATATGATCGGAATTTTTTTGAAAATATTACTCGCGATGCACAAAAAATAGAACCCATAAAAGGAGGATGAGAAATCATGGAAAAGAAAATGTATCAACTGCGCGGAGTTGTAAGTAGTGATGGAGGATCTGATTCTGATCCCTACCGTGAAATCGAAGAGGAATTCGAGGCAGGCACCGTTGCTGATGCTGTTGAAAAAGCAAAGGCTATAATCAAACCTATCCATGATGAATGGAGCAAGCGTTTTGGTTACACAATGAAAGCCACATTAAGAGAAATCACTCCCGTGTGGAAAACTTCTTTCGTGGAGGCACAGAAAGCGGTGGAAGAAGTTCCTGCTAAGCCTGCAGTGAAAGCTCATGTTGCCGAAGAGTTCATTACAATCTAATCGTGAGAAATCACCGTAAAAAGTCTTTCAGACTGGCCAGGTACGTAAACCCTGGCTTTTTTATGTATTAATGTTGACAATAAAATTTTTAACTAGTATTGTTTTTAGTTGTACATTTAAAAAACAGGAGGTATTGCTAGATGATGTTCTACATAAGAAAAATAGATAATTCCTTGATCGACGATTTTTTCCAAAGAATTTCCGATTTCATTCATGGGCGTATAGGGCTGAATTGCTTTTGGATAGCTAAAATCATGCTTGTCTTGAGCACTTGCCTCGAACTGGGATCGAAAATTGCCTTCGAAAAAAACGATTGGAAATTGCCGGAGAGTTGGCCTTGGCTGACGTTTTTTCTGCTAGTCAGAATAGGCTTTTTTATTATCTATGACCATCTGGTCAAAACTAACACTAGGGAGGGTTTTGCGAATAGTATCCGCAATGATTCTATTCTATTGCTCATCAGGATGATAAGTTTGATAGGTTTGGTCTCATTTCCATTAAGTACACCTGCATTTCTTCTTTATTTATCTGGACTTTTATATGTATCCAGCATATATTTCCTGTGTTGCAATCTGTTGCCTCCCAGTAGGAAAACCGTGAAGACGTTCGCTGATATCCCCACTTCCTATTAATCATTTCTGACGAAAAGCTGTGTTTGCCCTGAAAACAGGCAGGGAAGAAACATAACCAAAGGCCGCCCCGAATGGGAAACGGCCTTTATTTTTTATAAAGCTAGATATTTTTGCATAAACCCAGTTCGAACGTCATTGCACAAGGGGCTCAAAATTTAAAAACACTGAGGTTTGTTCGTGGTGTTTTTATTTTATTAGTGAAATAAGATTCGTTCTGTATTTTATGATATAATGAAGGCATAATTTTAATGGTAAAAAATATGCAAAAAATTCATGCATTGTTGATTGCACTTTTAACATTGACCGTTGGGGCTATCGTTATTGTGGCCTTGGTAACCGCAAACAAATCAAAAGAAAAAGATCATTTTTCAGTTTCTGGATCTGGAACTGTCTATGCTAAGGCCGATATTGCCAATATTAGTGTTGGACTCAAGACTGGAACGAAAAGCATGGCGGTTGAGGCATCCCAGGAAAGCACAAATAAAATGAATAGAATTATTGGTGAGCTAAAGAAGCTTGGAATTGAAGAAAATGATATCAAAACTAGTAATTACGCTTTGAATCCTGTTTATAATTGGACTGAAGGCAGAGGACAGGAATTGATTGGCTATGAAGTTTCGCAAAATCTGGATTTGAAGATTCGAGATCTGAACAAGATTGGCGATGTGATTGCAAAAACAACTCAGGAGGGTGCAAATCAAATTGGAAATGTCGCTTTCACGATTGATGATGAATATGCACTGAAGAATCAAGCTAGGGAGATGGCTATTGAAAAAGCTAAGGATAAAGCAAAATTAATCGCCAATCAATCAGGCATGAAGCTTGGTGAAATAAAGAATGTGACTGAAAATTCAGATTCTCCAGTGTATCCAATGTATTCAAATGCGAAGATGGATTTGGCTTCTGGTGGCGAAGAGTCATTGCCTGCACCAGAAATCAAAACAGGGCAAAATGAGATCAAGGTTGAAGTGACTCTGGTCTATGAGGTGAAATAGTTTTTTTTGATAACTTTTATTGTAAGAATATGAATAAGAAAGTTTTAGTTTTTATAGTTGCAAGTATTTTTGTTGTTACTGGTGTTGCTGTATATTTTATTGTGCAAAAAGATGATTCTGCCAAAGTAAATAATATTTTAAGTGAAAAGAATATTGAAAAATCTCAGGTTACCAATAAGAAGTGTGGCGATGGGGTTTGTGATTTGGCTGAAAAAAATAATCAGAATTTGTGCCCAAGAGACTGCACTTTGGTGAATGATCAAAAAGTTATCCGTGACTTGAAATATTCAAGTGTGGATAGTGAGGCTGTTAAATTGGATTTGTATTTTCCGGCTGAAACTTGCACGGGAAAACATCCATTGATAATAAAAATTCACGGAGGAGCATTCAAGGAAGGGGATAAGTATCCAGTGGTGACAAAATTTTTGACAGATGCATGCTATGTTGTTGCTTCATTAAACTATCGAATGAGTGGCGAAGCTGTTTTCTCTGCGGGAAATCAAGATGTGAAATCTGCGGTGAGATGGCTCAGGGATAATGCTGACAAATATAATTTGGATTCAGAAAATTTTGGAGCTATGGGTGGAAGCGCCGGGGGATATTATGTTTCTTTCCTTGGAACCACTGGAGACACGAAAGATTTTGATGCTGGAGATAATCTCGAGTATTCAAGTGCAGTTCAAGCTGTTGTTGATGAATTTGGGCTTGTTGATTTTTCAACTTTGACCAATGATAGGATTGATGCGGGATTGCCATCAAATTCTGCGAATTCTGTTGAATCAAAATATATCGGATGTGATATTGCCTTGTCGAGTTGCACAAATGCGGTCAAAGCAAGCCCGGTCAATTATATTTCAAAAGGAGATCCTCCATTTTTGATTTTGCACGGAACAAAAGACAAGACAATTCCAATCAAGCAAAGCCAGGATTTTCATGATAAACTTCAAGTTGCAAATGTCCCAGTGACATTCATCACCTTGCCAAATGCGGGGCATGGTGGCGATGAATTTAATAGATATGAATCTCAAATCGTAGATTTTTTTGATAAGTATTTGAAGAATTAATCTTGAGATTTTTGCTTTGCCTGTTTCCTTTCTCGACACGCTTCACAATCGAAGATCTATGATTGCTCGCTAAGAATTCACTGTCGTTCATTATAGTCTCGAAAGAAAACAGGCAAATCAAAAAAGCAACCCTTGCTCCGTGAGATCATTTATTGTGCATGGTCCAGTAATCTGTGCATAACTTTGAAAATTTTGCTTGCTTTGGGCATTAAATTGCAGACAATGGAAACATTGTCTGTTTTTTTATCTTGTGGTAAAATATTGAAACCATACACTACATGTTGTGTATAAATGTAAAAAATAATTAAAAACCCAGTTAAATAGTATTTCGAGTACGAAATAATTTCACGGGTTAAAAACAAAAAAATGATTATCAAAAAAATCAAATTGAGAAACAATGAAGTGGTTGAATTTGATCGAAGCAAAATTGAACATGCAATTGGTTTGGCCTGTGATGCCCGTGCTGTGACCAATAAAGAATTTATTCCTGGAATGGTTGATGATGTGGTGGCTGATTTGACTGCGCATGTGGCGGGAACTTCTGAAATGCACATTCCATCGGTTGAGGAGGTGCAGGACTTCGTGGAGAAGAATTTGATGAAAGAGGGGATGTATGAAACGGCCAAGGCGTATATTCTTTATCGAAACAAGCAAAATGAAAAACGCGAAGAGAAAAAAGAAAAATTGGTGGAGCAGTTTGAAAAGAACTCAATGAAGGTGACAAAAGCTGATGGGAAAAAGGAACTTTTTGATATTAATAAAATTAAGGCTGTTTTTGAAAAAGCGGTGGTTGGATATGAGATGTATTGTTCATTTGAAGATTTGATTGAGGCTTTCAAGAAAAATATTGTTGATGAGATCAAAACATCTGACATTAACAAATTGCTAGTAAAGACTTGCATTGACTTGGTGACTGTTGAAAACATTCATTGGCAAGAAGTTGCTGGGAGAATTGCACTTTTTAATCTGTACAAGGAAGCGATTCGAAATCGAAACATTACGCATGAAAAAATTTATTCTCCAGAGGCGGTGTTGGCTCTGTTTCATGAATACATTGAAAAAGGTTTATACGCCAAAGAGCTTCGCGAGGCATATTCTGATGAGGATATTTTGCTGGCGGCCAAAAGTATCAATTCGGCTTTGGATTTGAGTTATGGATATACCACAATTCTTTCACTCCAAAAAAGATATCTCTTGAATCCAAACAAGATTGTCAAAGAACTTCCACAGGAAATGTATTTTTTCGTGGGCTTGTTCATGGCCATCCCTGAGGCCAGGGAGACGAGAGTGAAAACTGCGATTGAAATGTATTTGGCTTGCGCTGAGCAAAAAGTTTCCTTGGCCACGCCATCCTTGATGAATGCTCGCACCACATTTCATCAGCTCTCAAGTTGTTTCAAGTTGAATGTGGATGATGATCTTCGAGCAATCTATCATTCAATTGAAAACATTGCGCAGATCTCAAAATTTGGCGGTGGTGTCGGGGTGTATCTGGGAAACATTCGCGCGCGCGGATCTTTCATTCGCAATGTGGCTGGAATGTCTGGGGGTGTTAATCCTTGGGTGAAAGTTATCAATGACACAGCGATTGCGGTCAATCAATTGGGTTCTCGCTTGGGAGCAATTTCAGTGACGCTCGACATTTGGCATTTGGATGTTTATGATTTTTTGGATTTGCAAACAGAAACGGGGGACATCCGCAGCAAGGCTTTTGATATTTTTCCAGCAATTTCAGTGCCAGATCTTTTCATGAAGCGTTTGACTGCCGATCAAGATTTGACCTTGTTTGATCCATATGAAGTTCGAAAATTGCATGGAAAAAGTTTGCAAGATTGCTTCGGTGAAGAATTTGAAAAGTTCTATGAAATTCTTGAAAAAGATGAAAGGATAACCCTGAAAAAAACAGTCAAAGCCAAAGAGCTTTTCAAGAGATTTTTGAAAGTGGTGGTTGAAACGGGAATGCCATATGTTTTCTTTCGTGACACTGTCAATCGTGCCAATCCCAACAAACATGCGGGAAACATCTATTCTTCACAGCTTTGCACTGAAATTTGTCAAAACACTTCCGCTTCAAAATTTGTTGAAGAAACTTTGGAGGATGGAAAAATCCTGATCAAATATGAACCAGGTGATACCGTGGTTTGCAATTTGGCTTCAATCAATGTGGCCAAGGTTAACACTCAAGAAGAAATTGAGAAAGTTCTTCCAATTGCCATGAGGATTTTGGATAATGTGATCACGATGAATTATTATCCAATCCAAGAAGCTCGTCGAACTGCCATGAGGTATCGCTCAGTTGGTTTGGGATACCTTGGCTTGGCTGAATTTTTGGCAGTCAACAAAATTGCGTATGACAGTGAGCAAGCACGAACTGTTACTGACGAACTTTTTTCCAAATATGCATTGGCAACATATCGCGCTTCTGTTGATTTGGCCAAGGAAAGAGGATCGTATCCTTTATATGACGGTAGTGAATATTCCAAAGGAAAAATTCTTGATAAAGATTTGGCATGGTTTGAGAAAAATACTAAAGACGGAGAAGCTTGGAAAAAACTTTTTGCTGATATGAAAGAATTTGGAGTTCGCTTTGCGTACAACACTGCGCCAGCCCCAAACACCTCAACTGCTGGAGTTGTGGGAACAACGGCGGCCCTTCTTCCGATTTATAAAAAGTTTTTTGTGGAAACAAATCTTTCAGCTCCAACAGTTCGCGTGGCGCCACATCTAAATCAGGAAAATTTCTGGTTCTACAAGGAATATATTAACATGGACATGAATGAAGTGATTGATATGATGGCGGTTCTGTACAAATGGATTGATCAGTCAATTTCATTTGAATGGATGATCGACCCTTCGAAAGTTAGCCCGGCACAGCTCTATGAATATTATATTAAGAGTTGGTCAAAAGGGATCAAAACTGTGTATTATGTGCGAAGTCTTTCCGGCGAGGTGAAGGATAATTGCGTTAGTTGCTCTGGATAAAAATCTCATGTGGCATGTTGTCCTCACAATTACCTTTCTTTCTCAGCACGCTTCGCAGTCGGGAACTATGACTGCTTGCTCGTCCTCGCTGTCGCTGTGGATGGCCTCAAAAGAAAGTAATTGTGCTGACAAGCTTTATAATGTATAAATTAAAAAACTTAATAATATAAATTTTTTAAGAAATTACTGTTTGAGAACTTTTGTTTTATCTGAAATTTTTTGTCTCTTGCGCGTTTTTGCGTGTGACCACGAAAAATTTCAGTCATAAAACAAGGGATTCGAGTTTAATTTCGCATAAAAATTTCATATTATTGAGTTTCGCATATATGACAGAAAAAATGAAAATGAATTTGATGTTCAATCCTGAGGGCAATGATGAGATCAATGCTCGTTCGATTATCAAGGGTCAAACCACTGGGCTTTTTAATTTGAACACAATCAAATATTCTTGGGCGAAATCTTTGTATCAAGTGATGATTGGAAATTTTTGGGTTCCGGAAAAGGTTTCAGGGCTCAAAGATGATGCGCGAATGTTTCACTCTGATCTTTCACTTGAGGAGCAGCGAGCATACAAAGGGATTTTGTCGTTCTTGATTTTTCTGGATTCAATTCAGACTGTTAATCTTCCTCATCTATCTGATTTTGTCACTTCGCCAGAGGTTAATCTAATCTTGTCGATTCAGGCGTATCAAGAAGCAATTCATTCTCAATCATATGCAACCATCATGGAATCAGTGGTTGACGCCAAAGAGCGCGACGAAATTTATTATTTTTGGAGAACTGACGATGTCTTGCTTGGGCGAAACAAATATATTGGACAGATCTACGAAGATTTTATTGCCGATCAATCCGACAAGAATTTTTTCAGAGCGGTTGTGGCCAATTTCTTGCTCGAATCAATCTATTTCTACAATGGTTTTGCATTCTTTGAGACCTTGGTCGACAAAATGAAAATGGTGGCAACGGGCAGAGTCATTGCATACATTCGTCGCGATGAACTGACGCACATCACAATCTTTGCCAACATCATTCGAGAAATCCACAGTGAGTTTCCTGAAATTTATGATGAAGAGGTGATCAAAGAAATGATGAAAACGGCTGTCGAACAAGAAATTGAATGGAGTAATCACATTTTGGGCGACCGCATTCCTGGAATTAATGGCGAGACGACTCAAGGATACACTCATTGGCTTGCCAACAATCGTTTGGCAATGCTCAACATTGCACCACTGTTTCCTGAAGCTGTGACAAATCCATATAAACATTTGGACAGGCTTCAAGACACAAACAGTGACAAGAGCAATTTCTTTGAGAGTACAGTGGTGAATTATACACAATCATCGAGCATGAATGGAAGCTGGGACTTCTAGGATTTGCAATAAAACAATAATTCTTTTGTATGTATATGTGATTAATATGCAAATACAAGAGTAATTTGCAAAATTGACAGGCTTTGAATTGGTGCTAGACTTATAAAACATCAAAGTTGGGCAGTGGATCAACAAGTATTGGGGTGCTTGTCTTAAATTTTGATTGCACTAAAATGCGGGTGACTAAAAATCACAATATTCAAAAACCGATCAAAGGTAGCATAGCTTCCAGCTAAGTTTCTTTTGGTCGGTTTTTTATTTTCGAACGAAGTGAGAGAAGTGAAAGTAATCTTTCACTTCCGAGTGAGTGCTGAAAATATAGTAATCTTTATTTTTTAATATGCATTAAATCATTCTAATAACAACAAGAGTATGAAAACGATCAAAAGAATGTTTCGCGCACAAAGAAGTGAAAAAGATGTAAGACTCATCAGAAAAATTTATGCAATGGTGATATTGCCGATTTTTCTTGTGCAGATGACTTCTTTTAATTTGCTTTTTGCGCCAACCGGAGTTTTTGCTGCTGAAGAAACAGCATTAGTTGTTGAAGAAATTTCCATTCCAAAAGAAGAGGAGCCAGCACCCAAAGAAGAAATTCCAGCACCAAAAGAAGAGACTCCTGCAAAAACCGAGGAAAAACCTATTGTTGTCGAGGCAAAGCCTGAAGAGACACCTGTTACTATTGAGATAAAACCTGAGGTTGTTGCTCCAGTTGAAACAGTTGAACCAGAGATGGAACCTATTTCTCAGGAAGTTGTTGAAAATGAAGTTTCAAAAGTTGAAACTGAAATTCCTGCAATTACAAACGAAACACTTTTAGATCCAGTAGATACAACAATTCCAACCGAGACAATTATTGATCCAATAGAAGCAAACATTGAGATAGAACTTCCTGAAACTAATAATCTGGAATCCGCAACCGGGAATTCAAGTTTGCAAGAAGAGTCAATAGATACAAAAATAGTCACAGAAGAAACATTAACTGAAACCCCGGTTGAAGTTTGGAGTATTGATGGCGACAAGGCTGTGACAAATGCAAGTGTTGAGCTGGGAAAAACTTACACGGCTCCGCAAAATGATCAAGTCATTGTGACTTTCACGAGCTTGCCCGAAAATCCAGGAACACTTTCAATTGAAGAAATCACTTTGACAGATGAGCAAGTCCCAACTCTTGGCGCACTTTCAAACAAGGCATATGACATCACCTCAACCATGGAGAATGGAACTTTTGAATATGATTTAACCTTGCCAAAACCAAAAAATCAAGAAAATATTGAAGTTAAATTTGCTGAAAATGTTGCAGAACTTGAAAATGCTGAGACAGTGCCAGCTGCAGATGTTGAAGTAAAAAGTGATGATGTTGATGTTGCACTTGATCACTTCACAATATTTTTTGTATCAGCAGGAAGTTATAATATAACAGGGTGCAGCACTAAAAATGTTTTAAATGTTGCCGGTGCCACCTATACGCTTACTGCAAATATCCTCAATTCTGCAACTTCATCCTGTATTGAAATAGCTGCGAAAAATATAACTCTGGATGGTGGTGGTTTTGTGTTGGAGGGAAATGGAGTAGCCACAAATGGTTTATTGCTTGGTGCTGCTAGTGGTGGAGTGACTGTAAAAAACTTAACTGTTAGAAATTGGAATAGGGACCCACTTTACGGAGGTGGAAATATAAAACTATTCTATTCTTCAGATAATATTTTTGATGGAGTGGTTTCAGATTCCAGCGAGGGTTCAGGGTTCTACTTGGAGTATTCCAATAGAAATACAATCATAAGAAGTGAATCAAATAATGCAACACAACAGGGTATTTATTTAAAATCTTCAAGTTTTACAAGAATAGAGGATAGTATTATTGATGACAATGCTATCGGTGGCATTTCAATGTTGGGAGCCAGTGATAATGTTATTAAAAATTCCCACATAACCGATAATGGAAGCAGTGGCTTTATTATGGACCCAGGTTCATATTTTAATACGCCCAACATGAGAAATGTAATTTATAATAACTATATAAAAAACAATAATAATATATTTACAACTGTGCACTCTACTTCAACAATGAACACTGCGCTCATTGCGGGCACTAATATTATAGGTGGTCCTTATATCGGAGGAAATTTTTGGACAAATCCAGCAGAAACTGGTTTTTCCAACACATGCGCCGATGCGAATTCTAATGGAATTTGCGATTCTGTTTACATGCCTGTTGCTGGCAATGTGGATAATTATCCTCTGAAGGTGTATGTTCCAATTGACACAACTGCGCCGACAGTGCCAATAAATGGTTCGCCAAATTTGGTTCATATTTCAACTAATGATTTTGATTTTAATTGGGATGATTCAGTTGATGTCTCAACCGTGACTTATGAATATCAAAAAACAATGGATCCAACCGAAGCGGGCGAGATCCTGATCAATGATCTTTGGCATTCGGGAATCCTTTCTGAATCAATGATTCATTCTGCTGGAGACTCAGACGGAACTTGGTATTGGCAAGTTCGCGCAATTGATTCATTTGGAAACACAAGTGCCTGGAGTTCAATTTGGAATGTCACAATTGATACAGTTGCGCCAACAGCATCAATAACTTACAGTACAACAGCACTGACCAATGGTAATGTTGTCGCAACTCTTATTCCGAGCGAAACAATTACCGTAACAAATAACAGTGGATCACTGAGTCATACTTTCAATACCAATGGGTCATTTACTTTTGAATTCTCTGATGAAGCTGGAAACACAGGTACAGCCTTGGCAACTGTAAACAATATTGATAAAACCGCACCCGTTGTTGAAATCACTGCGCCTGCATCCGCAGCATTCCTTTCTGGGATTGTTGATATGAGAGGAACAGTGACGGATGAAAACCCGCATCATTATTATCTTGTTATTAAAGACAGTTCCAACAGTGTCGTAGCTGGTCCAGGCACAGTAAATGACGCAACCTCCTTTACGGATAAGTCTTTGTTGAGTTGGAACACCAATTTGGTGCCAAATGGTGTTTATTCGATACGCCTAGAAGCACAAGATGCAGCCAATAATAAAGACAACACTATTTCTGTTTCTGTTGTAAGTGTTACTGTCGACAACACATCGCCGACAGTGGATCTTGTTTTTCCAACTCCAGGACCAAGCGCCACAAGCTTTCAGGCTGTCTTTAATGAGAATGTGAAAGAAGATGAAGCTGAGAATCCTGCCAATTACTTTTTGAACAACTGGCCGGGAGCTAGTGGAAGCGGTGACCTTATTGGAGACGCAACCATTTCTTATGACATGCCAACAAAAACTGCAGCCATAACTTTCACAAATCCTGCCTGGTATGTTTCACCTGAGCAAGAATGGGGCGTGCAAAATATTCATGACTTGGCTGGAAATCTGCAAACAACAAATCCGTATTCAGAAACCTCAACTCCAATGACGGCTCCTGTGACAGCAGATGATGTTGATGGAATTTGGCACAACACTGATGTGATTGTTAATTTGACTTGCTCCGATGTTGCTGGTAGTGGTTGCAAAACAACTTATTATACAACTGATGGTTCTGATCCGACCACGAGTTCTGCTTCAGGAAATTCCTTAATGCTTTCAGCTGAGGGGATATATACTGTGAAATATTTTTCAGTGGACAACGCTGGCAATACTGAAGCAATCAAAACTGCAAGCAATACTGTGAAGATCGACACAACAAAACCAGTGGTCACTCGCACGGGAGATGAGTTGATAATAATTGAATATGCTGGAACATACACTGAACAAGGAGCAACTTGGACAGACAATGTCGATGGAAGTGGCGATGCAATTGTTGGTGGCGACGCAGTCGACACGCTTGTACTTGGAACATATGTCGTGACCTATAACTATGCTGACACTGCTGGAAATGTTGCAGATCAAGTGATTCGAACTGTGAAAATTGTTGACACGACAATTCCATCAATAACTCTTACAGGTGAGAATCCACAAACAGTCGAAAGAACGATTGCTTATGTTGAGGCTGGCGCAACTGTGAGTGACAATCACGATGCTGGTTTGGTTGCAACAATTGATTCTTCGACTGTGGACACTTCAAACTCCGGCACATATTTCGTGACCTATGATGCAGTTGATTCAAGTGGAAATAATGCAGTTCAAGTGGTGCGAACTGTGAATGTGGTTGACACAACAGACCCAGATAGCGTGGACAATCTTGATGCCGAATATCAGCCAGAATTTGATGGTGGCAGAGTGAGACTTTCTTGGGATGTGAATGATTCAGATATTGATCAAGTTTACATTTACAGGGGAGGCAGCAAAAACTTCAATGTGAATTCATCTTCTCGCATTGCAAGAAATGACAAAGGCGACGAAACATTTTCTGACTACGATGTTGAGCTAGGCGAAAAATATTATTACAAACTTGTCTCTGTTGATGAGGCAGGAAACAGAAGCAATGTGAAAATTGTTTCAATCACTTTGCCAATTGAAGAAGGTGGCGCAGTTGTTGTGATTGATGAAGGGGTTGAAACCTTGCCAGAAGGAGCTGTGCTTGGGCAGCAGACAACAAATCCAGAGCAGGCAAATCAGGGTGTAGAGTCAAATGGAAATGATGGATCGGTTCTTGGCGATCAGACTGGACAAGCTGATCAACAAGACGGAAGCTTTCAGATGACTTGGTATTGGTGGCTGTTGCTAATTATTCTTGGAGGAGGATCTTATCTATACTGGAGAAAAAAGAAAGCATAAATATTTCTGGCTTGACTTTTTGTTAAAAAAGGAGTATAATTGAAGTATAGATGTCTTGAAAAGGGCGTTTCACTCGGGTGAAACACCCTTTTTCTTTTCTCTCACAAAGACAAAAATGAAAACAAAATGGCTTAAAAAAGGATGTTTCTTGATTTTCGCAGTGTTGCTGGCAACAGTGCCATTTTTGCGTTTGTCAGCAAGTTTTTTTGAAAGTGGTTCAGTCGTTGAACTTATCAATAAAGACCGAGCAGAGCGTAATATTTTGCCTCTGACGATTGATCAGAAACTTTCTGAGGTGGCAAAAAAGAAAGCTCAGGACATGCTTGATAATGATTATTTTGCACACACCTCACCTTCCGGTGTCACGCCATGGCATTGGTTTGATGTTGTTGGTTATGACTATTCTTTTGCTGGTGAAAATTTGGCAATCAATTTTTCTGATCCAGCCAAACAACATCAAGCTTTGATGAACAGTGAAACTCACAAAAGAAATATTTTAAATGAAAAATATGAGGAAATTGGAGTGGCTGTTGTGAAGGGAAAAATTGATGGCAAGCAGACAATCATTACTGTTCAAGAATTTGGGACAAAAATGAAATCCATGCCAGTCCAAAAAACAGTTGCAGGTTTGAGCATGACCAAAGCGACTGCCGACGGAATCAATTCTGGGAAAGTTTCTTGGAAAAACAGGGATGTTGCAGTGAATGCAGTTCAGAAAATTCCAGCGATGATTTCTCAAAAGATCTCGGCGATTCCACTTGCGATTTTTGCCTATGTTTCGTTTGTGATGATCTTGTTTGTTTTCTTTGCATATGAAGTGATGCACGGGCACATGCATGTTGTTTTCAGATATGTTTCCTTGAAAGGAAGAACGATTGCGATTCCTGTTGGAATTGTCAGATATAAAAATATTTCCTTGGCAATGCTTGAAGACAGGTTTATAAATTTTGGAAGAATATATATAACTCACATGAAGATGAGACATTGAGAGTTTGGCAAAAACATTTTTTAAGCATTTTGAAATATTCCTGCCCGAAGCTGGAATATTTTTTTGTGAGTGTTTTTGCCTTGCTTCTTTCCTTTTTCGGCACGCTTCGCAGTTAGGAGCTATAACTGCTCGCTAAGAATTCACTGTCGTTCATTATTGCCTCGAAAGAAAAGAAGCAAAGCAAAAAAGACCGTACTTTCTTGCGGGGTTCTTGCGCTCAAGCGGGAACGGGTTTACCATTATATGTAAGGTAAAATAAGCTTAAATGGTATGGCAAATGAATTTTTGGCACTGATAAGAAAACCTGCGCTTGGTGTGATCCTGCTGTTTTTTGTGGCGTTGTTCTTTTCTGACAGCGTCTTTCTTGCTGGTCAAAAAAGTTTTTCAGTAAAACCAAAAGAATGTTTCTCAAATGTTGGTATTGAGAACAGAAATGATGTCTTGAAGATTTCAGAAATAAGCGGTCCCATGATTGACGGGGAAGCTGCTTGGAGTTCGTGTGAAGAAGTTTCTGGTGTGACTGGAAATTTGCCAGTGAAGGTGTGGATTTTTCTTTTGTTTGCCTATGTGTCCTTGCTCATTTTCAATCTGGCATATGGTTTTGCAAGCACGAAGAAACCAAGATGGTTTTTTGAGGGATTGCTAACATTCAGTTTTATTTTTGGATGGTTTTATTTTGATAAATTGGGAGTTTATGTTTGGTTTCCATTAAATGTTGTTAAATTATTGGTTGTTATATATGTATGTTATTTGTATTTTTTGGAAAAAAAGAATAACAAAAAAGAGGAGTAAGTGGGTGGGCAAAATTTTAATATATGCTACAATAGGGAATGTGAAATTTAATAATTTTTTAAAAATACAAAGGTATGAACAATAAGATTCTGATCACTCTTTGCGTGGTGGCTGCAGTTGTTGCAGGATATGTTTTGCTGGGAGGAAAACCTGCAAGCGCGCCTGAGACAAAGAAAGCTGAAACAAAGGAAGTTGCGACCAAGAAAGAAAGTGTTAATTCAAATAATGAAAAAAAACCTATGGAATTGGAAATCAAAACAACTCAAGAAGGAACAGGAGATCGTGTTATCAAATCGGGAGATACAATCGCCGTGCATTACACTGGAAAATTGACTGATGGCACAAAATTTGATTCTAGCGTTGATCGTGGAACTCCATTTGAATTCAAAATTGGGCAAGGAATGGTAATTGCCGGGTGGGAACAAGGTTTCATTGGCGCAAAAGTTGGCGAAAAAAGAACTCTTACAATTCCATCAGAACTTGGATATGGATCTCGTGGAGCAGGAGCTTCAATTCCACCAAACGCAACTTTGATTTTTGATGTTGAGGTGATTTCAATCAAATAATTTCACTGGACAAAAACAAAAATATGTGCTACAATTAATGTAATAAAAAGGTGGGTGAATCCCACCTTTTTGCTTTTAAAAAACAAAATAAAAATCAAAATCAATGAAAGAATTTTTTGAGCACATGGAATCCCAAAAGCCGGAAATGATGTGCGGCATTGCTGGAGTGTATGAAGGCGGTCTTGAAGCTACTGGTTTTTATGGTGGAAATGGCGGCGGTGGCGGAAGAAATATTGAAAAAACAAAAAGTATAACAAATGAAACAAGGCAGATGTTGGAAACTGTTTCTCATCGAGGTCCTGACTTGCAGACGATCATTCAAAGTGTTGATGGAAAATTTTCAGTGGGGCAAACACGCCTTGCTATTGTTGATGTTGGAACCCAAAAATATGAAAAGGCCATGAATTACATTGAAGGTAATCATCAGTGCATGCTCACTTTCAATGGTGAGATATACAATTATAAAGAACTGCGCAAAGAGCTCGAGCAGAAAGGTTATTCTTTTGAAACTCAATCTGATACTGAGGTGTTGCTCAAATCTTTAGCTGAATATGGAAAAGATGTTTTGGAAAGACTTGATGGTCAATTTGCCTTTGTTTTTAGAGATTCCAATAAAGAAGAGATAATGTTTGTGCGAGACAGAACCGGAAAAAAACCTTTGTATTATTCCTTCGACGGTGAAGTTTTGCGATTCGCTTCTGAGCCAACAGCGTTGGCGTTGGAAGTCGGTTTTAGGCCGGATATTAATGCGGTAACCTCTTTGTTTTTAAGTGGCGCAACTTTTGCTGCTGGCGAAGAACCAATCGGAGAATCAACATATGAAAATATTTTGCAACTTAAGCCGGGAGAGGTCATGATCTTGAATGAAAAAGAAAATGTTTTGCTTCACGAAATATATGCCAAGCTTCCGTTGCATGATATTGCTGAACATAAAAAAGAACAGGAATATATACAAGATTTGCGCATGTCTTTGGAAATTGCAATCAGGAAGAGAGTGCCACTTGAAGTGGAAACTGGAGTTGCCTTGAGCGGGGGACTTGATTCAAGTGTTGTCGCACTCATTGCGGCCGATGAACTCACGAAGCACAACAAAAAATTGACAGCGGCATGCATTGCATATTCTGCGCAAGAAAAAAATTCCGATTATGAAAATGCGGAAAAAGTTGCCGAATTTGCAAAAGATAAAGGATACAACTTGGAACTTCTCAAAACTGAATTGACACCGGAAAATTTTCTTGATCACCTTGAAGAAATGGTGAAAGTTTTGGGCATTCAAGATAGTATCCGTCAGCTTGGTATGTATGAAAATTATCGGAATTTGAAAGCTCATGGGGTTAAAGTGGCTCTGATTGGAGAAGGAGCAGACGAATTCAATTGGGGATATTGGCACAAATTTCCAGGATTGGCCCAAGATCAAGAGGCTTGCTCAACAGCCGAAGGTTTTAGAAGTCTTGTTTTAAGCCGCAAGGGATATGTGGAAAAACTTTTTGCCAAAGATGTCAGGGAGAAAATTGATTTCAAGAAGGGCACTGACTATCTTGTGGATATTTATGATGGTTTTGACACAACAGACTCAACCAGAAAGATGATGGGAATTTATGCAACAGTGTTTTTAGGCTTTTTGAATAAGGCCAATGACAGATTGTCGATGGCAAATGCAATAGAGGCCCGCGCTCCATTTCAGGATAATGATGTGGTGGAAAAATGTCTTAACACGCCTCGCGAAGCGCAAGTGAAACCTGGCATTGAAAAACATATTTTGCGTGAAGCTTTCAAAAATATTCTCCCAGAAGATATCTATAAAAGACCAAAGGAGCCTCTGCCTGCGGCAGCTAACATCGTGTATCATGAGAAAATTTTGGATGAATTCAAAAAGAGACTTGAATCAATTGATGAAAGTTTTTGGCAATATTTCGACAAAGAAACCTGGAACAATATTTCTAAAAGCTTCGAAGTTCGTATTGGTGATTTGAAAAAAGAATATTCCAATCCAGAAGAAGCAGGAGAACAATTAATGCTTTGGCGAAAAGTTGATTTGGAAATCGATATTATTGGACATGAAGAAGAGACGAAATATGTTGCTGGAAAGGATATTCGCACAAATGATGTTTTCAAATTGCTCACGACATTGGTTTGGTATCAGCAAAATTTGCAATATAAAAAGTAAATTTCAAACTATTATGAATAAAAGATTTGAAAAAATAAATCCAAAAAAGACTGCATTGTTGGTTATTGATATGCAAAATGATTTCGTGAAAAAAGGAGCTGTTATTGAGGTTGCAAATGCCAGAAAAATTCTGAAAAATCTCCAAAAATTTGCGGACGAATGTCGCAAAAAAAAGATGATAGTGATTTTCACGAAACATATCTATGATCCTAAAAAAAATCCCGTGGAGGCTGTGCTTTTTCCTGAACTTGAGAAGATGGGACTGCGAAAGAACACTTATGGCGCAGATGTTGCAAGCGATTTAAAAATTGAAAAAAGTGATATCGTTCTTGAAAAAAATCGTTACGATGCTTTTTATCAAACAAAGCTGGAAAGCATTTTAAAAAAGAAAAGCATCACGGATCTTATAATTACAGGGACAATGACCAATGTTTGTTGCGAGTCCACGGCGCGCGGTGCCATGATGCGGGATTTTAATGTTTGGTTTTGCAGTGACCTGACTGCAACTTCAAACAAGGAAAAACATTTGTGTTCATTGAAAACAATTGCGACGCATTTCGGTAAAGTGCTGAAGTCTTCAGAAATTTGGAAATTTTTGTCGTAGACATTGTCAGTCTTGCAAAAACTCAAATATCTTGATATATTAAACAACCGCATTTCGCGGTTGTTTTTTGACAATATGAATAAAAATATAGCAGTTAAATCTCAAAAAGGGGGTTGAAAGTTCTTGTTTTTTTGGCGAAGCGCAAATTTATGCAGGACAAATCAAAATGAAAAGGAGAATAAAGATGAAGAATTTTTCAGACAGGATTATCGAAGCGATAATTGCAAAGCGCAGTTATCTGTGTGTGGGTCTTGATCCTCAGCTCAAGTATTTTCCGCCACATTTGCTTGCGCATTATGGCAAGATGTATGGAGAAACCTTTGAAGCTGTGGCCGAGGCAATCATTGCCTTCAACAAGTCCATTATCGATGTGACCAATGAATATGCTCTGTGCTATAAACCTCAACTCGCGTTCTATGAAAAATATGGAAGCGAGGGCATACGAGCCTACGAAGAAACCGTTGAATATCTTAATTCGGTTGGCATGCTATGCATCGGTGATGGAAAACGTGAAGACGGCGGTGATACATCAGAGGCATACGCCGAAGGGCATCTGGGTATAATAGATATGATAGACGAGAAAGGGGAAATCGTTTCAGGTCTTTCGCCATACGATGTTGATGCTCTTACTATTACGCCCTGGATCGATCTTCCTAACTTCAACCCTTTTATTAATGTGTGCAGAAGAGATGGGAAAGGAGTTTTTGTTGTCACGAAATCATCTTTTAAGCCGGCCTCAAGGCTTCAGGAAATGGTTTCGCAGGATGGTAAAAAGGCCTGGGTTTTGCTTGCCGAAATTATAAAAGAGATGGGTGAGGAGGTTATCGGCGAAAATGGTTATTCTTCGATTGGTCTTGTTATGGGAGCCACATATCCGGAAGAAGCTGAGACAATGAAGGAAATTATTCCAAAAGCATTCAAGCTCATTCCAGGATTTGGGCTACAGGGTGGTGGTCCGGACTCGGCTGTTGTCAGCATTAATGATGATGGTTTCGGTGCCATTGTTAATAATTCCCGCGGTACCAACTATGCCTGGCATCCTGAGCTTAAAACCGGCTTTGAATGTTCGGGCACATCTTTTGGTTCGGCAGCTGCAAAAGCCTGCGAGCAGGCAAGGGACGCATTGAATGCATCTGTTTTCAAAAAAATCGGTAAGTTGCCCTGGTGACAAGATGGACCGCTTTGGCGGAATAAAAAAGAGGGAGGGAAAAAATGAACAAAAGAATTTCAGTTATAGGCATGTCGCTTGCGCAATTGTGTTCTCTGAATGTTGAATTTTTTCATGGAGAATTGTTATCCAATGAGGAGTTTGATTACATTTTCGAAACATGTCCGCAGGCTTTCTGGCTCAGGGACAATTCGAATCCGCTCAATCCGCATACCGCGCTCACCGCCGGTGGATGCAGTAATGGTTTCGTGAACACTCTTCAGGTATTGAGTTACGCTAACCTGTGTTATATTCTCGCCTATCATATGGCAGTGAGGGTTCGTCAAGTTTGGCCTGGTCCTGTTGATTGGGTCGTTGGCAGTGATCATGCTGGAGCGGTTTTTTCCCAAAATGTGGCCTTGTTTTTCCCTGGAGCGCGTCATGACTTTACGACAAAAGTTCCTAAAAGCGGAGACATCGCAGAAAGACAAATCTGGAATCGTTTCACGATCGGGAAAGAAGAATGGGTTCTTCGAATTGAGGAGTTGATGACAACCGGCACGACTAATGACCGTGTCGTTGCTGGAATTGGCGAATTTCACACCGAATACCCCATAAACTACATTCCAGTAATTGGCATCTGCGTAAATCGTTCAGGCATGGTTGAGTATAAAGACAGCGTATTGGTAAGTAATCGAGATTATGATATTACATCCTACTCCAGGCCAGAGGTGTGTCAGTGGTGTAAGGACGGATCTCCTCGCATTGAAAATCCGAAACAAAACTGGGGAAAACTCAAAAGTATCTCCATCTGAAAAAAGTATAAATCACAAAAATTGAGTGTAAAAAGGGGGAATCGTCATCTGACGGTGCCTCCTTTTTTCTTTTTTAGAATCGTGTATAATATTTAAGTAATATTTTATTTGAAAAATTTATATGAAAATAATTGATGATGAAATTAAGAAAGTGGTTGGAATTTTTGCAGTTTTGGAAATGACTCCTGAGCAGGCAAAAGAGCACGCGGAAAAATTGAAAAACGCACTCATGATGGATATGGCAGCAGAAGCATTTGCTGAAAAAGGTCAATCAATGGAGGATGCAAGTTTCACCCAAGACGATATTGAAGATTTTTTGACTGATAATTATGAACAGGCGGAAATTGAGGAAATTCTTTCCAGGGTTTGTCGAGATGTGATGGTGGAATATTTTTCAAAAATTTTGAAAGGTGAGCCTGAAGACAAGATTGAAAAAGTTAATGAAATTTTGAGTGAGAATTTTGAGTAATTTTGCATTTATAGGAAAAAGGCGTATATTGAGTGGGTATTTAAATGGGTATTTATTTAATTAATTAATTAAGTATAAAATATATGATACATAATAAAGGGCGAGTGGCTTTTGTTGAGCCAGATGAAGACGAAGATGATGAGGATTGTGGCGATTTCGGTTGCTAGATATTTTTGAAACAATTTAGTCTATAAATTGTAGAAACCGGTAATAATGCCGGTTTTTGTTTGCTTGAAATTATATTTGACACCCGGAAGTAGTAAGGTGTAATATACCCCTAGAGGGTATGTGTTGCGAGTACGCAATTTTTTCCCCAGGGGATAAGCTTGAAGCAAAAATTTAAAATTTATAATTTTTAAACAAAAAGGATTTTATTTATTAATAAAAAAGCAATTTCTTCATTAAGCTAAAAAGCTAATGAAGCTAAAGCCTGAAAAGCTATGACTAATGATGCGTTTGCAAATGCAATTGAACAGTTGAGGGCGGTGCAGGAATTGATTCATATTGATAAAAATATTTTTGCTCAACTTCAAAGCCCACAAAGAATTTTGGAGGTTTCAATTCCAGTGAAAATGGATAATGGGAAAATTGAGGTCTTCACGGGGTTTCGCTCACAGTTCAATGATGCAAGAGGGCCGTTTAAGGGTGGAATTAGATTTCACCAGGATGTTAACATTTCTGAAGTCAAAGCTCTTAGCGCTTGGATGACTTGGAAGTGTGCAGTGGTGGGAATTCCATTGGGTGGAGGAAAAGGTGGTGTGATTGTTGATCCGAAAAAACTTTCTGAAAATGAACTCGAAAAACTTTCACGGGGATACATTCAAAAAATATATAAATATATTGGACCAAATCAGGATGTGCCAGCGCCAGATGTGTATACTGATCCAAAAATTATGGGGTGGATGATGGATGAATATGAGAAACTTTCGGGAGCTCATTTCCCAGGTGTGATAACTGGAAAACCTCGTTCAATCGGTGGATCCGAGGCAAGAGGATATTCCACTGCGCAAGGAGCATTCTATGTGTTGCAAGAAGCTGCGAAAAAGTTGGGCTTGAAAAAAGGCGCAACTGTGGCCATCGAGGGTTTTGGAAATGCTGGAGCACATTTGGCAGAAATTTTGCAAAAAAATGGATACAAAATTGTCGCGCTTAGTGATTCAAAAGGAACAATTGTGAATTATATGGGTCTTGATGTTGCTGATGTGGCAAAGCATAAACAAATATCGGGAAGTGTGTTGGGGTATGCTGGAGCGGAAAAAATGAAGGATTTGCATGTTATGGCTCACGAAGTTGATATTTTTATTCCATCTGCTTTGGAAAATTCAATTACCAAGGAAAATGTGGAAATGATCAAGGCCAAGTTGATTGTGGAGGTGGCAAATGGACCAACCACACCAGAAGCCGATGCAATTTTGGTCAAGAAAAATATTATGGTTGTGCCTGACATTTTGGCCAATGCTGGCGGTGTGGTGGTGAGTTATTTTGAACAGGTGCAAAATGCGTATGGAAATTATTGGGAGGAAGAGAAAGTTTTGAGAAAATTGGAAAACATTATGACAACTTCTTTTGCTCATGTTTGGGAGGAAAAAATGAAACATTCAACCACTCTTCGAATGGGCGCATATTCTTTGGCGGTTGAAAGAGTTGCCGAGGCTATGAAAGATCGCGGGCTATTGTAATTGCATATTCCCTTGGAAACATCGCCAGCTTTATCTGGCGATGTTTTTTGTTTGAATTATGAAGAAAATTTGTTTTAAACTGTATAAAGGAGTATATATAAAATATAAGGAATAAAGCTCTATGGGGGAGAAAAAATCCAAAAATTCAAAAACTCACCATTTCTACTTTAAGCAGATTTTTCTTGGTGTTCTGGACTCGGTTGTGGTCATCACTTTGATTGGAGTTGCTGTTTTTGTGTGGCTCTATGTGAGCGCCACACCTCCAGCTAGTCAACTTGCGGAAAGGAAAATCGCTCAAACTTCAACACTGTATGATCAGTCAGGAGAGCATGTTCTGTATGAGATCCATGGCGAAGAAAATCGCAAAATCATAGCACATGATGAGATTCCAGATTCTTTGAGGTTTGCGACAATAGCGACTGAGGATGCCAATTTTTATCGTCACAGCGGAGTTGATCCTTTTGCAATGATGCGAGCCTTCAAGGTTAATATTCAGAATAATGGGGTTCGTCAGGGAGCATCAACAATCACACAGCAATTGGCTCGAAGCGCATTTCTGACTCGCGAAAGAACAATCAAGCGGAAAATCATGGAGGCAATTTTCGCACTCAAGATCGAGAGGCATTATTCCAAAGAGGAGATTCTGGATCAATACTTGAATGAAGTGCCCTATGGCGCAAATGCGTATGGTGTGGAGATGGCCAGTCAGACATACTTTGGAAAATCGGCCAAGGACCTGACTCTCGATGAATCAGCCTTCTTGGCAGGACTTCCAAAGGCACCTTCGTATTATTCTCCATACAACACGCATCACAAAGAGGTCGTGGCCAGACAGAAAAACATTCTTCAGCGAGTTGGAGAGCTTGAGCTTGCAAGTCAAGAAGAAATTTCAAAAGCTCTCGAGGTTGACACTCTTGCAAAAATAAAACCACTAACTCATCCAATTTTGGCACCGCATTTTGTTTTCTTTGTGCTCGAACAATTGGAAGAAAAATATGGCAAAGAATTTTTGCAAACTGGCGGACTTGAAATCTTCACCACACTTAATTTCCAGATGCAGGAAATTGGAGAAAGAGTTGTGAGTGAAGGTGCAGTGCGAAACATTGCGCGCGGTGCGAGCAATGCTGGATTGGTTGCGATTGATCCCAAAAATGGAGATATTTTGACCATGGTCGGAAGCAAAGACTATTTCAACACTGCAATTGATGGACAAGTCAACATTGCCACTGCCCAGCGCCAGCCAGGTTCATCATTCAAGCCTTTTGCCTATGCTCATGCTTTTGAATTGGGTTATCAACCGGAAACGATGATTTTGGATGCCCGCACAAATTTTGGACCGGATGGCTCTGGCAGACCATATATTCCAAGAAATTATGATGGAAAATTTCATGGCCTTCTTCCGATGAGAAGCACCTTGGCAATGTCACTGAATGTTCCAGCGGTCAAGGTTTTGTATTTGGCCAGTATTGATGGGGTTATTGATTTGGCTCATCGCATGGGAATCACCACGCTTAATGATCGAAAGAGATATGGCTTGTCATTGGTTTTGGGTGGCGGCGAAGTGAAACTTTTGGACATGGCGAGCGCGTTTTCAGTTTTTGCAACTGAAGGTGTTCGCAATCCAGCTCAATCAATAAAGAAAATTGTTGATCGCAAAGGAAAAGTTTTTGAAAAACAAGAATTGGCCCCCGAAAGAATTTTAGATGTGCAAGTTGCCAGAAAAATAAATTCAATTCTTTCAGATAACAAAGCTCGCACTCCAATTTTTGGTCCTCGCAGTCCTCTAATTTTGGAAGGTCACACGGTGGCCGCCAAAACCGGAACAACTTCTGAATTTCGAGACGCTTGGACAGTTGGATTCACCCCATCAATCGCGGTTGGTGTCTGGGCAGGAAACAACAACAATGCTCCCATGAAAGCAGGGGCTGATGGAGTCTTTGTTGCTGCTCCAATTTGGAATGCTTTCATGAAAGATGTTTTGAAAAATGCGCCAAATGAAACCTTCACAGCCTATGACTCATTCAATCCGGGCAATTCTAAAATTGCTGGTGGGCCAGGTGTGGTCATGAAGCAAAAAATCACATATTACAATAATAAAACTGGCAAAATAGTTTCTGAGTCGAAAGCCAAAAAAACAGATTCGTCCAAAATTGAAAAAAGAATTGAATACATTCCAATAAGCAATGGGTCAGTGTCGCAAACAAAAAACAACACTCAAAGCGTGGCACTTCCAAATCCCAATGACCCAATGTATAAGCAGTGGATAACCACAAACAACGACACGATTGTTGGAAATTAATTTAAAAATACAGAGAGGCAAATATAAAAGCCACCCCGATCATGTCTTGGTGGCTTTCGATTGTGTGGACTCATTGAATCTGATTTTTTAAAAAACTTTATTGTCCATCATCCAACTGAAAACGGATCACTCCACTGGAATCATTACGGAGTTTGAGGTTATGCTTTTTGATATCCTCGGAGCTCATTTTTTCCGGAATTACTCCAAAGTGCTTGAACAACTTAGCCAATAAACTATTAATCATGAAAATCCTCCTGGGGATGGTTTAATTTTTCACACAAATGAGATTATATAATTTGAATTAATAGTTGTCAATTTCAGCTTTAATATGATAGGGTATAGGCAGATATGAACAAGAAAATAGGGACAATTTTGGGAATTTTGATTGCAATTGGCATCTTGGCTGGCGGATATTTTTTTGCTGTGAAGAAGGGATTTTTGGAAAAAAAAGAAATCACATTCAGCAATTCAATAAATAGTATTGAGCAGACAACTGATAATGCACAGGACATGGGAACCGTTAAACAACCCGTTGCCTCTGTTGAAGAGAGTGTTGTTGAACAGCCAAAAAACCAGGACGTCAAAAAGCAAGAACCAGTTCCAGTGGAAAAGTCTGCTCAGCCAGAGAAAGTCGTTGAATCTGAAAAGCAAAATCCGCCAACTAGTGGAGAAGCTGGAAAAATTGTCGACAAATTGGTTTCTTGGGGATTTGCAAAATCATCAAACAGAAAAATCGACACAATTATCGTTCATTCCTCATATAACTCGCTTGGAGGAGATGTGTATGACCCGGACAAGATAATTGGCATCTATAAGCAGTATGATGTTTCTGCACACTATTTGATTAGCAGAGATGGAACGGCATATCGATTGGTTGAGGATAAAAATATTTCTTGGCACGCTGGCGTGAGCAAAGTTCCAGATGGACGCACAAATGTGAATGATTTTTCCATTGGAATTGAGATGATCAACACAATGGACGGCAAATATACTGAAGCCCAATATGAAACACTTAACCAACTTATCAAAAATTTGAAAAGCAAATACGAAATAAAATATATTCTTGGTCATGATGAAATTTCCCCAGGACGCAAGACTGACCCGTGGAATATCAATTGGGATAAGGTTAATAGATAAAAATATGATATTGCAAATAGTGCTTGATGTTAATGATATAAAACTGATTTTAAAAGATGGCAAAAAAGTCATTGATGAATTGGCGTGGAATGACGAATACACTTTGAGTGAAAAACTTTTGCCAAACATTGATGTGCTCTTGAGAAAAAATAAAGTTTCAAAACATGTTGTTGAAAAGGTGATGACAAAAATATCCAAGACTTCAGGCGTGACCAGTTCACGAATTGTGCAGACTTTGGCCAAGGCTTGGGAGGCAGGGCTGGACAAGCGGTGAAATATGTGCTATACTTATAAGGTAATAAAAGACGGGTGTCAAACCCTGTCTTTTTCTTTATCAATTAAAGTTAATTCAATATCTTCTTCTCCCTCTGGGAGAGGATGTCCGAAGGACTGGTGAGGGAAACTAAGTATGACAAAATGCACCCTCACCCCAGCCCTCTCCCGATGGGCGAGGGAGTAATAATGAAGAAAACAATCTATGAAACACAAAAACGAAAACAATCACGAAGGATTCAAGGCCTTGATTTTGGGATTTGTCACGAACATCTTGGAAAAGGTGAGCGACAATGTGACGCACAAAGTTCAAACTTGGACAAGGCAAATGAAAAGGCGTGCCGCCGGATCGGTTGTGATGGTTCTTGGAATGACATATCTTTTGACTGGACTTTCAACATACACTGAAGCAACTTTCGGAAAAAACATTCCAGGACTTGGGTATGTTATAATTGGAGCAGTTGCAATTCTTATCGGATATCTTGTGAGCCGTAAGTAATTTTCTCTACAAAAGTACGAATTTATTACAAATTTATAAATATACAAAAATATAATTAGTAAAATAAAAATATGTTTGAAGAACAAAAAAACAATAATGAAGCATTGGAACAAAATCAGGAAAAAACTCTAGAGAGCCCAGAGGAAAAAGTCAAAAAAATCAGAATAATTGGCGCAACAAAAGACCCTAATTTCGAAGGTTCAACAATAATAAAAACAGAGGATGAAGAAGGACGAGTTGTTGGATATGCGATCAGAAAAAATAGTGAAGGACAATTAGAGGGAAATCAAATTGGCTATATGAAAGATGGTTCAACCGGAGCCGTTTATCAGCTTCATGAGTCTGATTTTGATAAATTAAGAGACATGGGGATTCTTGAGTCATATGAAGGTGCGCTTGCAACAGAAAGTTCAGAAAAAATTAACAATGCAAATCTTGAAATGCTTAGACTCTTTGGCGAGGGAGACAAGATTGATCCAAGTTGGGGAAGGGATCCTGGTGAACTGCTAACTCCAGCTAGGAGATCCCTGGAGGGAATGAATGATGAAGATCAAGAAAAAGTTGCTACAGAATTTTTCAATAAAACTATCGGTAGAGACATTTCAAATAATAGATATGCGTATCATGTATACAGGCATTTTAAAAGTGGGGCTTTTGGTCAAAAATTCAAACAGCTTGAAGACGATCGTCTAAAAGCTGCTGGATATGCTGGATTCAAACTTTAATTAAAAAATAAATTTTTAAATAATTAATAAATAACCCCAGTTAAATAATGCGGATTACCGCAATTTAACGGGGCAAGTAAAATGAACAAAAAACAAATCACAAAGGTTGTGAAAAAAAATGTGAAGAAGGTTGCAGTGAAAGCCAAATCCGCCAGCGCTGATTTGGAGAAGCTTGCCATGAAAGAATATGGCAAGATTAAAAAACAAATGGATACAACTGCCAAAAAAGTTGAAGGCTATGTGAAAAAAAATCCTGAAAAAGCTGCAGCAATTTCTGCTGGAATCGGCATGGCTCTTGGTGCCATTGCTGGAATCTTGGCTGGATCAAAAATGAAGGGAAAGAAGAAAAAGAAGTAGACAGCTTTCAGCTTTCAACTTACAGCTTACAAAAATACAAAATTAAAAACCTGCATTGGTGTGGTTTGTACGCACATCTTTTTGCGAATAAGGATAAATAAAAGACGAGCCGGTTTTCTGGCTCGTCAGTTTTTTTTATTCAGTAATCGTTAGGAAGAGTCATGGGAAAAGCATTAGACGCAATTCTTTCACTCTGAAGTTTATTCATCACTTCTTTCAGAAAAGAATCGCGTACAATTTTGCTTGCGTTTCTTTTCCAGAGAAATGTCACAACAGTTGCACGTCCATATGGTTTGGATTCTATTCTGACGAAATTGCCATAGTAGCTTTCTGCAATCAATGACAGGGAGTTTATTGTTTCATTGCTTTGCAACCTGGCAAGTTCATGAGTGGAGAATTTTGCATTTCCTGCGCCATGTAAAATGTATCTATCTTCCTGATGTGCGAGAAAAAGGGGATCTTTGAAATCAAAATTTGGTGGAATTTTTTCAAGCATATCTTCCCCGGCAATTTTTTTAAGCTGGTTTGACAGTGCATCGCCAGTTTTATTGTGGAGTTTCCATTTATGTAACCCTCCTGGTAAGGAAGCGGTTATTATGATGAGTGCTCTTTTGTGGTCCTTGTCCTTATTGGGATCCCTCACACTTGCATTTAATATTGATATGTTTGAATGATCTTCAATAATTGCCATCCATTGTGGTAATTGGTTTTGGAGCCAAAGAACTTCGCCAGTGCTGGTTGCTCCAGTCTTGATTGATACATTGAAGTACAAGAAGCCTTCAGGATCATGCAGGGCCTCAATTCCTTCCAGGTATGTAAGCGTTTTTGCTGAATGGATGATTCTTTTCTCATTTTTCTTTTCCATGACGTCCCCCGTCCTTTTTTGATTTGCCCTTCCCGGGCTTTTGCGAAATAACTCCAAAGGTGTTATTTTGCCGCCTCCTCGTCGGCATTTATTGTTAAAGAATCTTTGCATAAAACTAGCACATGTATTGATATTTAGTCAATTAAATGCACTCGCCCCTGGATTCAGGATTAAGCCCGAAATGACAAAAAGCTAAGAAGCTAATGCCTGAAAAGCTGAAAACTGGCTCTCTTGACACTTTTTTATATCTATGTTAACTTATATTTAATTCTAGCTTTAGGAAAGAAATACAACTTTTTGCTCTGTTTTTGGGTGAAAACAGTGCACAAACTTTTTGTTAAAAAGGCCATTTTAGGCTCTTTTTGGCGCATGCTGATGCATAAACAGAAAATGTTTTCGCAAGGGGAACGAGAACAAAACACAATTGAATATTTTTAAATAGCCTTAATTTAAACTCATTTTGGCTCTTGGCTTGTTGGACGAAAATCCGCAAGTGAGAGAATTGGTGAGGGTTGTTTTTATGGTCAAAGAAAAGAAAGCACTAAAGGTGAAGGAATCGTATGGTTCATCTTCATCACTGTCTCTGAGAAAGTTTTTCAAGAAGCAATTGATGGTTTCGCTTCCGAATCTGATTGAAGCTCAGATCGATGCGTATCAATGGTTTTTGGATCGCGGTCTTCGAGAATTGTTCGACGAAATTAACCCAATTTCTGATTTCACAGGAAAAGATTTGGAGCTTTCACTCACTGACTATTATCTTGACGAGCCAAAGACTGATGAGCTTACAGCTAAGAATAAAAATGTTTCATATGAAGCGCCTCTTCGTGCCAAGGCGCGTTTGACCGTGAAGAAAACTGGTGAAATCAAGGAACAAGAAATTTATCTTGGAGATTTTCCAGTGATGACTCCTCGCGGAACATTCATCATTAACGGTGTTGAACGTGTGGTTGTTTCTCAGCTTATTCGATCTTCTGGAGTTTTCTTCACCATGGAATATTCTAAGGGAAAGAAATTGTTTGGAGCAAAATTGATTCCTAATCGTGGAGCATGGATTGAAATCGACACTGACCTCTCAGGAGTTTTGCATGTTCGCATTGACCGAAAACGAAAAATCCCAGTTACTGCTCTTCTTCGCGCATTCGGAATGGAAAAGAATGAAGAAATTTTGAAAGCATTTGACGGATCAGACAATGGGGAAGTGAAATTCATTGAGGAATCACTTGCAAAAGACATCACCAAGACTCAAGCAGAAGGATATAAGGAAATTTACAAAAGAATTCGACCGGGCGATTTGGCAACAGCTGAAAATGCTAAGCAACTTGTTAATGGAATGTTTTTCAATTTCGAAAAATATGATTTCGGCTCAGTTGGACGATATCGTTTAAATCAAAGACTTTTGGTTGAACGAGAAGACAATGAAGAAAACCGAATTTTGTTGGTTGAAGATTTGCTTTTGATTATCAAAGAAATCATTCGTCTCAATAATGATCCGCATGCGATCGCTGATGATATCGATCATCTTGGAAACAGACGTGTCAGAGGTGTTGGAGAGCTTGTTCAAAACAAACTTCGAATCGGTATGGCTCGAATGGCTCGAAACATCAAGGACAGAATGAGCACATGCGACTTGGAAACTGTGGTTCCAGGACAACTCATAAACTCTCGTCCAGTGGCTGCTGCGATCAAAGAATTTTTCTCAAGTTCACAGCTTTCACAATTCATGGATCAAGTAAATCCCTTGGCTGAACTTGAACACAAACGACGTTTGTCAGCGATGGGACCAGGAGGACTCACACGAGAAAGAGCTGGCTTTGAAGTTCGAGATGTTCATCATTCTCATTATGGAAGAATTTGTCCGATTGAAACTCCTGAAGGTCCAAACATCGGTTTGGTTGGTCACATGGCATCATATGCTCGTATCAATGACTTCGGATTCTTGGAGACTCCTTATATTAAACTTAAAAAGGAAGTTCCAAACACAGTTGCTGATCTTACGAACCGAGTTTTGAATGAAGATGTGGCTGGCGGAAAAGTTGGAGAATTAATTTCAGCTGAACTTGCTTCAAAAATTGCCAAGACTTCTGCCAAAACAATTCAAATCAAACCTTACATCTCTGACGAGATTGAATATATCAACGCAACTGTGGAAGACAGAAGCGTGATTACACATGCTCGTGTTAACACTGATGAAAACCGAAACATTGTTGACCACATCGTGGAAGCTCGCGTGAAGGGACATCCTGAAATGATTGAAACTGACAAATTGGATTTCATGGATGTTAGCGCTAAACAATGTATCTCAGTTGCAACATCATTGATTCCATTTTTGGAGCATGATGATGCCAACCGAGCATTGATGGGCTCAAACATGCAACGACAAGCTGTGCCTTGCATCGTTCCGCAAGCTCCTTTCGTGGGAACTGGAATTGAAGACAAAGCCGCTGCTGATTCTGGACAAGTTGTGCTTGCTTTGAATGATGGAGAAGTTGTTGAAGTTGATGGAGCTCACATTACTGTTAAAGAAAATGCTCCAATTGGCGCTAAGAAAGATAATTTCAAACGAGAATATAGATTGCAAAGTTTCCAAAAATCAAATGCTTTCACTTCAATGAGTCAACTTCCACGAGTGTCTAAAGGACAAATGGTGAAGAAAGGTGATTTGCTTGCTGATGGAGCTGCAACTGAAAATGGAGAACTTGCCCTTGGTCAAAATCCATTGGTGGCTTTCATTCCATGGGATGGATATAACTTTGAAGATGCGATCATTCTTTCAGAAAGACTTTTGAAAGAAGATTGGTACAGTTCAATTCATATTGAAGATTTTTCAATCGATGTTCGCGACACAAAGCTTGGGCCTGAGGTTGTGACTCGAGACATTCCAAATATCGGGGAAGAAAGATTGAAAAACTTGGACGAAACAGGAATCATCCGCATCGGAGCTGAAGTTTCTTCAGGAGATATTCTTTGTGGAAAAATCACACCGAAGGG
>CAYVME010000011.1:0-29475 GCA_964452415.1 uncultured Bdellovibrionales bacterium
AAAACTCAAGGGATTTTTCTTTATGGATTGAGAAAGGAGGGAATCGAAGGGTATTTCAAAAAAGCAAACGATTTTGCGTTTTTGAAAACCCGGGCTCCGAAGGAAAACTTTCTCTGCGTACTCGCGAGAAAGTTTGGACGAGAAGGAATCCCTCACGCTCTGAGGGATTCGAACGAGTGGCAGTGAGCGAAAAATTTTCAGCAGAAAATTTGAAGCCAGCGCTCGATGAATTCGAGCGAGCGAGGATTCAGCGCCACTCAGGACAAGGAGCGAAGGCGACGCGTAAATCCAACAAAAAAACAGGCCTCTATAAAAAATGTCTGTTTTTTTTACTCTACTTAATGATGGTTTTAATATTCCAAAAAAGATAAACCGCAATCAGTAAGCCTTGAAAACATCTCTAAACTCCTCAGGATTTAAATCAATCTCTCTCTTTCTTGATTCAAAATCTTCACTTGCTTTTTTAAAGTTGGATTCTTTCAGGATTACACTTTTACTTTTTGAATCCATATATTCTTGTTTTTTTTCATCAGTCCACACCTGTCCATATATGGCATTCCTCCACACATATCCACCAACAGAGACAAGAACTACCAACAAAAGCAACAAGAAAAATTTATATTTCTTCTGCCAAAAATCTCCAGCCTTGGATAAAAAATTAGAACTATTCTTATTAAAATCAAACTCAAGATCCATTTTAACTTATCAAACAAGATTTATCCCCCATCAGGAGAATATAATCCTTGTTATTTTATGATTTATTTTCTTACTTAACAATGTCAATTTCTATTTATTTCTCAGATAAAAAGCCACATTTATCGAAGCATTCAAAATATTTTCAGAATTTTTCTTCATAAGATTATCCTTTTCCATTTCTAACACGAATGGGTTTGAAATCCCTGATCCCGAAGATATCGACTGCAACTGAGATTCTTCATTATTCTTGCTGATCTGTATTCCCATAATATCAGCGTAATATTCAAAATTTTCAATCATGCCTATAAATTTAACAATGGAGCCATATTTTCCAGAAAGAACTATCTTCAACCTAAGATAATTTTGACTCGGAAGCTCACTCGCAATGGGAACTTCTTCTCCAGCTTTAAGTTTTGGGGTCTTTTTCTTTGGGTCATTCACTGAAACCTCTTCGATTGTTATTGAAATGGTATTGTTTGTTTGTTCGGCCATTTTTTCAAGTTTTTCAATCAAAACAACAGCATTGGCGTTGTCCAACAGAACTAATGTCAGATCAGCGCCCTGATTCAAACTTTCAAATTGTTTCTGAATTTTTGGCAATTCTTCAATATTTTTTCGACTTATTTCCTGATTTAAAATTTCCTCCTGAACTTGATCGTTGGTGGTTTTTATTTTTTCAAACAGTGGCATTATCACAAAATAAACAACAACAAAAATAACCAATGTGTACACCACTAGGGATAATACCTCTCTTTGTTGCTTTAAAAAATTTTTCATATTTATTTCCTTTTCAGGCAATCTTTCTTTATGGAAAAATCGACTTGAAAATCAACATCTGTCTTTACTACCAGATTTGAAAGTGGCAAATTGACCTGCTCAAAACAATCCTCTGATCCAAGCTTATCTTTAAAATTGAGAAGTGTTTCTCTGTCTCTTGCTCTACCCAAAAGATACACCCTATAATTTTTCGTGGAAAGATCATTAATCATTACACCTTCCGAATCAAGCTTGCTCAACTTTTCAAAAACATCATGCCAGTAAAGATGACCGTCTTTTATTTTTAAAAGCAACGCTGAAGCTTCATTAACTTCTTTGAATTTTTTTTCATAAGCACTCAATTCTTTGTATTTATCCTGTGATTGTGCTGTGGATTGAGCAATAAGCAAAGAGTCTCTCTTGACTGAAACCAGATACCAAATATTGAACAATATGGCAATAAAAACAGCCACGGGAAACAGAAACAACAACTCCTGTCGCAAAATCGAAAGAAATCTTTTTTTTCTCTTAATCTCCAATTTTCTCTTTTTTGGCAATAAATCAAGATATATCTTCATAGTGCAGTCCTTTTAATGCTAGCCCTATCGCTGTCGAATATTGCAGTGATTGTTTCTCATTTATTAGTGGCGAAGATTTTCCAAGATTAATGTTCACCCATGGATTTCCAGCTTCTATTTTTCTTTCAACTTTTTTCAAGAGATATTCCAGCAGTCCCTTGGTGTTTGCACCACCACCACAAATAATAATTTTATCAATATTATCAGAATATTTAAGACCAGTTATATAAAAATCCATTGATCTCTGAATTTCTTGAATAAAATTTTCCAAAATAGGCTCAACTGTTTTATACAGTGCATCTCCTTTGATACTGTCTCCAATTCCATTGTTTATCTTTATCTTTTCAGCCTCCTCAAAAGAAACATTCATGCCCTTGGAAATCGCATCCGTAAATGATTGTCCGCAAAGTGGCATGCTGGATGTGAAGCAAGGAGTGCCACCCTTGGCAATTGAAAAACTGGTTCTTCTGTCGCCGATGTCCACAACCAAGACGGTGTCTTTTTCATCTTTCTCTGAGAGCAAGCTCCTTGCTTGCGCAATAGATTCAATTTCCAGGCCAACAGGCTCAAGACCCGCATCCTCCAAAACTTCAATCGCCTGATCAACAACGGTCTTGGCAATTGCAACGACCAAAAGATTGATCTTTCCTTTTTCGCCTGAGATCGCATCTGCAATTTTTTGCCAATCATAATAAACTTGATCCAATGGAAGTGGGATGTTGGCCTCCATTTCCCATTTGATAGCCTCATGAAGCTCATCCTCCTCCATTTCAGGCACGGAAATAATTCGAAGAAAAGCTTTTGTTTCAGGCAAAGAGCAAATGACTTTTTTTGTTTTTAATTTTTCAGGTCCCGCCAAAGAAATGGCTTTTTTGATTATTGAAATTGCTTGCTCCCTTTGATGAATTTCCCCATCAATGATAACACCATTAGGAAATGGAACTGACGAGAAACCTGCAACATATTCGCTGGTCCCATTATTTTTAAGATTAACAATTTTAACAGAAAGATCACTCAAATCAAGCCCGAAAACATCATCACTACTATTAAAAATTTTTCTATTCAAAAAAGACATGCGATTTTTTGTTTTTATTGCTTTATTCTTTATACATCATACACTATTAGAGATAAAAATCCTAGAGCTCATCCCAAAGATCGATAGAATATTCGGTGCCAGTTGGAAAATATGGCGGAGGAAAATACAACAAATTATTATCGAAGTTTATATTTCTAAAACAATAACCATCGCCCACTGTAACCCCGCCTCCGCAATTATATGTTGTTCCGGTGTAGGCAAAACCATACCGAACATTTGTCGCGATGGAACCATTAACGGTTATGGTGCTCTTGTTACTACTGCCATAATATTTTCTTCCAACACGACCTTCTTTTGCCAACAAGGCCGCATCAATTGTAAGATTTGTTTGACTGTTTCTCACAATTTCAACATTTCTCTGCGCAATAATTCCGATAATATCTGTTCCATTCGAAAGACCGTTTGAATTTGCATAGAGAAGATTATTCATCCCTAAGAAAACATCTTTGTTTCCAGTTGGAGAACCTGGCTCGTCTGGAAGCTCGGCAGCCACAAATGAAACTTGTTTTTCATCCACGGTCCCTTCAAGCCAGAGATTGTTAGCCACAAATACAACTCCTCCATCAGGTATTGGATAATTTGTTATCGTTGAGCATTTTCCTCTATTATGATTGCTGTTATTTATCCAATTGCAAGTCGTCATATCGTTACAACACACTGTTGAGTTTGTAATAGAAGAGCAAGGACTTCCATTTGTTCCAGCATATGCTCCAGTTGCCCCAATCGTTATTCCATTATAATTAGTAATGCCACTTGTCGTTGTGCTAAAAGAATTGACCTTGCAAACATCCATGGTCCCGTCTGTTTTAAGCTTTATGTGTCTTCCGCTTCCAGTGTTATCAAATTTAACTGTAGCTTGAGAACGCATGAAAGAAATGTCAGAAACAATAGCATTGAAATCTAACTGTGCTTTTGGAAAAACTCTTCCGGCCTGAAACACATCCGTTCTCGATGCTGGAGTGTTTGGCAATGCCTCAGATGCTCGATAAGAATCATTGACTCCAATTGCAGGAGGAACATTCACATGAGTGTGCACTCCGAATTCATTTCCGCCACTATGATCTGGGTCATCATATGTTGCCAGCGAACTTGAAACGACATTGTTTGCATTTCCATCAAACCTTATTCCTTTGTTTGAATGCATTTTGCCAGTGACAATTGTTCCGTTTCCAAAACGCATGTTGTCATTGGCCAAAACACTGTTTTCACTCCAAGATGGCCTTCTGAATCTAACCTGGACAATTCTTTTGGCTGAAGGTTTTTTATATGTCCAACCAGTTGATCTTACTGCCACAATTGTTGAGCCTGGAGAAGGTTGGGTCACACTCAATTCATACATTCCAATTGGCCCACCCTCTGGATCCTTGTATTCAATCTGAGCTGGAGCATCAACCCCCAAAGGATTTCCATTTTGCCAAAAATCATTAATCTGCTCCGAATTTTTTCCAGCAATTTGATGAGCCAAGTACCAACGATAATAATATGCACCAGCCTCAGCAATCTGAAAAGCCTTCTCTCTTTCAACTCTGTCTTTGCTGAAATTTATCTGGGAAGATATGTACGACATGAGCGATGTCATGGTGATTGCAATTACAACAACCATAACCAAAACATAGGCAAGCGTATTCCCTTTTTTTGTTTTAAATTTTACTTGCTTAAATTCTGACATGGGAATCTTTTTTATTTTTTTCTAAATTACTCTTCTACATATCTGAAATTAATAGATTCTGTCGTAGTCATTCAGATTTCTAATTTCCACAAATGTTTCTTGCTCAATGTTATCAGAGGGTCTGTTTGGGTCAATATTAATTTTCAAAAATATTTTAACCAAGCGAATTTTCGAAACATCAGCTGGTGCATTCACTGGATTGTTCACGCTGTCCATTGGATAGTCCTTATTATAATAAGAGAACATAGGATCACTGGCAGTATTAACAATTTGCTTGGCAAGTTCAAATGTCTCCCCGTCTCCCGTTGCATATGTTTTTGGCATAACAGCAGATGGCTTGCGCACACCAAGATAAACTTTTCCATCCAACAAATATATGTGTAACCTCTCCGTTATCCCATCCTTATTATAATCAGAATACAGAACCAAATCATTTTCATCAGCTGAGACAATTGGAAAAGCTCCATTATCAGATTGTCTTGCTCTTCTAATGTAGCCAACAAGATCACCCATGCTCCTTGAGACAATGAAAGATGCTTTTCCCATCTCCAATGAATATGCCTTGCTTTTCATTGTTTTAGCAAAAACCATAACGGTTGCCTGCATTCCCATGGTGAAAATTGCTAGCGCAACCAATGTTTCAACCAGCGTAAAACCCAAAGCTATGTTTTTTTTATTTTTTTTCATGCTAAATACTAACAACCAATTTAACCTCAACTTTTGTCAGTTCATTAATGTTAACTGTCACTTCTTGAGTCGTATAATTTGTAGCCTCAACTTTCAATGTATACGAACCAGCAGAAAGTGGATTTGCAGAGTCAGGATAATACATAACCCCATTAACTGAAACTGGCTTTTGCACAAAAATATCCACACCAGAATCATCTTTAAGTGAAACCTTGGCATCCACTATGGGTAAATTTTCAACACTGTCCGAAACATTAACCATAATTCCATTTATATTTTTGTCTGCAAGCTTTACCTCGTACACAAAATCAGTTCCTGGTGCAACTGCTATTGATGAAAGATTTGGGAGATAATCAACAAAATCATACTGCGCATTTGCTGTCATGGCTACCACATAATTTCCAGGACTTACATTTGAATATTCTTTCTGACCAGTTCCAACATCCGTTACTCCAGCTTCATGCAAATTATAAACATTGGCATTAACCGCGTCCAAGCCTAGAACTTTCCCTCCATCAATAGCAAAAGCAATGTCTCCGATTGGAAGATTCTGGTAATCAGTGGTTTTTATGATTATTTTTGACAATTTATCTTGAATATAATCATACATGTTCAACGCTCCAAGCAAAACAGTTCCGTGAGTATAAATTGGAATATATTCATCATTTTTATAATCAAGAGCAGGAGAATTTTGTGTCGCAACGGTTTCATAACCATTTTTCGAAACTGTGATTTGATATCCACCCATCGATTCCGGAGCAGAAGGAAGCATAATGTGCCCCACATCATCAGTTTGCACCGTAAAATTAAGGGCAGGAACAACAGTCGTGTTAACAATGTGAACTTGTGATTGCTTCACGGCCTCACCATCGCCTCCCTTCACATTAATGGCCAAGGGAGCTCCCCCAGCACTAGCCTCAAGACCAGGCGGCACAAATCGCAAGACAGACGAGATTTCTTGATCAGTTCCATCAGTGCCCTTCCAAGAAACTGTAACCTTTGCAATCTTATAATCATTCGGAATTATATCTGCTGGAAATTCACCGTCCAATGGATCGTCAATATATTGAACAGAACTTCGAACATGATACACCCTCCCATTGGCCGAAACATCTTCTTGTTCAATAAGCTTACCACTCGGAACACCTCCCTCAATTCCAACATCGTCATATTTCAAATTCCTGCTAATTTCAACTTTTTCATTCAAAAATGCCACTGCTCCCAGCCTATTTTTGGATTCGATAATATATTTTGTTCCAAGTGTCGCCGTGGTATAAAAAGTCGTAAAAACAATTGCAGCAATGAACATCACTATCAAAACCTCCACCAAGGAAAATCCCGAGTATTTTATTTTATTTTTATTGTTAGGCATATTAAACTTTCGAAATTAACACTAGTTCCCAATCCTTGTCTTCTTGATTATTTAACATTGTCCATTAAGCTATACATCGGTTGAAGCATTGCCACTGCGAAAAATCCAACAGCTGAGCCAATCACAACCATCAGCAACGGCTCAATAATGGCAGACATATTCCTGGTTACCTGATCCACTTCATCCTCATAGAATTCAGCAAGTTGCAAAAGAACTGTTTCTGTTTTTCCAGTTTCTTCACCAACTTGAACAATTTGAGAAACCATGATTGGAAATATTTTTTCATTGTCTGACAAAATTTTGCTCAAACTAATACCTTTTTGAATATCCTCAATACTCTCAATAAGAACTTTTTTATAATAATAATTAGTCAAAGTATTTGATATTATTTTCAATGCCTCAACACTGCCAACACCGCTTTTAAGCAGGGAACTATATATACGAGCAAAACGAGCACAATTAACCTGCTTCACGATTGGACTAAAAATCGGGATATTTACAGAAACAAAACTCAAAGCTTTTTTTCCAATCTCTTGTCGCAAAAAATATTGCATAAAAACCACAAAACCAGCAAAGGCAATGGCTATCAACAATCCATTATTCCTGAGCGCGTCACTGAGATTAACAATCATTTGAGTCATGATCGGAAGTTCGGCATCCATATCCTTGAAAACTCCCAACAGTTTTGGCAAAACATAAGTAAGCATCACAATTCCGATGACAATCATAACTGTCAAAATAACTGCAGGATAAATCATGGCACCCTTAACCTTTCCTTTGAGATCATTTTCTTTTTCAAGTTGAACTGAAACAATCCTCAAAACTTCATCCAAGTTTCCGGCAGTTTCTCCAACCTTAACCATGTTGATAAAAAGCTCCCCGAAAATATTTGGATATTTTGCCAATCCTTCACTCAATGATTTTCCAGCTTGCAGTTCTCCATAAATTGCCAATAGAATTTCCTTAAAAACCTTGTTTTGAGTCTGAATTGCAAGATTATTAACTGCGCGAGAAACTGTCAGCCCAGACGCAACCATCACGCTCAAGTTCCTGGCAAAAACCATTTTCTCCTTCAATGGAACATTCTTAAATCTGTCAAAAAATTTAACACTAACACTGTTTGAATCTCCTTCTTTGACAAGTGCAATGGAAGTAACCAGAAAACCCTCGCCTCTCAATTGTTGAGCGAGATTTTTTTCACTTTGAGCTTCAGCCTCACCACCTTTGGTTTGACCTTCATAGCTCTTGGCTGTATAGATATATTTTGGCATAATAGATTAGTTTTCAGCTTTCAACTTACAGTTTACGATTCTTATCGCAAATATAATTTTAATTCTGCATTTCCTGACAGCTGAAACCTGACAGCTGTCAGCTATTCCTTGGTTACTCTCATAACCTCTTCGATTGAAGTTGCGCCTTGAACAGCCTTGATGAAACCGTCTTCGCCCATCGTTCGCATTCCATTTTCTCTGGCATTTTTTTCAATATCATCTGCTGAGGCATTTGAGGTTATCAACTTTCCAATGGATTGATCCATTTCCAAAACTTCATAGATTCCCATTCGCCCCTTGTATCCTTCATTATTGCATTTTTCACATCCCACAGATTTGAAAAACTTAATATTTTTCCAATTACTTTTTCCATCAATAAAGCCTTCGGCTTCTGGAGCTTTTTTAAGCATAGTCAAAATTTCATCCATTTTAAATGTACTCTTTAGCATTTCAACTTCTTTTTCATCCAGGACATATGAGGTTTTGCATTCATTGCACAATTTTCGCACCAATCTTTGTCCAATGATCACATTCACAGTTGAGGCAACCAAAAAAGCTTCGGCGCCCATATCCAAAAGTCTTGGCAAAGTTCCAGCTGCGCTGTTGGTGTGCAAAGTTGAAAGCACAAGATGTCCTGTCATTGCAGCCTCAACAGCAATTTGCATAGTTTCTCCATCTCTAATTTCCCCAACCATTATGATATCGGGGTCTTGACGCAAAAGACTCCTGAGAGCTGCCGCAAAAGTCATTCCGATTTTTGCATTGGTCTGAGTTTGATTAATCCTGGGCATTCGATATTCAATTGGATCCTCAACCGTACTAATGTTAACTTCTGGCGTATTAAGAATGTCCATGATTGTATACAAGGTTGTGGTTTTTCCACTTCCAGTTGGTCCAGTAACCAAAATCATTCCGTTTGGCCTTTTGATGTGGCGATGGACGGCTTCCAAAGCATTTCCATTTAGTCCCATTTTTTCAAGCGTCAAACCTTTGGCAGTCTCATCCAAAAGACGCATCACAATTTTTTCTCCCTCGAAAACTGGGAGCATGCTGACACGAAAAGAAATCTTATACCCTTCTTTTTCAATCTTGAATCGCCCATCTTGTGGCAAACGATGTTCGTCCAATTTCAAATTGGACAAGACTTTTATTCTGGCCACCAGCCCATCCAAAACTTGCCTTGGCAGAGTCATGGCATCGTGCAAAACACCATCAATCCTGTATCTAACCCTCACTTCTTTTTCAGCTGGCTCAATGTGAATATCACTGGCAGATTGCAAAATTGCATGCTTGAGAAGTGTGTCCACAATTCTGATAATAGGAAGGTCCTCAGCAATTTTTTCCAAATCATCATCTTCGGTTCCAACCAAAACATTTTCTGAATCCCTGCTGATAATATCGCCAAATTCAGCTTTCAGGCTTTTTTCATATTGTTTCAAAATGAACAAGATGCTTTCGTCGCTTGCTAAACATGGAACAATTCGAAGGCCTGTTTTTTTCTTTATAAAATCAATGGTTTGCAAATCTTCAGGATTTTTCATGGCAACCTTCAAATCATTTCCATTTTTTTCAAAAGCCACAATGTTATATTTTTTTGCAATTGGCTCAGGAATGATTTGCAGAATTTCAGCTGAGATCGTTTCCCTTTCCAAATTGACGAAAGGAATTCCGAGAATATAAGCATATAATTTTTGAAGGTCAAGATTGCTGATCAGTTTTTTTTCCAACAACAAATCACCAAGCTTTTTCTTCTGCTCAGTCGACTGGGAAAAATTCTCCTCGATAGTCCCGGGATCCAACAAATTGGCATCCAAAAGAAAATCCTTCAATTGTTTATTGTCTATCTGCATTTTGTTTTGTATTTGTTTTTATTCAGTCCAGATCACTTTTTTTGTTTTTCCTGAAAAGCTATTCGATATTCAAAATTCCCTTAATTTTGAGACTTATTTCTTCCATCCTATAATCAGCCTTTACTAAATATGTGGTTGCGCCCAATTCCAAGGCCTTTTCAACATCAGCAATGCTTCCCAGGTTTGTGAGCAAAACAATTGGAACATTCTTGACTTCATTATTTGCTCTGATTTCTTTCAAGACTTGATATCCATCTTTTTTTGGAAGAATGATGTCCAACAAAACAAGATCGGGTTTTTCTGAAATGGCCAACTCCAAACCTGCCTCCCCATCAATTGCCGAGATAACTTCAAAACCATCCGCGCTCAGATATTCGGATAATGATTTATTCAAAACCAAATCATCCTCCACAATCAAGATTTTTGTCATATATTTTTATCAGTTATTAGGGCAATTATTTTTTCTTGTCCATTTTTGCTATCGGCAATGAGAAATAGAACTCACTTCCAACATTTTCAATTGAATGAAACCACAATTTTCCATTTGACTGTTCAACAATATTTTTGGCAATATACAAACCCAATCCTGTTCCATCAGTATCATTTTTGGCAGAATTATCACTTCTATAAAATTTCTGGAAAATATTTCCGATTTGATTGGCTGGAATGCCAACGCCATTATCGCGAACACAAACCTGTATCATATTGTCTTTTTTTTCCAAAATAACTTCAACCATGCCTCCCATTTTTGTATACTTTATCGCATTTGAAAGCAGGTTATCCAAAACAACAGCAATTCTTTTTTTATCTATGAAAATCTTGGCTGATTTCACCGGGCAACTCAACTGCAGTTTGACCTTTGAAGAATCAGCGAAGGATTGCTGAGCCTCCACAGCTTCTCGTACAATTCCGCAAAGATCAATCAACCCATTGTCAAAAGCCAATTGTCCTTGGTCGATTCGAGCCACATCCAACAAGTCCCCCACCAACCTTTTCATCTTCTGGCTGGAGTGCGTGATTTGAGCAATAAGCTCTTGTTGTTTTTCACTCAATCCATCTGCAAACTTCGAAGTCAAAAGTTCAATTTGCCAACTCATCTCTGTCAATGGAGTTTTGAGTTGATGAGAAGCAACTGAAACAAATTCTGTTTTCATTTTGTTGGCTCGCGCGACTTGATCAACACCTCTAATGATAAAATTTCCAATAATAAAAAGAATTGCCACCACTGTTGATTCACTAATAATCAAAACCTCAGGAGAATCATAGTTCTTTGAAATGAAATACACTCCGCTCATGGCAATAACAATGACGGCACCCATGACAATAAAAAGGAAACTTGGTGTCTGCCACACAGAAACTCCCAGGTCGTCAGCCTGTTTTCTCAGGTCAAATTCATATTTAATTCTGCTCTTAAATCTCGCGAATTTCATGAAAAATATATTTCGAAATTAAGTTTCAAATCTTTGTTAATTATAGCACAAAAAACACACGCCATACAACATGAAACACACGATAAAAATTCACATAAAACCGCCAGCGGTTTTATTTTTAAATTCCATGATTACCAATGATTAGATTATAAGGTCCAGCAAATGCCCTATCCCAACACTGTTTGAAATTTATTCCTCGCAATGTCTTTTTTCCTCCGACAAACCATTCCACATTGTTTCAAAAATTGCACGGAGCCCATCGAATATTTTCTTACTTTCAATAATTATGCCCAGATCTTCTTTATACGAAATAATACCCAGCTTATTTTTTCCATATATTTTAATCTCCAAATCAAAACCTGAAAAAGCTTTGTCTGCGACAAATCTGGTGTTTGTGATGGTTTTCTCTTTCATCTCCTTTGCAAATTTTCTGTTTTCCTCATTGTCAGGGATGATTGCTCTGGCCCAAATCTTTTTTTCAGCTCTTTGAGGGAGATAATGTTTCCAAAAATATCCTTCGCCAAGATTAATATATGGATATGGAAACCATGTCAGAATCTCCTGATCTTCATATCTTAAAGTATCCTCAAAAACTTCCTCCACACCAGAAATCCCCTCAAAGTACCGAACCTTAGGTTTTCCATCCAACATATTCATCATAGAAAGCAACTCCGGCATTGATTTCTCTAGTATTCGCTTCTTTTCTTCAAAGTTTTCAATCAACTTTTTTGGATTTTCAGCCAAAAATATTGGTCTTTTTTTACGATGCGTCTGGCTCACTAATCCTTTTTTCTTAAGTAATTCCAACATTTCATAGACAGTTGAGCGCTTAACAAGCGATTTTTTCGTTATCTGGGCAATGGTCGCTTCTCCCAGCTCCAAAAGAGCTGAATACACTTTAGCCTCTTTTTCTTCCAATCCTGCCTCAATAAGTTTTTGAACAATCATATGTTTCTGAATATTAACGATTATTTGGTCGTTATCTGAAGTATAGCATATATTTCATTTTTTGTCTATAGTAAAGCATTTTTTGTGATATTAAAAATTGCTATTCAAAAATTATTGACAATACTATTGATTATTTGGTTATTTTGGTATATAATGCATAGTCATGATAAATAAACAAGAGTCGTGACAACAGTACTTTCAAACCTAACGGCTGGCGAGCTAAAAACGCAAAGGAGGAAGTTATGAGTGGATCTTTTAAGGGAAATGCCCTGATGGTATTGAGCCAATTAACGAGATATGCAGAAGGAGAATGGCAAAGGTATCCGAACTGGCAAATATTTTCAGAAGAAAAAGAAAACAGCAACACTGAAAATGTTTCCATAATTGTTGACAAAGAACAGTCCGTGTGGGGCATGTCAGTGGAAAAAATCCACAAAAAAATTGGAAGCAAAGCATTGAACACCTGCTCTTTGGAAAAAATGCTCCGGAATGATTCGATCCCCGAAGAATTCAAAGACGCTGGAAATGTACTTTTTTTTGGAACTGTATACAAGCACCCTGACAAAGGTCTCGGCGTATTGATGCTGGAGGTTTCAAAAGGTGGTCAAGTTCCAGAGTGGGATGATTTCTTCTACTGGAAATACGACATAGATTTTATTCCATTCTCTTCCGTGTTAACTGGGAATTGGATTGGGTATGCCGTATTGCGGTGATGTTAGTTTGGCGAGAGATAGCAACATCTTCTCTCGCCTCCCTTTCCGAAATCTTCAATAGGTGAAGGTTTCGGAAGAGGATAAAGTTATTTAAAAATCACATAATAGTCGACGGACTAAAAACGAAAAGGAGATTAAAATGGAAAAAACGGAAAACAAAGTGCTGGGCATAGTAAAAGATTCACCTGCAATATGGGGTTCGGGAACATTTGAACAGGATCTGAGACGAGCAATATCAAATATGCACCACAATCCGCAGGAAAATTTTAACAGGGGTGTATCCGCCATGATTCATGCCTTCAAGGAAATTGGGCCTTTTGATTTCGTGGCTGTGATAGGCAAATGCGGTTTAGCAGATGTAGTCCTCAGCTCGCAAAATTTTTTCACGAAAGAAGTAGAAAAGAGTTTCCGCGATGCTGGAATTGAAGTTCAAGTTACCAGTGTTGCCGCCACCAGCGATAAGTTCTGTACTGAGGCAGTTTTGGTGCCACTTGAAAAAGAGTCAGGCAAAAAAATAAGGCACATGGAAGTAAAATCCATCGAAGTAAACCAAGGCAAAACTTACCGTTATCACTTTGACGGCTTTAACTACGACGAGGGTGTTGTGGTGTATAAGCTTTTAAAAAAATAACCATGAATTGGATGATCAGATTTGCCCAGTGTTGTGTAAAAACACAACGCTGGGCTCCCTTTCTGAAACTATTTCAATGAGAAGTATTTTCAGAAGAGGAGACATTTAGAAACTACCATTTAGAGATTATGCAAAAAAGTAGTATAATTAAAGAATTAAAATTCAAATTTATGAATGGATATAAAAAAGAACCTTTAGTATATTTATGGGGAAACACTTCAGCCCTAATAAATATTGAGGCTGTGATGAACTATACAGTGCTTGATGACATTCTCGCTGCCAAGGGCGAGCTGGTTATATATGTTGGCGATGATTGTTATTATGTAACCCTTGGGAAAAAAGCGATCCTGGATGAGAAAAAAAAATATGGCGACATGTTTCTCGGGCAAGCATGTTTTGATGAGCATATCTTGAAGATGGACAAACTGTTCAAGTGGCGAGAAGGATTGATTGAAGAAGTTAACTCAGCTGACCTTTCAAAATATTCAAATCTTAACTTATTTGAGCTAGCAAAGAAATATCATGAAATAAGTGGCAGAGTTTTCGGGCACATGGTTATCAGCAGGCCAGAATGCGTTGATCATTTGAGCGAAAAATTAATCTCGCTATTGTCAAAACAAAATAAGAATGAAAATGAAGTGAACAAACAGTTTGCAGTTTTGGTAAGCCCAATAGAATTGGACATCATAAAAAAAGAACAAATTGCCAGACTCGAACTCTTGGAAAATATCAGCGAAGAAAATCTCAAAAAACATGTCCTGAATTTCCCCTGGCTTTATGGCTATAAATATACAGCCGAAGATGCGGTGTCAGATTTAAAAAATGATTTAACAAAAGACAGTAAAGAATCCTTACTGCAAACAATCAATTCTTTCAAGACTGAGTTATCAAAAATCGAAAAAGAAAAAAATGAAATCCTAAAAGAATATTCCAACAATGAAATCGATCTGCTCACTGAAAGACTCAGTTTTCTGGGACATAATCGTTTGGAAATAAAATCGAGATTTGCTGGGCTCCAAGTCACCGTCTCACCATTATTTAAAGAAATTGCCCAAAGAGGTGGAATTGAGTTGAAAGAAATGTTGGACAATTACTTACTAAAAGATTTGGAGAAATTGTTAGTTAATGGAATTAAACTTTCCGAAAAAGAAATAACCGAAAGGAAAAGGGTTGTTTTTTATACTAAGGGTGAAGAAATAATTTCAATCCAGGGCGAAAAGGCGGAAGAATTTGCCAAAGAATACCTGCACGAATATCTCAACGACGAAAAAAGTTATGTCAAAGGAATGACGGCTTCAAGAGGCTTCGCTGTTGGCAAGGTCAGAAAAATGATTCTTAACGACGAAATTAAATTGGATTCATTTGAAGAGGGTGAAATCCTAATAACAGAAATGACAGCGCCCAACATGATTCCAATAATGAAGAGATGCGGTGGAATTATTACCAACGAGGGTGGCATTGTCTCGCATGCAGCCATCATCTCCAGAGAGTTTGGAATTCCCTGCATTGTAGGAACAAGCACCGCAACACAAGTTTTCGAAACAGGAGACTATGTTGAACTTGATGCCAATAAAGGCACTGCAAGAAAAATCTCAGAGGAAGAATTCAATGACACAAAAATTAATTAATTTTAAGCAGAAGATCTTGCGTAGTTTAAAATTTATCTGTGTAATTATGGATAACTTTAACAAAAGTACGCAAAGATTAAAACAAGTTTATGCCAGAATGGCCAACAGCATCAGCTGAAACAGTAGATGAAATCAAAAAAGGAGATGGGGTTGAAAAAGAATTTTCAGCCGAAAAAGGAAGTGAGGTTGAAATTGCAATGATGTTTATTCGCCACGGCGAAAGAACACCTGAAGGCACGCTAACTGATTATGGACGAGAGATCACCAAGGAAAAAGCTGAGCAAGCAGAACAAGAAGGAATTTTTAAGAACGGATTTGATGTTGTGAAGCCTTTGGGATCTCCAGCAGGACCAAAAACTTCCGTGGAAGTTCAAGACATGTCAGAAAATCAAGAAGAAACAAAGAGTCAAGACATGTCCCGCGCCACAGAAACTGCGCATATCTTTGGTAGCAAGCTTGCAGAAGCTTCCGGATATGAATTGCTCAATACGAGAAATAAGCCAGCTCTTAGCTTTGAAACAGTAAAGAATAAAATGCCATACAACCACACTCAGATTTATAATTCACTGCTACCGGAAAACTTTGCAAGTTTGTCAGACATAGAAAAATCTCAGGCCGCCAAACAAGCACAGATACAAACAGTAAACCACCTAATGAACCTTAACACGCCTGAAGCTATCGCCTACAAAGAAGAGGTTGCTGGTGCATATGCATATACGATAATGCACTATGAAGAAATGACGAAGAAACTTAAGTCTGGTTCAAAAGTTTTGATGCCGACAGGTGTTCACAGCCCGATGATGGAAGTATTTTTGCAAAAAGTTCTCGCACGCAAAAATGAAAATGGAGAAACCACCATTGGTTTTGATGACATAACAGAAATCGGAGGCGAATTTGATCCTTCTGAAGGATATTTAGTAAAAGTTAAGACAGATGAAAATGGAAAACTTTTGCCACTTCACTTTACCTTTGTTAATCAAAACCGTCCAAAATCTCAAGAAATGTATTTGGATCCTGTCAAAATACAAGAATTTGCAGACTTATACAAGAATCTTCACAAAAAAGAACTGGGTGATTCTCCTGAAGTAGTCTAAAAAATTTCAAAAGCATTTTTAATTCTTAAGAATTAAAAATATCACAAAAAATCACTGGCTTGCGCCGGTGATTTTTTATTTGCATTTGATTTTTTTTACAACCTAATTTCTAAATCCCAATGCCTATTTTTTTACACTTTAAATTCCACCACTTCCCCATCTTGCATCACATAATCTTTTCCAACAGTTTTCACTGCGCCGATTTCCTTGGCTTTGCCCCAAGATCCAATTTCCAAAAGCTTGTCCCACATGATTACATCAGCTCGGATGAATTTTTCTTGAAAATCAGTGTGAATTGCTGCTCCAGCTTCAGGGGCTGTGGCACCTTTCTTAATTGTCCACGCGCGCGTTTCAATTTTCCCTGTTGTGAGAAATGTTTGCAGACCAAGCAAGTCATACGCCTCCACAATCAAATCATTGATGTGCGAAGTCAATTCCATTTCAACTTTCTCTTCATCGCTCATCTCGATCAATTCTTCTTCGATCTTGATGTCCAACTTTACATGTCTTCGATTCTCCAAAATATCCGGCATTTTTTCATTCACATCAGCCACATTATAGACATACAAAAAAGGCTTCATGGTCAAAAGTTGAAATTCTCGCACGGCAACCTTGATATTTTGATCTTCAAAGTCAAGGTCAGCCTGACTCGCCAGCAAGCCTTTTTCCAAAACATGCTTAATCTTCTCAGCCACACCAAGTTTGAATTGCGCGTCCTTGTCATTGCCACGAGCATCCTTGGTCAATTTCTCCATTCGTTTGATGACAGACTCCAAATCAGCCAAAATAAGTTCCATGTTGATGGTTTCAATATCATCCAAAGGATCCACTTTATTGTGAACATGGGTGATGTTGGAATTTTCAAAAACCCGCACCACTTGAGCGATTGCGTCAACTTCGCGAATGTTGGCCAAAAACTTATTTCCCAAGCCTTCACCCTCAGAAGCCCCTTTCACAATTCCGGCGATATCCACAAATTCCACAACAGCTGGCACAATTTTCTCTGTCTGTGACATCTCAGACAACTTGTCCAAGCGCTCATCAGGAACTTTAACCACGCCCACATTAGGCTCAATGGTGCAAAAGGGATAGTTGCTAATTTCCACTGGATTTTTGGTCAAAGCCTTAAAAAGGGTTGATTTCCCCACATTTGGTAGTCCCACAATTCCTATTTGTAAAGCCATAATTTTATATATCTAAGTATTTAATGTCTCGTATAAGATACAGCAAATAACCGATTTAAGCAATAATAACGGCTTTACTTGTTATTGGTTATATGGTACAAATATTTGATATGAAGCAAGATCACATCCTTATTCACTACGGTGAAATTGCGCTCAAGGGAGGAAACAGAAATTTCTTTGAAAAGCAATTGATCGACAACATCAAAAAACAACTCGACATTTTTTATCCGAGCAGTTTTGAGTTTGTTAAAAAAATGTCAGGTGGAATTTTGGTGAAACTGAATGAAAATGGAATTGCAAATTCTGAAAAAATCAAAGATGCCTTGGTGCATACTTTTGGAATTTCCAATTTTTCCTTTGCCGTCAGCGTTCCGCAAGACATTGAAACTCTCAAAACTTTTTGTTGGGACATGATGAGCAAACAAAAATTTGAATCGTTTCGTGTGACAACCCAGCGTTCCAACAAGCATTTCCCGATGACCAGCGAGCAAATCAACCGAGAAGTTGGAGGACACATTTTCGACAAATTGGATGGGAAAAAAACAGTCAGCATGAAAAATCCAGATTGCGAATGCAAGATTTTCATTCTCAATGAATTTGCTTTGGTAACATTGGAAAAAATTGAAGGGTTGGGCGGAATGCCAATTGGCAGTGGAAAAAAAGCCATGGCGCTTCTTTCCGGTGGATTTGATTCTCCCGTGGCAGCTTTTCAAATCATGCGTCGCGGAGTGCAACTTCGCTATGCCCATTTTCACAGCGCGCCATACACATCCAAAGCTTCTATTGAAAAAGTGGTGGCGCTTTCACAAGAATTGAAAAAATTTGGAGCTTCAACAAAAATATATCTCATTCCCTTTGCGGATGTGCAAAAAGAAATCATGATGAAAACTCCGGAAAAACTTCGTGTAATCTTGTATCGTCGAATGATGATGCGCATTGCTGAAGTTTTGGCCAAAAAAGAAAAATGTCTGGCTTTGATCACGGGAGATTCAATTGGACAAGTGGCTTCGCAAACACTGGAAAATATTTTGGCCGTGAGTGAATCCGCCACACTGCCCATTTTCAGACCACTGATCGGAATGGACAAAGAGGAAATCATGCAAAAAGCCAAACTCATTGGAACTTACGATATTTCGATTCAACCTCATGATGATTGTTGCACACGCCTCATGCCAAAAAAACCAGAAACGCGATCCAAACTCTGGGAAGTTCTCGAGGCCGAAAAAGCATTGGACATTCCAACATTAATAAAACAGACTCTTGAAAAAACAGAATTGATAAAGTAAAAAAACGAATCCTTTGCAGGATTCGTTTTTTGAAATCAACACAAATAGCACGACATTTTAATCATTATCTCTTTCTTCTTGCTCATCTTTGCTATCTTCATCTCTACCGTCTTCATGCTCTTTTCTGTCTTCATCTTCGTCTTCATCAGCTTGGCAATCGCCACAACGACGAATTTCTTTGGCCACAAATTTGCGTTCGCCATCTTTCTCTCCAATAACTTTGATTATTTTCCCTTTTTGCTCCAACTTTTCATTCTCCCAAATCACATTGTTATCATCAACATTCCACCTGTCACCATTCTCATCCTCCACAATCAATTCTTCAGTGATTTCATCAACACTAATAATCTTTCCTCCCAAGAAACCATTTTCAGGCTTGAGCCAAAGCTCACGGCGAGCTTTATGTTTTGACTCATCATAGAAAGGCAACGATTTTGTCATCAACTTGTCAATTTCCTGAGCCATACCGAAAGCATAAAAAACATTTCCCAAGAAAACACTCATTCCAACACTCCCAAGCACAATCCACCTGCGCCTGAAGCGATAGCCATATTTGGTGTGTTTCCAATTAAGATATGCAACCAGTGCGAAAATCCCCAAAAAAACAAGCCAGAAATAAGGCAACAACATGACAGTGGAAGTGATCCAGTTTCCACCCAGGTGGTTAAACACATCCCAATCTCCTGAGTTTGCAATATGCACAATCACAGCAAAAGAAAGACTTCCCAAAATAACAGAAATAGCAAAAAGAACCCAGAGAGCATATCCCCTGGCAAGAAAGCACCATCGCGGAACAGGAGCAATATGCTCACATTTTATTTTTCCAATAATTTCTTCACTGAATTTTGTCATTTCTTTAGGTTTTAGGTGTTAGCTTATAGGTTTTAGGTTATGGGTTTTGAGATATTTTCTTCTCCTTGAATTGTTTTTTTGCCCTGCTTATTAGCGTTGCGACTGTGCCCATCGGTTTTTCCAAAATATCCGAAATTTCTTTGTAATCCTTTTCTTCCAAAAACTTCAGCACCAAAACTTCCTTGTATCTCTCATCAAGTTGATCCAAAATCGACCTGACTTCTTCAGCCGTATATTTTCTTTCCAAATCCTTGGCAATATCCAAATCACTGGCCAAAATATTGAGCAATTGTCCATCCCCTTCATAGGTCACAGTTTTTGGACGAGCTGTAATTTTTCGAAAATGACTAATGACCTTGTTGTGCGCAATGCGATAAATCCAAGATGAAAATTTCAAATCACTGTCAAAAGAATTGAGATTTTTATACGCAGAAATGAAAACATCTTGAAGAGTGTCTTCCACATCTTCTTTTGATCCACCCGAAATTCGCAGGATATATCTGGCCAATTTTTCCTCATACCGCTCAACAAGAACGGCATAAAAATTCTCATCCTTGAGAGTGAGGGCAACCAATTCTTCATCCGTCTTTTCAGCATGGATATTCAATTTTTCCTCAGTTTCTTTTTCTTTGGTCATTATCTTCCGGGCGCATGCCCAATTATATACGCTGTCATTCAAATTAAGCTTTCAAAAAGGCTAGTCGGCCTGTTCATAACCGTAAAATCATACGACATTGCCATTCCAAAATGAAATCTTACCTGGACTTATATTTTTAGTATTTTCTCTTGATTCTTCTGGCTGTTTCAACGAAATAATTAAGCCAATATTTCAAGGTTATTGGGAAATCTTTAGCATGTACATATTCCTCACTAAAACCCCCAAAACCTCGCTTAAACAAACTGAGACCTGCCCACGGATGATTTTTAGCACTCTCTGGTACAACTCCCCAGAAATTATACAGATTCATCCCTCTTTTCTTGGCTTCAAGGATAGCATTCCATTGTAAAAATTCAGAAGCTGTAATGTTACTCCTGTTTCTGGTTGAGGCACCGTGATGATAAAATGCTGAGCCATTGGAATATATAACCATTGCGGTTGCCACAGTTTCTTGCTGATATTTGGCAAAGAACAATAGTATCTTGTTTTCTTTGCAAAAAATTTCGAATTCTTTTTTCACATATTTCAGCGAAAATGGCACGAAATCCTGTCGTTTGGCCGTTTCCATATAGACCTTGTAGAACTCCTTAATGCCTTCGAGATCCTGACTGCTAACAATTTCCACGCCATCTTTCTGAGCCTTATTAATGGAATAGCGTGTTCTTTTTTTCATATTTACCAAAAGTTCTTTTTCACTCGCCTTCACATCCAGCATCCAAGCCAGCTCCGGGTGCATATGAATTGGAGCATCCCTAAAGCCAAGTTTCTTGAAAAAAATGTTTTTTTCAGCAGTGGCAATTTCAAGAGGGCTAATTCGAATGAAATCTGCTTTTTCTTTCTTTGCCAATGTTTTCAAATAGTCAAAAAGAATCTTGAAGTTTTCTTGCCAATTTTCCTTGATAAGTGGCCCGTGAGGACAAAACAAAAACGATCCCCTTTTGGCATTGATCTTATACACAAATGCCGTGCCAATGATTTCGCCATCCTTAAAAATTCCAATGGTAAATGTTTTGTTCCCCATGACTTCCTGAGAAAGTTTCCATTGCCAGCTTTGCAAAAAAGTGTGCGGAGCAAGCTCATCCACAAAGTTTTTCCATTGCTCTTCATTTTCAATTTGTTTTATTTCAATTTGAGACATGTTTTTTTATTAGAATCCATTTACAACCTCAACTATATATTGGGCATTTTTCAATGTAATGTTTCGATCTGTTGGCAGATTGACAGATCTCACTGCAATTCGCTCAGCATTCGGACAACTTCCCATGACATATTTCGTCTTTTCAAAATCAACATCAGCTGGAGCCACAACACTGTCATACCAGTTTCCCAAAATCACGCCTTTTATTTTTGCAAATGAAAACAATTGCTCAGGATTTTCAATCATTATTGGATATCGCAGATAAATGCAATCAGCACCTGCTTTTTGTCCATCCCAAATCAATTTAAGTTTTTCATTTTTAACATTTTTAATATAAAAATCGGCAATCTCTTTTCGATGATTATTAATTTCGTCAACTTCTTTAATTTGACCAATCAAAATTTCAGCCAATGAATTGGCAAATCTTGAAGGATAAAAACTGACACTTTCCCCTCTTTTTTCCTGATCATAAATAACTTTGTTTATAATTCCTGCTTTTTGACAAACAAAAAGCAGAATTTTCCCGAGATAAATATGATAGATTTTTTTTCCAAAATAAAAAACGGGGAGATGCATGATGTGTTGAAGAGTTCGAACAAATTTTGGTTTTGGCAATTGAGTTTGAATCTTTTGGATTTTTTCACCCAAATCTTTGTCATTAGTAATCAATGCTCCACCTCTCACGCTTGAAACCACCTTGTCAGCTCCGAAGCTCAGCATTCCAATGTCGGCAAATGTTCCAAGTTTTTTTCCATTCAAACTTGCCCCAAAAGAATGCGCGCAATCTTCAACCACGAGCAATTTGTTTTCCTTTGCAACCGCCAACATTTTTTCCACACCCGCAGACAATCCAAATGTATGCTGGATGATGAGCACTTTTGATTTTTCAGAAATCTTTTTTTCCAGGTCGCTTACGTGCATATTCAAATCACTTTCCACATCTACAAAAACCGGCACGCCTCCGGCTTGAACAATCGAATTAACCACCACCATGCAAGTATACCCTTGCACCAAAACTTCATCGCCCTCAGAAACGCCCAATGCTTTCAGCGCATACAAAAGGGCTGATCTTCCAGAGTCAAAAGTATATGCAAACTCAACATTGAAATATTTTTTCAGCGCTCGCTCAGCAATATCAATATTTTTTCCGGAATTTATTTTTACCCATTTCCACGGAAATAAAAGATATGACAAAGCGACTCGCGTGTCGCGAGCAGTCAAATTGGGAGAAAATCCCGTAAAAATTGTCTGCTTAAAAATTGACATCTTATTGTAAAGATTTTGTTAATTGGGCATGAACATTGGACGGAATCCTGTTCTCCAAGAGCACCGCACAAGCACTATTTTTGAATTTCTGAACATACTCAAACAATTTCTCACTATCATATATCGAAAGAATCTCCAGCGTGGAATCTTTAGCGCCACTTTTCAACTCTTCAGCATTATTGCCAACAATAATAACAAGCTCATCAGCCACCTCAGAAATCATTTTTCCAATTTCAATGTGACGCTCGGAACTTTTTTCTCCTAATTCAATCATTCCGCGAGTGATTACAATTTTTCTAAAGTCACTCGGATATGCTTGCAGAATTTCCAATGCAGACTTGAAGCCGTCTGGGTTTGAATTATAACTATCATCAATAATGACACTGTGTCCATATTTATGCAATCGCAAAGTCCCTTCTGGAAGTTCAAGCTTCTGAACTTGCTGCGAAATTTCCTTCATGCTCATTCCGAGATAATGCGCAGCCATCACTGATACTGCAACATTGAAAGCATTGTGCTTTCCAATCACTGGAGCTTCCATCGGAAATTCCTTTTTGTTAATCTCTAATGAAAACTGCAAATCACCATTATTTTTAAGACCAACATTTTCAATCAAACAGTCAGGTTTATTTCCTTCTTCGGATCCGCATGTCACCTTTTGACTTCCAATCGAAGACAGGAGCTCCATGCAATATTTGTTGTCGGCATTTGTTATGGCCAAACCATTTTCAGGCAAAGACAAAAGAAGTTCATATTTTGCTTTCTGAATATTTTCAATACTTCCAAAAAGTGAAAGGTGTTGCTCATTTATCGCAGTAAGAATGCCGATCTCAGGACGCACCATGTCGCAGATCATTTTTATTTCGCCCATATTATACGCGCCCATTTCAACTATAAATATTTCCTTTCCGGAAAAATTGCTGCTCAAGATAAATTTGGCCACACCAATTTCCGTATTTATGTTTTTTGGCGTTGTAATGACCTTGAATTTTTCGCGCAAAATTTGATCCAAGAAAGTTTTAACGGTGGTTTTTCCATAGCTTCCAGTGATTCCAATGACTTTCAATTTTGGAAATTTTTTTATTTTTTTTGCTGCCAAAAATACCAGCAAGAGTTTTATCATTTTTGTTGGCAAATACAGCAAAAAAACCATTGTTGTCAGCACGACAAATCTGAGTGCAAATATAGCGAAAAATCCAACAGGGCCAGGGAAATAATACCAAACAAAAAATTCAAAAAAGAGTGACGCAAAAATTATCATTACTGCTTTTATGGTTTTCTTTGGGCGTTTTGCTTGTCTTTTGAACAGCTTGTGCCCGATTCGCAAAATTTCAAAAAACAAAATGGGCGCCACCAGACTAAGCACAAATTTTGCATTAATCATCCAGACAAAGCCAAGAATCACCAGCATTGCAAATCTGCCCAGTACCAAATAACTTTTCAAAAAACTCTTGCCCTGTTTTGTTGATATGAAATCCCTGAAGCGATCCAGCCTATACTCCTTCAACTGCCAGACATAGCAAAACTCGCCATAATCCAATATGGCGATAACAACCCAAATACAAATAATTATAAGATACAGCGATAAATTCATAGCTTATTTCTAAAGTGAAAATTTTTTGATCAGGACCAGAAACTCCTCAATATTATTAATATGAAGTCCATGCCTAGCACCTTTTATAATTTCAAGATGCGCGTTTGGAATTAGCGATGCCAATATTTTCCCCTCAGAGAGCGGAACATAGCTATCTTTGGAGCCCCAAACAACCAGAGTTGGAACTTGAATGTCTCCCAGCTTGTCCTTTTGGCTTTGATGAGTGATTTTCTTGAATATTTCACGCTCAATTCCCTCTGTTTTGTTATAGTCCGGGGAGTCTGCCATCTTATACAGCACTTTTCTAGCCAAGCTTTCAATTTTTTTCAATAATGGCAGTGAAAAGATGAATTTTCCCATTTGAGCCAAAATTGAAAAACAAGTTCTTTTGAAATTATTTTCGGGTCTCAGCACGGCAGCTCCACTCAAGATGAGCTTTGAACAAGCCATTTTTTTACGAGAAACCAGATTAACAGCAATTTGTCCGCCAAATGAGTGACCCAAAATCACTGGTCTTTCCAGATCTGAAATTTCTCTTGAAACCCAATCCGCATATTCATCAACCCCCCAAACCTCCGAGGGACAAGGATTATCGCCAAAACAAGGCATTTCAAGACAAATCACCTCAAAATCATTTTTGGCACTTTCCGTGAAATCTGCCCAGGACTGTTTCGTGCCTCCCCAACCCGGGATAATGACCAATTGTTGCTTATTATTCTCCATATTTGCTTTATTATAGCCAAAATATCAGATTGTGTACTTAGACACTCCTTGAGTCTTGAGCCTTCTTAATAATACCATTCTAGCACCTTTTTTCATAGCGCAATAGCCAAAACCTCCCGCTTCAAAGCAGGACTCTTTTATGCATATTTGAGACTTATCATTGGGATTGCTCTTCGACTTCTTCAATTTCAAACTCAATAATTGTTTTTGGATCTTTTAACAAGAATTTTCCAGCAAGGTTTTTGCCCGAGAAAAATCTCAACCAAAGTTTGATCCGCCTTCGGCAGAAAAATTAGTTGCAAATGGGTATTTAAATACCCATTTGAATACTTACAAGCTTTCAACTTCTTCAAGATCATGGCTTATGATCGTATTTATATCATCAAAAACAAATTCTCCCTTAAATGTTTTTCCAGCCAAGAACATCGAAACCCAATATTTATCATCTGGCCACATATCCTCAAAAGGAATATCTCCATGAGCAAACCACATTGGCCTCATCTCCTCAGACTCAGTTATCTCTCCTTTAAAATCACTAGCACCAAAAATATTAACTTCAATATCAGGATTGCCCTCCAATCCATTTTCTTTAAACTTAAAAAGAATAACTCCGAATTTCTTCATGCCTATTGGGGTTATTCCCGCCTCTTCCTTGATTTCGCGCATCGCTGTTTCTTCAATTGTTTCTCCGTCGTGAACCTTCCCTCCGAATCCATTCCATCGACCCTCCCCAAAACCACGCTTTTTCATGCCAAGCAAAACTTTTCCATTCTTATTTATCAAGCACAATGTTGTTATTTTCTTATTCATACTAATCTAGTGTGAATTAAGTTTTTTAGTGAGTGGGCAATTTTCGTGATCGTGTTTTTTGGCTGGGCAATAAGAACGTCCATATTCAATTAAACGATACGAAATCACGCCCCATTCTGGTCGAGGAAAAATCTGCATCAAATCTCTTTCGATCTTGTCTGGATTTTTTTCTGGCGAAAGTCCGAGAAGATTTGAGAGTCTTCGCACATGCGTGTCCACTGGAATCCCAACCACAACCTTGCAAGCCGTCCCCAATACGATATTGGCAGTCTTTCGAGCAACTCCAGGCAATTCAAGCATCTGCTCCATGGTGCACGGAATTTTGCCTTGATATTTTTCTTTGATAATCTTAGCGCTAGCCAAAATATTCTTGGCCTTTTGATGATAAAATCCGGTCTGGAAAATATCTTGTTGGAAAACGAGCTGATTGGCACTGACATAGTCATCCAAAGTTTTGTATTTTTTGAAAAGTTTTTCCGTCACCTCATTCACCTTCTTGTCAGTGCACTGCGCGCTCAAAATTACTGCAACCAAAAGTTCCCAATCATTGGAAAAATTCAGGGCTATTTTTGCATCAGGAAAAAGCGCTCGAAGTTCTTTCGAAACAACCTGGGCAATCTTTTTGCGAACATCTATTTTTCCTCGATAACTCATATCTTAATATTGTTTCCTTGTTAGCATGTACACTCCTTTTTCATAAGTCAGTTCATATTTTCGACCACTTTGATCCTCAAATGGAGCCGAGTCGTGCTCCTTAGCATATACGAAGAAAACCTTGGCGTATTCGCTTTCCAGCTTGCTATTCAAATACAAAATGCCATCCTCAGCATCCTCCTCATACATAACCTTCCAAGAATGCACGAATTTTTCCTTAGCCATATCGATTGTATGATCAATGATTATGGCTTAATTTAAGCATGGAAACACTTTTTTTACAAACGAAAACAGACTCTTTGAAGAGAGCCTGCTTATATTCCAAAATTAGAACACGAAAGACATTAAGCGACTCGCTATTTAGATTAACCACCCAAAACTATATTAAATAGATAGCCCGTGAAAATTATTCCCAAGCCCACGATGCTGGCAAAAATGAGAATGAGTTTTGTCTTCATAACTTTTTTCAAAATCATAAACTCAGGCAGTGAAAGAGATGTTACAGCCATCATAAAAGCAAGTGCAGTTCCCATGGCCACTCCTTTTTCGGTTAAAGCACCCACAAGTGGGATCACGCCAGCCGCATTTGAATAAAGTGGTATTCCTATTAGAACTGCGAGAGGAACAGCATACCATTTATCGCTTCCTGCATATTGAGCCAAGAATTCAGCTGGGACATAACCATGAATCCAAGCTCCAATTCCCACTCCGATCACAACATAAAGCCAGACTTTTTTTACAATACCTAATGTATATGTCTTTGAATATTCAACTCTTTCCTTCCAATTTAACTCAGGAAGATCAATATTTTTACCATGCCCATTGAGCGCAAACTCTTCTACTAAATTTCTAACATTCATTTTTTCAATTAGCATCCCCGCAAAGATCGCGATCAAAAGTCCACTGATAATATACAGCAGTGCAATCTTCCAGCCAAACATCCCTAAAAGCAAAACCACAGCCACCTCGTTAATCATAGGAGAAGCAACCAAAAAAGAAAATGTCGTTCCAAGTGGAACGCCTGCTTGCACAAACCCAAGAAATAAAGGAACTGCACTGCAAGAACAAAATGGCGTGATGATTCCCAGCATTGAGGCTAAAATATTGCCAACATATTTTTTTTCATGTGAAAGAATGTTTCTGATTTTTTCGGGAGGCAGAAATGAGCGAATCATTGAAACCGTGAAAATTATCACAAACAAAAGTAGCAGTATTTTAATTGTATCAAAGATAAAGAAATTAAGAGAGCTGGCCAGTAATGTTTCCGGCATGATCCGAAAAACTGAATATGTCAGCCAGTCGGCAAATAACCGAATAGGATAAAATGTGTTCATGGTTATTTTCTTTTAGCATTTACCACCACAACTGCATCCACATGAACTAGTGGGCTTTTTTTCAGTGATACCTCTATTTTTTTCTCCTTCAGTGATGAGTTGTTTGATTTTTTCATAGCTTGGAACTTGGCCCACTGCCACTGGTACATCATTAACCACCAAAACAGGACTGGACATCACACCCAAATCCAGCATCACTTGAATATCATTGATATATTCAACATTCACTTTCAAATCAAGTGCCTTGACTGCTTTGACTACTGCTTCATGCAGTTGCTTGCATGTTGGACAGCCTGTTCCTAAAACTTTAATGCTCATATTTTTTTCATTTGATTACCTGGTTAAATATTTTTTTATATTCTTTAATTACTTTTTTATCCAAGCCATAACGAATAAACTTACCTTCTCTTTTTTCAATTAAAAGTCCACTGTCTTTCAATTGCTTTAGGTGATGCGATGCCAGCTTGTCTGATATGCCGACAGCAGGTACAATCTCACATACACACTTTGAACCACCTTGAAGAACGCAGAGAATCTTGAGCCTGTTTGGATCAGATATAGCTCTAAGAAAAGAATATGTTTTGCTAACATTTTCTGCTTCCGATGAATTTTTCGCACAACATTTGAATTCCATAATATAATACATTCTAATTTATATTAGAATGATATACTCCGAGGATAACAATGTCAAATAAAGCCCACGCAAAAGGTGGACTTTTCTCAACTTAAAATGATTCTAAAGTGTTTTAGCAAAATTATTTACCGCATCCTTGATAAATTCAATTTGCGTTTCAACAATTTCACTTGGCAGCTTATCAACATCATACAATTTTCCCAAATGTGATACTTCGCTTGTTGCAAGCTCAACATAAAAAATCAAAGCTAGCTCCCTACCGCGTGCAACTTGATGAAAAATTGGCCTTATAAAAACTGGTTCTGTTTTTACTGAAATTCCTTGAAGTTCCTTGTTTAAAATTCTATCAAATGCGCTTTCAAAACTTCCTTCCTTGTCATTAGCCCTTACAACCGTGCCTGCTGTGTGCAATTTTCCTCCCCATATTGGATCTTCTGCCTCCCTCTCTTGAAGCAGAACTTGAATATTACCATTATCATTATAAAAAGGAACAACTTCAATAATGCAACTCACATACAACCGAGCAAACTCCAAAAAAATTGGCAGTGGCAATAGTCCTGGTTCTAGTTTTTTTAATATCTCCGTTACTGATTGTATTTCCTTTTCGGTTATTTTCTCATCATGCATAATTGTTATAATTAATTAACAGTTTAACTGTAACTTGTTAAGTCTTTAATATTTCTATTGTATCACATTGTTCTAATCAATTGTCGTGAGCTCGAATAAAGTCTTCACTGAAGCAAAAAACATATTTTATATAGTCGAGTAAAATCGTGGCAGGGATTTCCGCCTCGCAATCTGCTGATTGCTCGTTGTCTGCGGTGGCGCTAAATGCTCCTGTGGTCGCATTTATCGGCGTTCGCTGCGAAAATACTCTGCTGAGCATTTTCTGGCTCACTGCCACCGGTTCGAATCCCTGCGCA
>CAYVME010000012.1:0-27707 GCA_964452415.1 uncultured Bdellovibrionales bacterium
GATACTGAGGACAAAAGATAGAAGCCCCCAGCTGTCTACAGGACAATGAAAACAAATATTGTGAATGGACTTTTCTCACTGATTGTCAAGATTAGCATGACATGAGGATTCTGTCAAGTGCCTTTTGGGAAAATCAATCCAAAGGGCAAAAAAGCTTTAAATCAAACAAAAAAATAGCAAACTTCTGCTATCAATGATTAATACGCCCAAGTCTTAGATTTGTTTCATGTGTCAGTTTTAGGGCTTACGCAATTGCTCGACTATTTTCCTTTTTGGCACGCTTTTGGATAAATACTCAATATCCAAAAGCTCCGATTCACTCTCGTTGCATATGGGCCAAAAAGAAAAATGGTCTCACATTGCTAATTCAAATGGGCAAAGTAGACGCTTAACAGAAAATATCACTAGCTTTTTGGGTTTGAATGACTTATTATTGATGTATGATTACAACCTCCGAAGAACAAGAAGATGATGTTGTCCTGGACAACACGCTCCGTCCGCAAAGGCTGAGCGAATATGTCGGTCAACAGAAAATCCGCAAAAACTTGCAGATGTTTATTGATGCTGCCAAAAAAAGAGGTGAATCAATTGAGCATGTGCTTCTTTATGGTCCAGCGGGACTTGGAAAAACAACTTTGGCACACATCATTGCCAATGAAATGGGAGTCAACATCCGCGTGACTTCAGGCCCAGCCATTGAAAGGGTGGGCGATCTTGGTTCAATTTTGACCAATCTTCAGGATGGCGATGTGCTTTTCATTGATGAGATTCATCGCTTGAACAAATTGATTGAAGAAGTTTTGTATCCAGCAATGGAAGATTACAAATTGGATGTGATTATAGGGAAGGGTCCATCTGCTCGAACACTTCAACTTGATTTGCCAAAATTCACTTTGATTGGAGCGACAACCAGACTTGGAAGTCTTTCAAATCCTCTTCGAAATCGTTTTGGTGCAATTCATCGTTTGGAGTTTTACAATGAAGATGAAATGAAAAGCATCATTCATCGCTCAGGAAAAATTTTGGGAATTCCGCTTGAGGACTCTGGCGCCAAGGAAATTGCAAAATCAAGTCGAAAAACTCCGCGAGTTGGAAACAGAATCATCAAACGCGTCAGGGACTATGCTCAAATCAATGAACACAACATGATTGACAGTGCAATTGCGCGCCAAGCTTTGGAAATGATGGATGTTGATGAACTTGGACTTGAACCGACAGATCGATTCATTTTGGAAACAATTATCAAAAAATTTAATGGTGGTCCCGTTGGAATTTCAACAATAGCAGCAGCAACTTCTGAGGAGATTGAAACCATTGAAGATGTCTATGAACCATTTTTGATTCAGCTTGGATTTCTCACTCGCACACCGCGCGGACGAATGGTGACAGAAAATGGATATCGTCACATGGGAATCGACATGCCGCAGTCAACTCAGAACAAATTGGTATAAGATTTTTTGAAATGCTCTCCAAGAAAGAGCATTTTTTATTTCAACAGTTTCCTTTCTCGGCACGCTCGCAGTCGGGAACTATTTTTTAGCAAAGCGAGTGAAATGAGATAGCAATTTCATTTCCGAGCGTGCGACAAAAACAAGCTTGCTTATAACTGCTTCGCTAAGAATTCGCTGTCGCTCATTATTGCCTCGAAAGAAAACGGTCTTATGAAAAATATTTTGCGATAGTCTGTTTAGCTTAATTAAATTAATATGCTATAATGAAAAAAGAAATATAAAATTTATATATTATGTTGGTAGCGATTTTTCAAATAATGTACTACTTGGTTTTATTCTCAATGTTTCTCATGAGCCTTTTTATTGTTTTTCATATTGTTTTTTACGCATATTCATTTCTTTCAAAACTTTTGATGCTTGCAATTTTTGTTCCAGTCGCTGGAGTGCTTCTTTTTACTAATTTTGTTTTGTTTTCCTCACTTAACCTCAGCAGTCTCTTATCGAGCATGTTGCCATGAGAAAGATTTTTTCAATAGCTTCTTCTCCCTTCGGGAGAGGATGTCCAAAGGACAGGTGAGGGAAACTATGAATAACAAAAAATCAAAAATAGAATTAGATAGAATAAGAAGGTTAAGAAAAAACCAAACACCTCAAGAAACAATACTCTGGTCAAGATTAAAAAATAGAAGGCTTAATGAGTATAAATTCAGAAGACAGTATTTGATTGGGAAATACATTGCGGATTTTGTTTGTTTGGAAAATAATCTTATTATTGAATTGGATGGTTGGCAGCATAAAATCGAAGAAGTAAGGGAATATGACAACGAAAGAACAATATTTTTGAAAAAAGAAGGATTTGAAGTCTTACGATTTTGGAATGATGAAGTTAATAATAATTTGGACGGGGTTATTTTTGAAATAGTGTGTGCCCTCACCCCAGCCCTCTCCCGAGAGGAGAGGGAGTAATAATGAAGAAAACTTTTAAAACCCTCATCTGTCATGAGTACATGACATCTTCTCCCGGAGGGAGAAGAAAGTAATGAAGAAAGCGTCTTATGGATGGATTTTCAAAATATCATTTCAGGGATCTCAATGGAAGCGAGCAAATCATAAAGGTTTTGCATCGGAACTGGTTTTATTTGTTTCAACAATTCTTCCTCGTCTTCATTTTAGTTGGAGTTTTTTTTGCGGGAACTTTCTATGGACCTCTGTTTTTTCCTGAAATGTACAGGGGGGAATACAAAGCAATCACGGCTTTCATGGAAAATTTTTTCATGCTTGCGATTTGGATTTTCTCTTTTCTAATTTGGGTTGATTATTATTTTGATATTTGGATCATCACTAATGAGCGAATTGTGAATATCGAACAAAAAGGTCTTTTCACTCGTCATGTGAGTGAGCTTCGCTACAATAAAATCGAAGACATCACAACCGAAGTTACTGGTTTTATTCCAACAGTTTTGAATTTTGGTGATGTCCAGATTCAAACCGCCGCTGAACTTTCAGAATTTCGATTCAGGACAATTTCTGATCCATATCACATCAAAAGTGTAATCATGGATCTTCAGAAAAAAACTGAGAAAAACAACGCTGAAAAATTCGGCGAGATGATCAAGGAAAAAATGTCAGGGGAATAGTCTTGCGTGGTGTGTTTTTGTTTCTCCTGCTTCCTTTTTCAGCACACTCGCAGTCAGGAACTATAACTGCTTCGCTAAGACCTCGCTGTCGCTCGCTATTGCCTCAAAAGAAAACAGGAGAAACAAAAAAGAATCCAAAAATAAAAAATAGGGTGAAAATAAATACAAAAATAAAACTCAAAAAGACATTCTTATTATTAGCATCGCCATTTTTCTTGGCGACGTTTTTTGTTTTTAGCCTAAGTGCCCAGGCTACTTGTAGAGAAGGAGTTATGATTTATGAAGTTTATGGTGGTGGTGGGAATGCGAGTGCACAGTATAAAAATGATTTTATCGGACTTTATAACAATTCTGATATTAAAATTGACCTGACCGGATGGACTGTTAAATATGCTGCAATTTCTTCTGAGCATTTTGCAGTAACTGACTTGGCAGGCTCCATAGGGGCGGGTAAGTATTATTTGATTGAAGAGAAAAGTGGTAACGGCAGTGCAGCTCCTTTGCCTCTGCCAGATATGCGAGGCAACATATCTATGGCAGCAAATACCGGTAAAGTTATCTTAATGAGTGATGTTACCATGATAGATTCTGTTGTTTATAGTGGAGCGGATAATGTCAAGAGTGTTTATAGAAAAAATGAAGCTTGCTTGGATAGTGATGATTACACGTCTGATTTTGATATCCATGAACCAAATCCAAAAAACAGCACTTTTTTTAACGATGAAGAGGAAGATGACCCGGACGAAGAGTTTGAAGAAGAAGTTGTCTGTAACGGTGATCCGAGTGAGGTAATATTGAGCGAAATTTATCCTAACACTGAAAAAGAAACCGATGAATTTGTGGAAATAATTAATGCGGGCTCTAATTGTGTGAATATTTCAAATTGGATTATTAAAGACTCCACCGAAACAGCCAGCCACAAGACGATTTTGCCGGTAGAAACAATTTTGGAGTCCGGAGAATATTTTTATTTGGAGAAAAATTTATATCTGAACAATGACAACGATATCGTTTTTCTGTTGGATAAAAACGGAAAGGAAATAGACAAGAGAGAATATGAGAACGCTATCCGGGGCAATTCCTTTGGGTTGTTTGATATTGGGTGGCGGTGGACCTTAGAACCCACCAAGGGTGAGGAAAATATCTTGAAAATTAAAGAAATGGAGTCTGAAGATGATGTTGATACAAGCAATAAGGTGTATTCGGATCAAATCTATCTTACGGAACTTTTTCCAAATCCATCTCAATCTCAATATGAGGAATATATTGAATTGTACAATGGGACTAATGAAGATGTTGATCTTGAGGGTTGGATGCTTCGAGATTCTTCTAAAACTGGAAAATATATTTTTAGTGAAAGTGTTATCTTGAAATCCCAAAAATATTTGGCAATCTTTAAAGAGAAATTCAAGTTTGCGCTCAATAACTCAGGCGATGAAAGTGTGACGCTTTTTGACCCCAACGGAAAAGAAGTTTCAAGGGTTGAATATAATGGAAGCAAAAAGAATGTGTCTTTCAATCTCGATGGACTCCGTTGGCGCGGGAGCAAATTTTTGACACCAGGAGCAGAAAACATTTTGAACAATGAGCCATATGGGAAAGTGAAGATTGACGAAGATGTTTTTGAAAATGCCTATGCGGATTTTTCGGTTTCAACTGGAGACAAAGATGGTGAAAAGGTGAAAGTTGTTTGGGATTTTGGCGACAAGCATAAAAGTTATTTGGCAAAAACAAGGCACAAATATGAAAAAGTCGGGAAATATCAGGCAAGTGTAAAATTGTCAGATGGAAATGAGGATGTGATGAAAAATTTTGAAATCGAAGTTAAAAAATTTCCACATCCGAAAGTTAAAATCATTTCGTTCACTGCAAATCCAGCAGGAAAAGATTCTGATTTTGAAATAATCACAATTCAAAACAAATCAAAAAAGAAAATCAATCTTGAAGGCTGGAGCATTGCAACAGGAACCAAAAATCTGGTGAATCATCCAATCACTGAAAAGCTTGAAATAAAGAAAAGCCAAAGCAAAGAAATCACTCGGGAAATTTCAAAATTCACCTTGAACAACAAGAAAGGAAAAATTGAATTGCGATATCCTGATGGGAAGGTGGCCGACAAAATAAAATATGATCACGGCAAAGATTCGATCGGGGATGATGAAGTGTATACAAAAGAAAGTGGGAAGTGGGAATGGGTACTGAGTTTTACTTCAAGCTTATCCTCGGGACAAAAGTCCATAAAGCCTGTAAAGTCCATAAAGCAAAATGCAGAAGAAGTCGAGCAAATTCAGGAAGAAAGTTCTAATGGGGAGGTTGCTGGGGTTGAGATTGTGAAAAGGGAAAATTCGTTTGTGATGCTGGAAAATGATGTTGTGATTGGGAAAATCCGAATTAGCGAAGATGAGCTCAGAACGAATGGAATTTATGATGTGATAGAGGTAGATGGGAAATATCTTTTGACACTGCAAGGAAAAGATTCAGAGCACTATGCAATCACATTTTTCAAAAATGTTTCTTCGGATATGAATGCAAAAATAAATTCACTTTTGAATTTTTTATGAAATAAAAATATTACAAATACATTTATGATAAGCTTTCTGTTTCATTAAAATTAAAAGGCGCCAGGGATTTCTCTGGCGCCTTTTACCATCCTGTTGGATTGGACAAGATGGTGTTGCCTTTTCTTTTTTTGAAAAACATTGAAGGTAAAAGAAAAGAATATAAGGTGGAAAAAAGTACTATGCAGATAATGGTTGATAACAAGCCTCTTACTTTTGAAAAAATTGATTTAATTTTTTTCATTAAAATTCTCCTTTGGATCTTAATTTATCAAAATCAATGATATAAAAATAGCTCATTTTGATTGACGGTGTCAATATGAAGCTTGAAATGATGAGTTTACGGTGCTAGGATTGTAATAGTTGTAAGGTTTTAAAGTTCATAAGGTTCGTAAAGGAAATTCTTAGATTAGTTTAAACTGAAAAGCTAATGCCTAAGAAGCTAAATATATGTCTGGACATTCACATTGGGCGGGAATCAAACAAAGAAAAGGGGTTAATGATGCCAAGAGGGCTGGAGTTTTCACGAAATATGGAAGACTCATCACGATTGCGGCCAAGGAAGGTGGCGGAGACCCTGAAATGAATTTCAAATTGAAGATGGCTATTGATCGCGCCAGATATGAGAACATGCCAAAAGACACCATTGAGCGAGCTGTCAAAAAAGGAACCGGGGAACTCAAGGACGGAAATGAGATTGAAGAAATCATTTATGAAGGTTATGGCCCAGGAAATGTGGCGATGCTTATCAAGACTGCAACTGACAATCGAAATCGAACAGGAAGTGAAATTAGAAGCATTTTGACCAAGTCTGGAGGAAAGCCTGCTTCAGAGGGTGGAGTGAAATTCATGTTCAAACTGGTTGGCAATATTGCAGTTGCAGTTGGAGACAAGGATCCATATGATGTTGAGATGGCTGCAATTGAAGCAGGAGCAGAAGACACCTTGTATGAAGGAGATATTGTGGTCGTGTATACAAAAATTGAAGATTTGAAAAAAGTGAAAGAAAATTTGGACAAAGCCGGTTTTCAAATTGAAGGTGCTGATTTGGTCTATGCTCCAGTTCAAAAAACCGAGCTCGATTCTGATTCTAAAATTGATTACGAAAAACTTTTGGAAAAACTTGATGAACATGATGATGTTCAGGAAATTTACGACAACTTGTAAAAATGGAAAAACAAAAAGATATTTTGAACGAAAAAAGATTGCGGGTTTTAGGTGTTGATCCTGGAACCGCCATTGTTGGCTGGGCTATTCTGGATGAAATCAAGGGCTGTGTGACGGCTGTGGCCTATGGACACATCACAACTTCACCAAAAAACACGACAGCAGAGCGACTTTTTGAGGTCGTGAACGATTTGAGGCAAGTTATTCAGAAATACAAGCCTGATGAGGCCGCGGTTGAAGATCTTTTCTTTTTCAAAAATGTTAAAACAGTGATGAAAGTTAGCCAGGCTCGAGGGTCTATACTCTTGACATTAGAGCAAAATTGTGTTAGCATTTTTGAATATACACCGCTTCAAGTCAAGCAGGCGTTGACGGGGTATGGAAGGGCAGAGAAGAAACAAATTCAGCTTATGGTAAAGAATATTTTGAAGCTGAAGGAAATTCCAAAGCCTGATGACACGGCTGATGCAATTGCAATTGCGCTTTGTCATATTAATTCAAGAAAAATGCGAGGAATTAAGAATAATTGTTAAAATTTTATAAAGACTATGGAAAACATAAGTCCAGTCATTCGTTATTTTTTGGGGCAAGGTGTTCCTTTGGACACCGTGATCCTTTTGCTGATTTTGCCAATCGTGGTGACGGTGATTGCTTTTTTCCGTCAGGTGGTTGGGATCAAGGCTTTTGGTATTTATACTCCAGCGATCGTGACGTTTGCTTTTTTGGCGGTGCCACAACTTCGTTATGGTGTGGCCATTTTCGTGGTGGTAATTTTGGTTGGAATGCTAATGCGCTATGCACTGAAGGGTCTTCGCATCTTGTATCTTCCTCGCGTGGCAATAACGCTTAGTATTATTGCTTTCTCTATTATAGCTTTATTGGCCTTGGGCGGTTCGTTTCAAAGAACTGGTCTTGCAAGTGTTTCAATTTTTCCAATCTTGATCATGATTACCATTGTGGAAAAATTTGTGGCAACTCAAATTGAAAAAGGGGATCGCGCTGCAATCATTTTGGCAATTGAAACATTGGTGATTTCCTTGGTTGGATATTACATCGCAAGTTGGCCGTTTCTTATCAAGGGCATCGTGGCTTTTCCATGGATGATTTTGATTACAATCCCAATTAATATTTTCTTGGGAAAATGGGACGGTCTTAGACTTAATGAATATTTTCGTTTCAGAGAAATTTTAAAGAATTTGAAATAATACTACATATATAATGTTTGAAATTTTTAAGAATGGAAAAAAACTTCTGGGCATGAACGCCAGAAATCTTGATTACATTCGTCCATACAATCGAAAACGCGCAAAGCGCTTGGCAGACGATAAAATTTTGAGCAAACGTATGCTCAAAAAAGGTGGAATTCCTGTGCCAAAACTGCTTGCCAAAATCAGAACCGTTGAGGAGTTGGAAAATTTCGACTGGTTTTCTTTGCCAAACACTTTTGCATTGAAGCCAAACCGCGGTTATGGCGGAGGTGGTATTTTGGTGGTATATGGAAAAAAGAAAAGTTTCAAATGTGTTTCTGCAGATGGACAAGAATCGACGCCAGATCCAATCTGGATTAAGTCTGATGGAACAAAAGTGACAGTGGATGATTTGAAAAGTCATATTTTGAATATTTTGGATGGTGCTTTTTCTTTGGCCAACATGCCAGACATCGCTTTTTTTGAAGAGCGTCTCACACTGCTGAAACTTTTCAAGCCGTATGCGTACAAAGGAATTCCTGATATCCGCGTGATTGTTTTCAATAAGATTCCGGTGATGGCCATGCTTCGTCTGCCAACCAAGGAATCAGGCGGAAAAGCCAACTTGCAACAAGGTGGAATCGGAGTCGGAATCGATCTTGCTTCTGGCGTGACCACCACGGCGGTTCTTGGCAAAGGAAAAATTATTGATTATGTTCCTGGAACAAGAATGCTACTTTCTGGTATTAAAATTCCATATTGGAAGGACATTTTGCTTTTGGCTGTGAAGTCGCAAGAAATTTCAGGCATGGGATTTTTGGGAGCAGATGTTGCCATTGATCGCGAGCGTGGACCTGTGTTTTTGGAAATCAATGCTCGTCCAGGACTCGCCATTCAAGTCGCGAACCTTTCAGGACTCAAAGAAAGACTGGAAAGAATCAAAGGCTTGAAAATAAAAACTGCCATTCGCGGAGTGCGTGTGGGTCGAGATCTTTTCGGTGGAGAGGTTGAAGAAGAGGTTGAAGAAATTTCTGGACGAAAAGTGATTGGAACAATTGAAAAGATTAAACTTATTGGAAAAAATGGAAAATCAGTTGAAGTGGAGGCAAAAATTGATACTGGCGCAGGCTTTACTTCTATTGATACTGATCTCGCTGAACAATTGGGCTTTGAAGATACTGTGCGGGAGTATCAAAAAATTGAAACCACATACAAGGATATCAAGCATTTGAGCAAGAAAGAGCGCTGGGATATTTTTAAGCATATTCCAAATCTGGAAAGCACTGTGATTGTCAATTCAGCTAGTGGTTCAACATATCGTCCAACAATCAGAGTAACAATTGTTATGGATAAAGTTATCATGTCTACCAAGGTGACATTAATTAATCGTGCTCATTTGAAATATCCAATCATCATTGGAAAAAGAAACTTGAAGAAATTTTTAATTGATGTAAATAAATAGATATTAAAGAATAAATTGGCATGAAAAATATTATTATTATATATGCAGGTGATGATTGGAAAAAAGTTGTTCCAATTAGCAATGAGGGAACAAGACTTGCAATTCAGGATTGGATGGAGCGTGCTCAAAAAGCTGGTGTGAACTTGTATCGTGCAAGCATAAAATGGTATGACATGAAAAAGAATGTGTTTACAAGGGCATGGAGATTTCGAGATGGGGTTTGGGAAAAAATCGAAAGTGAGATTTCTCCAGACATGATTTACGATAAGGTACTTAGCAAATATGATTATCCTATGCTTGATTTAAAGCTTCAAATTGCTGAAAAAACCTTGCTTTTTAATTCGCCATTGTTTCGAGCAACTTTTAATAATAAATTGTCGCAGTATGTGATGTTTGAAGAGTGGATGCCTGTTTCACGCGTTGCAAATAACAAAAAAGAATTGCGAGAGGCCCTGAAAAAAATTCCATCTGAAAAAGTTGTGATCAAACCATTGTATGGCACTGGGGGATTTGGAATTTTTATCGGAGAAAAAGAACAATCGTTAAAAGAGAAATGCTCTTTTCCTGTTCTAGCTCAGGAATTTGTTTTGAGTGAAAAAGGACTCCCTGGAATTTCGCAGGAGGATGAGGTGGCAGATCTGCGAGTAGTTTTTTGTGGAGGTAAAATTTCGTATGCTCTTTCAAGGATTGCGAAAAAGGGATCATTATTCACCAATCTTCATCAGGGAGCCAGTGGAAAAATGATTGAGATCGAGAAAATTCCAAAAAGTATAAATGAAATTATTCAAAAAATAAATAAAAAAATTGAGGTTTTTCCGAATGCACAATATTCATTGGACTTTATTTTTGACAATAATGAAAGGCCATATTTTATTGAAATGAACACATGTCCTGGAATTGATTTGGTTACTATTCTTGCAGATGAAAAAACCAAGCAAAAAAACTTTGAAGATATTATCAATTTGTTAAAATGATGAAAAAAAGACTTTCAATTGCAATGGTGGCTCCTCCCTTTGGGGACACTGGCGGACCAGAGGTTGCAGTTCTTAACCTTGCTGAGGCACTTGAAAAAGCTGGTGCTGAGGTTACTCTTTTTGCGCCTGGAGATTGGCATACTTCGGTTAAACATGTGGCAACACTGCCAAAGAGCATTTGGAACATGAAAAAAGAAGAAAAATTAGAAATAGACTCACTTCGCATGCAAAGTCAGATGTTAGTAGTTGAACAATCTGATAATTTCGACATAGTGCATTTTCATTGTCAAAGGTTTTCACATTTCGCAGCTGAAAAAATAAAAAAACCAACAGTTCTGACTATGCATAACAACTTTTCAGATGAAATGCTCGAAGAAATGAAAAAATCTGGAATGAAAATCGTGGCTCTTTCTGATGCGCAGGCAAGGGGCAGAGATGTTGATGCCATTATCGGTCATGGATTACCCATGAAAAACATTAAACCTTCATATGAAAAAGGAAAATACCTTCTTTTCCTTGGGAGAATTGCTGAGCAAAAAGGGGTGGATACAGCTATTGAAATAGCAAAAAAAACTGGAAAAAAATTATACATAATAGGAAGAATCGGGAACACTAAAGAGCGAAAAAAATATTTCACAGAGAATGTGGAATCTTTTGTTGATGAAAAACAAATTTTTTATCTTGGAACAGTCGAGCACGAGAAAATTTACGAATACTGCGCAGGTGCTGAAGCTTTGCTTTTTCCAATAAAAAGACCGGAATCTTTCGGATTGGTCTCATTGGAGGCATTGGCGTGTGGGACACCTGTCATTGGCACGAAAGTGGCTCCACTTCCTGAAATTTTGAGAAATGAAAAAGTTGCATTTCTTTCTGATAAAACAGAGGAGTTGATTGATGCTGTGAAAAATATTGATCGTTTTGATAGACATGCATGCAGAAAATATGCCGAGGATAATTTTGATAGCCTGGTTATGGCTATGAAATACCTGGAACTTTATGAAAAAATTTTAAAAAACATTTAGATTTTTGTGCGTTATGAATGGTGATATTTTCAAAATGGTAGAAAAAAGATATAAGGATGATTTTGATAAGCTTAAAGATAAGCGCTTTCATTTTGCATCGCGGTTGTTTCTTTGGACTAATGATGAGTTTGCAAAAAACAAGTTAGCAGAGCTCAAATCGGAATACATAGGAACAAGCGAGGATGAACACTTGGTGAAAATAGCAACCATATTAAAGGAGGACATTGATAATAAAAATATTTTGTTTAGAAAAGAAAGAGAGAAGTTTTTAATAAAATATCCTCTTTTGAAAAAATATAACAAGATACTTTTTAAAAATCTTTTTTGTGAAACCATTTACGGAATAGATCTGAAGAAAGTTATAGATGAAAAAATAAAAGAAGATGAATTTGTTAAATTGAGAAATGATCTTTTGGCTGACAAAGAAGCAATTGCTATTCTTTCTACGCATGCGATAAACTATTTCTATACTTTGGATTTTTATTTGAAAGAAGGGAGGACTTTTTTTGACCCATTATCATTTATTGACATAGTTGCGAATAATGAAAAAAGTACTGCATCATTAAGGGTGTATCTTTTGACACATTGCATAATAGGAGAGTCAGCTTTTTATGCAAGATATATAAGAAGGGATCGTAAATCGTATGAAAAAATACTTTTAAAAATAGAAAGTATTATAGAATCAAATTACGAGAGTATTTCCTTGGATAATAAGGTTGAATTTTTGGTCTGCGCTAAATTATGTCAGAAGAAGAGTTATTTGGAGAAAAGAATTTTTTCTGATGTTGAGAGTGCTTTTGATTCTGACTGTCGATATTTTGTTGAAAAAGGAAAAACCAAAAATAATAGGTCTTTCAAAAAAGGGGAACACAGAAACGTGCTTGCTCTAATGGCTTTTTATTATGAGAAAAAAGTAGGGGGGAATGCTTGATAAATTTGTTGGTTCATGTATACTATGACTGCTCTGAAAAAAAGAGTATAATTAAGTCATATTAAATTTTATATATATGAAACCAGTATTTGTTTCGCAAAATTTCAAAAGTGCTTCCAGGAAAGACAAATGGAAAATGGTAGGCAAAGGCGCCTTGTATCTTTTTGGAGCGGGAGTTTTGTTTACGATTGGATTGTTTGTTTTTTTTATGAAGGACTTGCCAAGCACGACAGAAGTCAAATCCAGGGCGATTGCCGAGTCGACCAAGATCTATGACAGAACAGGGCAAAAACTTCTGTATGATGTCCATGGCGAGGAGAAAAGAACAATTGTTGATTTTTCTCAAATTCCTGACAATGTGAAATTTGCCACAATTGCAATTGAAGATCAGGATTTCTATAATCATCATGGAATTAAAATCACCTCCATTTTTCGTGCAGTTCTCAAAGATTTCATAAAAGGAGGCGCAGCACAAGGAGGATCAACCATCACCCAGCAGTTCATAAAAAAATCTTTGCTGACAGATGAAAAAACATTCACTCGAAAAATAAAAGAGGTCATTTTGGCTGTTGAACTTGAGCAAAAATATTCAAAAGATGAGATTCTGGGAATGTATCTTAATCAGATTCCATATGGCTCAAGTGCATATGGCGTTGAGGCTGCGGCTCAAACATTTTTTTCGAAATCTGCCAAGGATTTGAGTTTGGCAGAGGCTGCACTTTTGGCATGTCTTCCAAATGCGCCAACATACTATTCTCCATTCGGAAGTCATCTTGATGCTCTGAAGGGAAGGCAAATGTCAGCACTGAGAAAAATGGCTCAGCAAGGATATATAACAGAAGATCAGGCACAGGAAGCAATTGAAGTTGATATTTTTGCTGAAATCAGACCAAAACAAGACAATATTTCAGCTCCTCATTTTGTGATGTATATCAAGGAATATTTGGTTGATAAATATGGAGAGCAAGCCGTTGAAGAGGGAGGACTTAAAGTGTACACGACACTTGATTGGGACAAGCAACAAGCTGCCGAGAAAGCAGTTGCAGAAGGTGCGGAAAAAAATCTGGCCAACAATGCAAAAAATGCAGCCTTGGTTGCTATTGATCCAAAAACAGGACAAATTTTGGCGATGGTTGGATCGAAAGATTATTTCAACAAAGCAATTGATGGTCAAGTTAATGTTGCTCTTCGTGATCGACAACCAGGTTCATCTTTCAAGCCATATGTATATCTGACAGCATTCACAAAAGGATACACCCCGGAAACTTTACTTTATGATGTGCCAACAAACTTTTCAACAGATGACGGGAAAGATTACAAACCTTTGAATTATGATGGAAAATTTAGTGGCCCATTGCAAATGAAAAATGCCTTGGCGATGTCGCTCAATGTTCCTGCGGTAAAAACTCTATATTTGGCTGGAGTCAAAGAATCAATATCCTTGGCAAAAAATTTGGGAATCGGCGGACTCAATCAGCCTGATCGATATGGTTTGTCTTTGGTTTTGGGTGGTGGAGAAGTCACCTTGCTTGATCATGTGAGCGCCTATGGAACTTTGGCCACAGGTGGAATCAAACACAACAAAACATCAATTCTCAAAATAGAAGACAACGATGGAAAAGTTTTGGAGCAATACAAGGATAATGCCGGAACAAGAGTGGTAGATGAAAAATATGTGGCCATGCTTGATTATATTATGTCCACAAACAGTCTCAGAGCACCTGTTTTTGGTGAGAACAATCCTTTCAAATTTGATGGTCGTCCGGTGGCTGCTAAAACTGGAACAACCAATGAATTTCGCGATGGCTGGGCCATGGGCTTCACTCCTTCAATTGCGGTTGGGGTTTGGGCTGGAAACAACGACAACACTTCAATGAAAGTTGGAGCAGATGGAATTTTCGTGGCGGCGCCAATCTGGAGAAGTTTCATGAATTTTGCGCTTGGAAACAGTGCAGTGGAACAATTTCCAAAATATGAAAAAGAAGACGCAGGAAAGCCTGTGCTTAACGGTGAAAATAGCATTAAAGAAGATGTGAAAGTTTGCAAAATGGATGAAGGGGAAAACAAAGGTGAATATTGCTTGGCCAATGATTCTTGCCCAGAAGGAAAATCTGACGAAAAATCATTTGGGGAAATTCATGACATTTTGTATTATGTGAAAAAAGATGATCCAAGGGGTGATTATCCATCGGATCCAAAAAAAGATCCTCAATATAAAAATTGGGAAAGTGGTCTTCAAAATTGGCTCAAAAAAGAAAGCAAAAAAAACAAAGATCTTGATCCAGTTCCAACCCTGGAGTGCAAATCAGAATTCTTCAAAGTTCCTGAACCTGAGCCAGAACCAGAACCAACACCCGCACCAACCCCAACCCCAGTTCCAGTTGAGCCAGTCGTCCAACCCACACTATAAGATAATGTTTGTTAATAAATAAATTTAATTCCAAATGATTGCAAAACTGAAAGGAAAAATTGATTTTCTGAGAGATTCCTATGTGGTGGTGGATGTGAGTGGAATCGGGTATAAGGTTTTTGTGACTGCACACACTGCGGGAACAATTGCGGGCATGACTGAAGTTGAATTTTATACGCACACTTATGTTCGAGAGGACACTCTTTCTTTGTATGGTTTTCTCACCTTGGATGAACTTGAAATGTTTGAGATGCTTATCACAATTTCTGGAATTGGCCCAAAAGCTGCCATGGGAATTTTGACAATTGCAGATCCAAACACTGTCAGGACTGCAGTCTTGAATGAGGATGCATCTCTGCTCACTCGAGTTTCAGGTGTTGGCAAAAAAACCGCGCAAAGAGTCATCTTGGAATTGAAAAACAAAATCTCGGACATTCCTGCTCATCAAAAAAATCAAATCACATCTGACAGTGATGCTCTCGAAGCGCTTGTTGCCATGGGATATTCAGTCTCGGAAGCCAGAGAAACACTCAAACTTGTTTCAGTTGAAATCAAGGATGTTGGTGAAAGAGTAAAAATGGCACTCAAAAGCTTGGGACGAAAAAAATAAGAATTGATTAAGATTGAAAGGGTGCAGATTGGCCAAACATTTTTCTGGAAGAGTTTCGAAATCGCGAAACTCTTTTTGTTTTCATGATTTTCCTGATATACTTTGAGTATGGAAAATAACATTCAAAATAGGGAATTTTTGCAATCGCTCCAGTGGCGGGAATTTCAGGAGACCGTGGGGAGAAAGACGCATTTTGTTGAAAATGCTGATTTTTCGGCGAGTGTTGTCGAACATGAACTTCCAATAGTGGGGAAATATTTTTATATACCTAGGGGACCTGTTTTAAAAGTCAAAAGTGGAAAGTTGAAAGTCAAAAGCTTCCTCGAAAGACTTGTTGAGTTAGCTCAGAAAAATAATACTGGTTGGATTAGGATTGAACCTGAAAATGAAGAGGCACTGAGCATAATAAAAGAGGATATTGCTGAAAAAATCGTTAGAGCTCCGCATGACATGCAACCCAGGGAGGTTTTTGTGATTGACATCTCAAAAAGCGAAGAGCAGTTGCTTGCTGAAATGAAAAGCAAAACCAGATACAATATTGGAGTTGCAAAAAAACATGGAGTTAAAATTTCTTGCTCTGGCGGGTGTCATTCCGGGCTTGACCCGGAATCCCGTGAAATTAAGGGCAGTGAAATAAATGCTGGGATCCCGGATCAAGTCCGGGATGACAATGAAAGACAAAACCGAAATGACAAGAGTTTTTTTGTTGAAGAATTTTTGCGACTCACAAAGGAAATGGCTGAGCGTCAGGGGATTGCGCCTCATCCGGAAGAGTATTATCGAAAAATGATTGAAGCATTGCCGGAAAATATGCTGAAAATTTATTCGGCAGAGTTCGAAGGAAAAATAATAGCCTCCAGCCTCGTGATTTTCTTTGGCGAAACTGCAACATATGCACATGGGGCATCTTCCAATGAAAATCGAAATGTGATGGCGCCATTTTTGATTCAATGGCAAGCAATCTTGGATGCAAAAAAAGCAGGATTCAAAGTTTATGATTTTGGGGGAGTTAAAACAAATTCAAATGATAATTCCTGGGCTGGTATCACACAATTCAAATTGGGATTTTCACCAAACACCAAACCTATTGTGTTTGCCGGGACATATGATATCATTGTTAACCCCAGGAAGTATGCGGTTTACAGGGGATTACAGAGAGCGAAAGCGTTGTTATATAAAATACGAAGATAATTTTATGCATAAGCTTAAGAAACTTTTTCCACAATCAATCAAAAACATTTATCACTTGGCTCAAGCAATTTTGGCTAATGTTATTTTTGGTTTTCCCCCAAGAAAAATCAGAATAATTGGTGTGACTGGAACTGATGGCAAAACAACCACAGTTCAAATGATCGCAAAAATCCTGGAAGAGTCCGGCAAAAAAGTTGCCATGGCCTCGACCATAAATTTCAAGATTGATGGCGTGGAAGAAAAAAATCTTTCTCATTTCACAACTGAGTCATCTTTTGCAGTGCAAAAATTCATCAAGAAAGCCGTTTCAGTGGGATGCGAATATTTGGTCTTGGAGACATCATCGCATTCGCTTGATCAGTATCGCGTATGGGGAGTTGATTTTGATGTGGCACTCATCACGAATGTGACGCGCGAACATTTGGATTATCATGGAACGATGGAAAAGTATCGCCAAGCCAAAAGAATGCTTTTTGAAAATGTGGCAAAAAACAAAGGAACAATTGTGGTAAATTTGGGCATGGAAAATCCAGAAGAATTTTTGGATTTTGAAGTTGGAAATAAATTTGGTTATTGTGTGGATGAAGATATCAAGGAGAAATTCTCAAATGAAAAGATTAATATAATTCAAGCAGAAAAAATTGAAGTCAGCATTTCCAGTTCAAACTTTTTGATTAACAATGAAGTGTTCACCTTGAGTATTCCTGGAGAATTCAATGTGGAGAATGCTCTGGCTGCGACTTGCGTGGGTCTTGGTGAGGGTTTTGGTCTTGAAACGATCAAAGAGGCGCTGACAAAAATTCGAGGCGTGCCGGGGCGTCTGGAGCGCGTGGAGAACACCAGAGGGATCAATATTTTGGTTGATTTTGCCCTCACTCCCGAGGCTCTGAAAAGGCTCTATGAAATGATCGCACAAACTAAAAAAGAGACCTCAAAAATCATTGCAGTTTTTGGTTCTTGCGGAGATCGTGACAAAGGAAAAAGACCAATTATGGGCAAGATTGTTTCCGAAATTGCTGATTTTGTCATTCTTACGAATGATGAGCCATATCATGAAAAGCCTGAGCAAATAATTGCGGAAATTTTTGCAGGAATTGAAAATAAAAAAGCCTGCCCGGCCAGGGAAGGGGAAAATGTTTGGAAAATAACAGACAGAAGACTTGCTATTAGAAAAGCTCTTGAAATTGCGGCGCCTGATGATGTGATTGCGGTGACTGGAATGGGCAACTTCGAAACCATGGTGGTCGGCGACAAAAAAATTCCTTGGAATGATCGGCAAGTAATCGAAGAAGAACTTCAAAAACTAACATAATCTTTTGTCATCCCGGGCTTGACCCGGGATCTTTTTATGAAGCAATACTGTGTCTATATTTTGACAAACAAGAAAAATACAGTTTTGTATGTTGGTGTTACTGGGAATTTACCAAAAAGAATTTACGAACATAAGAATAAATTAGTAGATGGATTCACCAAAAAATATTGTGTTGATAGGCTTGTGCATTTTGAGCAAACAGAAAATGTTCAAAGTGCTCTGCAAAGAGAAAAGCAACTCAAGAATTGGAAAAGAGAATGGAAAAATGAGCTTATAAATAAAAACAACCCAGCCTGGATTGAGCTGGGTGATACTTTGCTGGAAGATTCCGGATCAAGTCCGGAATGACATGAAAGATAGATGATTATTGTATTGAAAATGGTCCCTGGCCAATGAGCCAGATGAAAAGGGCGGTGAGGACGAGACCAAGAACTGCGCCAACAATAATTTCGCTGACTCGGTGACCCGTTCTTTCTTTGAGTCGCGGAAATTTTTTGTCATCAATATCAAGTTGTCCGATGAGCATGTTCAAATAGCGTCCTTGATCTCCAAGGTGCATGCGAAGTCTGGCTGCATCGTCAATGATGATAAATGCCAAAACAATTGCGATTGCAAATGATGCATCACCAACTCCTTCATAATATCCAACAGAAGTCACAAGTGAAACTGCCAGTGCAGTGTGGGCACTTGGCATGTGACCATGAGTGAAGGCGTAGCGAATGTCCCAACCATGTTTTAAACTGTACAAAACAAACTTGAGAGCCTGAACAATGATGCTGACAAAAATCGGAACAAGAAACACTCCATAGGAAGCAAGAAATTTCATACTTTTTGTTTGTTATTGTTTATTGCTTCAATTGTAGCATAATTTTGAAGATTTTGCTGATAATGGAAATATTTTGCTTGAAAATGCGTAAGAACATTAAACCGAAAAGGTCTTTTTTATGTATAAAAAGTAGTGTATAATGAAAACATCTTAATCAGTCTTCTTTGAGGTAGGAATTCCTACAGCATTAGTAGGCATAAAATTTATGATAATTGGATTGGTCATTCTCGCAGTGTTGGCCTTGGGCTTGGTTGCAATGTACAACGGACTTATCACCCTGAAAAACAGAGTTGATGAAGCGTGGAGTGACATTGATGTGCAATTAAAAAGAAGATATGATTTGATTCCGAATTTGGTAAACACTGTGAAGGGCTATGCAACTCACGAAAAAGAACTTTTTGAAAAAGTGACCGCAGCTCGAACAGCTGCCATGGGAGCGCAAACTCCGCATGACAAGGAACAAGCCGAGAACATGCTTTCAGGAACCTTGAAATCTTTGTTTGCAGTTTCTGAGAATTATCCTGACTTGAAAGCCAATCAAAACTTTCTTGAACTTCAAAGAGAATTGACTGACACTGAAGACAAGATTCAAGCTTCACGAAGATTCTACAATGGCAATGTGAGAGACTTCAACACCAAGCTTCAAGTTTTTCCAACAAACATTTTGGCTGGAATGCTTGGTTTCACTGCTCGCGAATTTTTTGCAGCTGAGGAAGCAGAAAGAGAAGTTGTTGAAGTGAAATTCTAATTATGGCGACTCTATATACACAAGCGGACAAAAACACAAGATTGACCTGGATATACATATCTGGGTTTCTTGTTTTCGTGATTGGCGTGGGATATGTTTTTGCTGGAGCAATGGGAAATTCCAATATTTTGTATATTGCTGTGTTTCTTTCGTCCTTGATGAGTTTTGGTTCATATTGGTGGAGTGACAAAATTGTGCTCTCAATGAGCGGTGCCAAAGAGGTTTTACATGAGGAAAATCCTGAGTTATACCATCTTGTGGAAAACCTGTGCATAACTGCTGGTCTTCCAGTTCCCAAGATTTATATAATTGAAGATTCTGCCCCAAATGCCTTTGCCACAGGCAGAAATGCTGAGCACGGGGTTGTTTGTGTGACCACTGGAATCTTGGACAAATTGGAAAAAATCGAACTCGAGGGGGTTTTGGCGCATGAACTTTCCCATATTGGCAATCGTGATATTTTGCTTTCAACGGTGGTGGTGATTTTGGTTGGCTTGGTGGCTTTAATGGCAGACTGGTTCAGACATTGGTCCATTTTTGGTGGAGGGGATGATAATGACAACAAAAATCCACTCTTCATGATTGTGGGGATCTTGCTTTCATTGCTGGCGCCACTGGCTGCCATGATGATTCAACTTGCAATCTCCCGAAAGCGAGAATTTTTGGCTGATGCCTCAGGCGCACTTCTCACAAGACACCCTGAAGGACTTGCCAGAGCCTTGGAAAAAATTTCAGCTGATCAGGAACCACTTGAAGCGGCCAACCGCGCCACTGCTCATCTATACATCTCAAATCCCTTCAAGGGGGGTAATATTTCCAAGCTTTTTTCTACACACCCTCCGATGGAGGAGAGGATTGCGGCATTAAGGGGAATGGAAGTGAAATAAAGAGCACATGGGATATAATTTTTTTAAGGCCATACTTTTCTAGGATGGCTTTTATTGTTATTAGAATACTGTTAAAATATTGATATGCAATGGAAACAACCGAAAAATTCTAGCAAATATCTTTGGACGGCGCATGTGACTGAAAAGATGCACTATTATGGCCTGTCCGAACAAAAAGTTCTGGGAGTGATTCGCTCTCCCAAAAGAATCGAAACTGGAATCGTGGAAAACACAGTGGCTGCTATGTTGCCCGTGGGAAATATCAAAAAGGGAATTGCCAAGCCAAAATGGGGCAGACCAGTTTTCACGAGTTCTCATGGTGAAGAAGGAAGCGCCGAAAAAAAAGATGAAGAATCTTGGAATCAAGAAATTTGGGTGATGTATCAATTAAAGTCACAAGTCAAAAGTGAAAAGTCAAAAGCAAAAATGCAGAATTCAAAATTACAAGAATTGCAAAATAAGATAAATTCAGATAAAAAAATTACCATTATCAGTGCTTGGCGATATCCTGGAGTGAGTCCAAAAAACAATCCAATCCCTGAAGAAATTTTGCGTGAAATTGAAGAAGTTGCTTTGAGATAATACTCATTTTTGATTGTAGTAATAGTTAACTAAAATCTTAATATAGCTGTCAAAATTCGCATTTAAAAAATGTATTTTGGTGGCACAAATGTATGGAGGAAAACAAGGAAAAACAAGAAGAGAAAGTGTTAAAAGGGGAAAGCAGGGATATTGAGGAAAACAAATGGTGGACAGTTTTGAGTTATTTGGGAGTTTTGGTTATTATTCCGTTAATTGCAAAAAAGGATTCAAAATTTGCTCAGTTTCATGTGAAGCAAGGTTTGGTTCTTTTGGTTGCTTGGGCGCTGTCATGGCTTCCATTTGGGCCAATAATTGCATTGGTGGCATTTGTCTTTAGTATCATTGGCATTATCAATGTGCTTTCCGGTGAGATGAAAAAACTTCCAATCGTGGGTGATCTTGCTGAAAAGATAAAAATGTGATACAATTGAAGAAATAGCACTGCGGGCCTGCCTCGGCTTGCACCAGTGCCAGACGGGTAACCTTCACGGGTTGCTCGTTTTGTTTTAATATGGGAGTATACTTGAATGATAATTTAAAGTTTTAAATTTGAAATTTTTAAACACATATGAAGAAAACAAAAATTGTGGCAACTTTGGGGCTAGTGTCAGATTCGAAAGAAGTGCTAAAGTCTTTGATTGAAAATGGAATGAATGTGGCCAGGCTTAATTTTTCTCATGGTTCATATGAATGGCATGGCAATGTGATCAAAATTATTCGAGAGCTTTCGCAGGAAATGGGAGTGTCTGTGGGAATCTTGGCTGACCTTCAGGGGCCAAGAATCAGAACGATGGTGGACCAGCCAGTTGAAATCGTTAAAGGTGAAACAGTTGCGATTAGTGATATTGAAAAAGCAAAAGACAAAAAACTGGAAATCAAAGGTTTTCTTTTGGATGTGCCAAATATTGTGGATGATATTGAAATTGGAAATGAAATTTTGGTTGAAGATGGTTTGATGAAAATTGTTGTGAGAGAAAAAAATGCAGGTGTTTTGCTTTGTGAAGTTGTTGATGGCGGTGTGATCAAAAATCACAAAGGCGTTAACATTCCTGATGCCAAACTTCAGATTGATCCAATCACCGAGAAAGATCAAAAAGATTTGGAATTTGCTTTGGGACAAGATGTTGACTTTGTGGCGATGTCATTTGTGGGAAGTGGAGCAAACATTGAAGATTTGCGAGGACGAATGAAAAAAATTCTTGGTGATGATGTCCAACTGCCTCAAATTATTGCAAAAATCGAAAGAAAGGAAGCGATTAAAAATCTTGATGACATCATTGAGCACACTGACGCAGTGATGGTGGCTCGCGGTGACCTTGGAATTGAAATCGAAGGAACGAAAGTTGCAATTTTGCAAAAAGAAATTGTCAAAAAAAGTTTGAAGGCGATGAAGCCCGTGATTGTGGCAACTCAAATGCTTGATTCAATGATTGAAAATCCTCGCCCAACTCGAGCTGAAGTTTCAGATGTTACAAACGCAGTGGTGGATCATGCTGATGCTGTTATGCTTTCAGGCGAAAGCGCATCCGGAAAACACCCGATCGATGCGGTCAGAACAATGAAAGATATCATTGAAAACACTGAAGCTTCACCATTTGATGATGTGAAACATTTTATGAGTCTTGAAGGGCAAGAAGATTTCAAAATGGTCGTGAAAAGCGCCTATGAACTTGCCAAGACAAGCTCTGCCAAGGCAATTGTGCTTGGGTCAGCCAGTGGTTTCACTGCCAGACTCTTTTCACATTTCAGACCTGAGCAAAAAATGTTGGTTGTCACTCACAATAAAAAAACATGCAATCAGCTTTCGTTGGTGTGGGGCATTGAAGCGAAATTGTATAATCGCGGAGAAGTTTTCCGAGAGGATATCGATTGGAGAATTGAAGATGCCAAGAAAAATGGAATTTTGTCAGCAGGAGACAAAGTTGTTTTGGTTCTCGGAAGAACTCCAGACGGAGAACACATGCAATTGATTGGAATCAAGGAAGTTTAAGTGCATATAACATATAGCATAAAACATGTAACAAAAAATGCGGGGATTGGATTTCTGCTATGTGCTACATGATACATGCTGCATAATCTGGAGAGATCGCATAGTGGTCGAGTGCACCACCTTGGAAAGGTGGCATACTGTAAAAGGTATCGGAGGTTCGAATCCTCTTCTCTCCGCAAAATTTAAAAAGTAGGATGAGAAGTTTATGCACCGAAGGGGTAAATCCTCTTCTCTCCGCACTTTTAAAAATTAAAAATACAAAACCATGGATACAGCATCTTGGTATTCTCAACTGATCAAGCCAACTTGGGCACCGCCTTCATTTTTGTTTGGGCCAGTGTGGTCATTTTTGTATCTTTTGATTGCGATTTCTTTCGGAAAGGTTTTTTGGATGTTTTGGAAAAAAGAAATTGCCATGCTGGTCGCGCTTCCATTTCTGCTCAATTTGATTTTCAATTTTGCTTTCACTCCAATTCAATTTGGACTCAAAAATAATCTTTTGGCATCGGTGGACATCCTTTTGGTTTTGGGAACTTTGATTTGGGCCATGATTTCAATCTATCCGCATGCTCGCTGGATTGCATATATTCAGATCCCATATTTGCTTTGGGTGGCATTCGCAACAGTGCTTCAATTGACGATTACATATTTGAATAGATAAAAGAATATGCGCGTTTGGGATGTTGATCCAAAAAAATTGTGCCAAGAACACTTGGTGGCCGAGCACAGGGAGCTTCATGGTCTCTGGAACATCTTGACCAAACATGGAGGAAAAGGCGGATATTCAAAGCATCCTGAAACTTTGCGTTGGGTTGGAAAAAATCGCGCACTTTTTGAGAGGCACGAAGTTCTCATTCGAGAATTTGAGAAAAGAGGATACAAGCACCACACACCCTTGGATGAGAAACTTGCTGTTGGTAAAAAAATTCAAGATGCTTTCATAAACACAATTCCAGAGCAAGAAGAAATCTTGAAGAATAAAAACTGCAAATGCCACTGGAGTTGATTGTTGGCATGATTTGCCTTTTTGTCTAAAGTTCTTTAGTCTTAACTCATGAACAATAATGTTGAAGAAATAAAGTCTCGGCTCAATATCGTGGATGTTGTGGGCGAGTATGTGCGTTTGACGAAGGCGGGTTCCCATTGGAAGGGACTCTGTCCTTTTCACAGCGAAAAAAGCCCATCTTTCATGGTCAATGAGGAAAAGCAGATTTTCCATTGCTTTGGTTGTGCCAAGGGTGGGGATGTTTTTTCTTTTGTGCAGGAAATCGAGAGCATGGAATTTCGGGAGGTTTTGAAAATTTTGGCTGAGAAGGCTGGTGTAACTCTTGAAGAATACAAAGGAGGAAGCGCTCAGGCGCCGGACAACAAAAAGAGAATTTTGGAGGCGCTTGAATTGGCCACCAAATTCTATGAAACCCAGCTTTGGAAAGGTGTGGGCAAAGATAATATTATCGGATATCTGCATGCGCGAGGATTGAATGATGACAGCATTAGGAATTTTCGTTTGGGATATGCACCGACTGGTTGGGATAATATCATGAAATTTTTGCTTGGCAGAGGTTTTTCGATGGAAGAAATTGAAAAGACAGGACTCTTGGTGAAAAAGGATGACGGCGGGCAAACTCCAAATTTAAGCAGTCGCTTCTATGATCGTTTTCGCGATCGAATCATGTTTCCGATCACTGATGTGATGGGCAATGTGATTGGATATTCTGCTCGCGTTTCTCCGGGCCAAGATGAATCACAAGCAAAATATGTGAACACTCCTGAAACTTTGGTCTATCACAAGAGCAAAGTTTTGTATGGTCTTTCGCATGCCAAAAGTGAAATCAAGAAAAAGGATTATGTGCTTTTGGTTGAAGGAAACATGGATGTGATTGCTTCGGTGCAAGCTGGAATTGGAAATGTGGTGGCAGTTTCTGGAACTGCGCTTACGGGAGATCAGATAACCATGATCAAGCGATATACTGACAACATTGCCATGCTTTTTGATATGGACAGCGCGGGTCAATTGGCGGCTCAAAAAAGCGCCGATCTCTGTTTGCAAAAAAGCGCGAATGTTAAAATTGTGACATTGACTGAAGGAAAAGATGCAGCGGATGTGGTCGCCAAAGATCCTGAACTTCTTTTGAGCGCGGTGAGAAAATCAGTGCTGGCGATGGAATATTTTTTCAATGAGGCTTTGAAAAAATATGACAAAAAAACTGCCGAAGGAAAAATGCACATCGCCAAAGAAATTCTCACGCATGTGACTTTCATTGAAAGCAAGATTGAAAAAGCTCACTGGATCAAAAAGATTGCGCATGAGGTTGATGTGGAAGAAAAAGTTATCAATGACGTATTAGAAACACTGAACCAAAATGTTGGACCTCAAACAAACAGCCAATCAGCAGGGGAATCAGTAGTTTTGAATGTGGAAGCTTTGTCATTTCAAAAAAGAAGCGACATCCTTCGGGATTCATTGATTGGTTTGATCATGAGCGATGCCAAAATTTGGAAAGAAATTGCCGAAAAACATCTTGAAAGTGATTGGGCGACAAATGACAGTGTTATTGCTTTCGTTTTAAAAAATGGTCAAAACGCTGAATTTTCTTTCGACAAGCTTTTGGCTGAAATTGAGGACGGAAGAGCAATTGAGAAACTTCGAAAAATATATTTTGATGCAAAATATCTTTTCACAGTTGAAGGCGTGGTTGAATATGGTGAAGATGAGCTCAGAAGCTTGGTGGATGAATATATTGCAAAATACCTCAGGGAATTGCAAAAAGAAAAACTCCATGCTATCATCAAGGAAATCGAGAATGCTGAACAAAAAGGGGACAAGGAGACCCTCGCCAAATTGATGAGCGAGTTCACAAAGCTTTCTCAAGAAATGCAATAAAAGACAAGGACTGGGAAGGCCCGGTTTTTGATGTTTGTATGTTAATATGCTGAAATAAGGCATAAAAACATAGAATTATGGCATTTCTTCTTTCTTTTAATTTTTCATTTGTTAATTCATGATTCATTTTGACTGAGATTGGCTTGGTCAAAAATTCAAATGCTTCTATGAAAAAAGTGCAAAAAAAGGTCATTTCCCAAAAGAAGGCAAAGGGAAAGGTTTTGCAAAGCAATAAAAAATCAAAAATAAAAGTGAAAAAGGTTGTCAAAAAAAGCACTTCACACAAAACCCAAAAAGCTTCAAAAAAAGCAGTAATTAAAAAAGTGAAAAAAACAGTTAAAATGGTGAAATCAAAAAAAGTTCTTCCAAAGAAAAGTCAGAAAGTTGTCAAAAAAACTGTGGCAAAAAAAATTGTTGCTTCAAAAAAAGTTGTTGCGAAAAAAACAGCTCCCCGGGCCGGGCAGGCTGCAAAAAAAGTTGTTGTGGCAAAAAAACCAGTTGCCAAGGTTGCTGCACCCCGGGCCGGGCAGGCTGTGAAAAAAGTTTCACCAAAAGTTCAACCTGCCCGCAATGCTACGCAACGCGTTGCAGGCGGGGAGCCAAAGAAAAAAGTTGTGATTGTCGACGGAGAAGAAGTGAAATCAAAATCTGAAATAATTTCAGAGCTTATTGCTCGCGGAAAGCAAAGAGGTTTTGTGACTGAAGATGAAATCATCCATCTTATTCCCGAAGTTGAAGATGAACTTGATGAACTTGAAAATTTGTATGAGCAATTGGAAACTGCTGGCGTGAAAGTTGTGGTTTCTGATGATATGCTGAAAATTGACTCAGACAAAGAAGCTGAGATGTTTGAAAAAAGCAAGAAAGACAAAAATGCGGACAGTGCAATGATGGATGGAATTGAAGACAGTTCTTCTGATTTGGTTCAAATGTATCTTCGAGAAATTGGACGCGTGCCACTTCTCAAATCTGAAGAAGAAATAAAACTTGCCAAAGCCAATGAAAAAGGGGACTTGGCTGCGAAGCAGAAGTTGACTGAAGCAAACCTCAGGCTTGTGGTGAGCATCGCCAAGAAATATGTTGGTCGCTCGCACAACCTTTCACTTTTGGATTTGATTCAAGAGGGAAACATTGGACTTTTCCGCGCTGTGGAAAAATTTGACTATCGAAAAGGTTTCAAATTTTCAACCTATGCAACCTGGTGGATCAGACAAGCAATCACCAGAGCATTGGCTGATCAATCAAGAACGATTCGAATCCCTGTTCACATGGTTGAAACAATCAACAAATATACGCAGATCACCAGAAGATTGGTGCAAGAGCTTGGTCGCGAACCACTTCCTGAAGAAATTGCAGCTGAAATGAACATTGAGGTGGATAAGATTCGTCACATCCAAAAAATTTCACAAGAAACAGTTTCTCTTGAAACATCTGTTGGGGACAGTGATGACGACAGTGTTTTGGGAGATTTCATTGAAGACACAGAAACAGTGATGCCTCACCAAGTTGCATCGCGAAAACTGCTCAAGAATCATGTGGGAGAAGTTTTGCACGACCTCACTCCTCGCGAACAAAAAATTCTCAAAATCAGATTTGGACTTGAAGACGGCGTGACCCACACTTTGGAAGAGGTTGGAAAAGAATTCGGAGTGACACGAGAAAGAATCCGTCAGATTGAAGCCAAGGCCTTGGACAAGATCAGACAACATGGTTCAATCAGCAAGCTCAAGGATTATTAGGAAATTCAATCAATGCCCCCGAAAGGGGGCTTTTACATAATAAAAAAGCACAAATTGTGCTTTTTTATTTGGTGTAAACTTTATTGCTCCGGCGGTAGGATTCGAACCTACGACCAATTGATTAACAGTCAACTGCGCT
>CAYVME010000013.1:0-22300 GCA_964452415.1 uncultured Bdellovibrionales bacterium
TAAGACCTCGCTGTCGCTCGCTATTGCCTCGAAAGAAAATGGGCTCGTAAAAATGCATTAATAAAAAATCGAGAAATTCTTCAGAATCTCTCGATTTTTTTGTTGCTTAATGACAGCTATTGACAAAATTTTAATATGTGTTAATATAATTTGAAACCTAATTTGTTCAATATAATAACAAGTTTTATGGAAATTTTGTCAAACCAAGCCGGTAAACAAGCCTCAACTGAAAAACTGCTTTTTTCTGTTGCTTTAAAGCAAATTATCGCTGATTTTCCTGAGCGAGCTCAAGAAATCATCTTTAATCGTTGGGGTGTTTTCAATTCCCATGCACTCACACTTGAGGAAATTGGGAAAAAGCACAACATCACGCGCGAAAGAGTTCGTCAAGTTATTCGTGAAGTTTTGAAAAAGGTTCGCGAAAAAAAGGATGATGAAATATTTTTTCAAATTAGAGAGAATATCGTTTTGGCTTTGCGAGAAAATGGTGGTATAATGGAGGAGAAGAAACTTTTGTCAGCGCTTGGCAAAGAAAATCAAAGTGAGAAAGCCGCAGCTTCTTTTTTCTTGGAATGCGTTGATGGTGTTTTGGCTAATGAAGTGAAAGGCGAATTGTTTTTTTCTTTTTCGCTCAAGGATTTTAATCTTGACTCTTGGCGCGCTGTGAAGAATTCGGTGGTTGAAATTTTGAAAGTTCAAAAGAAACCTCTTTCAATTGAAGAATTGTTCAAGCTTGCAAAAGCTCAAAACAAGGATTTGAATTTGTCTCAAGAGATCTTCACACATTTTTTGGAGGTTTCTGAAGAAATCAAGCAAAATACTTTTGGAAAATGGGGGATTGCAAAATGGAAAGAAATTTCACCAAAAGGAACCAGAGAAAAAGCATATTTGATCTTGAAAGAAGCCGAGAAGCCTCTTCATTTCAGGGACATTGCCAAAAAAATTGATCAGTATCATTTGAACAAGAAAAAAACTCACGCTCAGACAGTTCACAATGAGCTTATTAAAGACAAAAATTTCGTTTTGGTTGGAAGAGGAATTTATGCTTTGGTTGAATGGGGATATGAAAAGGGAACCGTGAAGGATGTTATTGAGGAAATTTTGAAAAAAAGCGACAAACCTCTTGGTCGAGAAGAAATTCTTACCAAGGTTCTTGAAATCAGGCATGTGAAAAAATCAACTATTGTGATAAACTTAAATAACTACTTTGCCAAATCAAAAACTGGCACATACACAATCAAGAAGTAGTTAAAATCGAAGATATATTTTTCAAAAAAATTATTATCGCATTGTCATTCTTGTGAAATGAGAATCTGGAATATTTCCGCAAAAACGCTGAAATCCTGGATCCCGGATCGAGTCCGGGATGACAAAAGAAAACAAAAATAATGGACATTATATTGTCTTCAATAAATGGAGTTGTTTCAGATCTCAAAATCGTTGGCGATGTTTTGAGCTATACTTGGTATATTATCTTGCCACCCTTGTTCTTTCTCTTTTTTAAATTGTTGTGGATGTATCACATTCAAGGCGCATTTTGGGATTCTGCTGACTGGGTGCTTTTGGAGTTGATTCCGCCAAAAAATATTGAAAAGAGTCCAAAACCAATGGAGGCTCTTTTTGCTGGATTTGCTGGAGTGGAGAAATCATTCAACACTTTTGAAATTTATAAGGACGGTGCTTTTACTGATTATATGAGTCTGGAGATTGTAAGTGATCAGGGCACAGTTCATTTTTATATTCGAACAATGATAAAATATCGACACATTGTCGAAGCTCATCTCTATGCTCAATATCCAGATGTTGAGATTCTTGAAGTTTCTGACTATGTCGATGATGTGCCGAAAATAATTCCAAACAAACAATGGGATTTGTGGGGCACTGATTTTATGTATGTCAGACCGAAAGCGTATCCTATTCGAACATATAAAACTTTTGAAGAGGATATCACGGGGACCATGATCGATCCTTTGTCGAGTGTTCTCGAAGTGATGGGAAAACTTGGACCAGGGATGAGGATATGGTTTCAAATAATCATAAAACCAGCATCGCCATCATGGGCAAGCAAAGAAGGCGTTAAGATTACAGACAAATTGAAAGGTAAGGAGAAGAAGGAATCTGGGATGCTTGAAAGATTTTTTAGTGATCTGGCAGATGTTTTTTTGAATATTATTCCGGCCATGAAAGGTCCGGTTGAGTTTGCATCAGAAAAGAAAAAAGAAGAATCTCCTTTGGACACCAGGCTTTCACCTGGGGAAAGAGATGTTCTCAAGGCTGTTGAAGATAATCTTGGAAAATTGCAATTTTACACTAAAATGAGATTTGTTCTTGTTGGAAGGCGGGAAGTTATGGATAAATCATTCGTGTCTTCTTTTACTGGTGGTCTGAAGCAATTTGGTGATGACAATCTTAACAGTTTTAAGCCTGACAATATTTCAAAAACAAAGGCTGATTATTGGATGAGGAAATCACGCTTGGCATATAAGCAAAGAAAAATTTTGCGAAGATATAGGAATAGGAGCATGGATGGTGTTCCAGACGCAGAGATGGTCATGAGTAGCGAAGAATTGGCAACAGTTTTTCACTTGCCAGACATGAATGTGATGGCGCCATCGCTCACGCGCGTGGAAGCAAAACGAGGAGGAGCTCCATCGAATCTTCCAATCGAATAAACAACAGCTTTCAGCTTACAGTTTACAAAAATACAAGATGCATTTTAATAAAAATAACTACAACGCTAGTTAAAAAATATGGCAAATAACAACGAGATTGCATTCTTTGCAAAAACAAACTTCAGAAATCAAGAACGAGTTTTCGGAATCAAGACGGATGATCGAACTCGTCACATGTACATCATTGGGAAAACCGGTATGGGAAAAACAAACCTGCTGGAAAATCTGGTTGTTCAAGACATCCGAAATGGTCATGGAATTTGCTATATTGATCCTCACGGTGACACAGCTGAGAAACTCTTGAAAGCTGTTCCGGCAAACAGAATTAACGATGTTATATATTTGAATCCTGCTGATCAGAATTATCCATTGGCTTTCAATGTGATGGAATCTGTTGACCCAGATTATCGTCATCTGGTGGCTTCCGGCTTGATTGGAGTTTTCAAAAAAATCTGGGCTGATTCTTGGGGACCTCGACTTGAATATATTTTGCGAAATGCAATTTTGGCGCTTTTGGAATATCCGGGAAGCACACTTCTTGGTGTGACTCGAATTTTGGTGGACAAAAAATATCGCGAAAGAGTTGTCGACAAAGTGACTGATCCCGTGATCAGGCAATTTTGGGTGGATGAATTTCCAAAATGGAGTGATAAAGTTTTGCAAGAAGTTGTTTCTCCGATTCAAAACAAGGTTGGGCAATTTCTTTCCAGCTCCTTGATTCGAAATATTGTTGGTCAGACAACTTCATCTTTTGACATTCGCGATGCGATGGACACTCGCAAAATTTTGATCATCAATCTTTCCAAGGGAAGAATTGGTGAGGACAACGGCGCGCTTTTGGGAGCAATGATGATCACCAAAATTCAGCTTGCGGCCATGGGTCGCGTGGACATTCCAGAAGAGGATCGAAAAGATTTTTATTTATATGTTGATGAGTTTCAAAACTTTGCCACGGAATCTTTCGCGAACATTTTGTCAGAAGCTCGAAAATATCGTTTAAATTTGATTTTGGCAAATCAATACATCACGCAAATTGATGAAAAAGTTCGCGATGCAATCTTTGGTAATGCAGGCACAATCATTTCATTTCGCGTGGGAGCAATGGACGCAGAATTTTTGGAGAAAGAATTCGCACCAGTTTTTGTGCAAAATGATATTGTGAATTTGCCGAAATATAACATCTATCTGAAATTGATGATTGATGGAATTGCAGGCGATGCTTTTTCGGCCAAAGTTTTGCCTCCGGTGTATATTGAAGACACCTCAGAAAATGAAGAAAAGATTATTGCTGAATCTCGTCAAAGATATGCTTCGAGCAAGGAGGAGGTTGAAGAGAAAATCTCTCGTTGGGCTGGTGTGATGCCGGCAGCTGGTTTTCAGACTGTAAACAAGCCAATTATACCATCTTCTGGCCAAAATCAGCCGATTCAGGCTCAGCCACAGCGATTTCAACAATCCGTGCCAGCTCAGCAATATTCACCCCAGCAAGCCCCTGCAAGCACTCCAGTGCCTCAAGGAGCTTCCCAAACTCAAAAAGTGATCCAACAGCCGGTTTCTGCTCAAAATACTCAGGTTTATCACAAAGATGACCTGGGAGAATATAACGAAAAACCTTTCGAGGAGACTCCAATTCAGCCTGCTCAGACTGCAATTCCCCAGAGGCGGGCAACAGATCAGCTGCCAGTTCAAACTCCACAGCGACGCGCCCAAGACCATATTGCTTCGATGACGACTGAACCGCGGGTTCAAATGCCAGCACAGGTTGAAACAGTTCAAATTCAGCCAGAGGAAAATCCAGATTATTATGTCAAACCAGTGGATGATCGTCCAAAATTTGAAGCAATCTGTGATATGTGCAGCGACACCATTCAAGTGCCATTTCAGCCAGATGGAAAAAGACCGACTTTTTGCAAAGATTGCCTGAAGGAATATCAAAGAATGACTGCCAAGGATAAATTGAATCAAGAGAATAAAATTAAAAGACAACAAGAAGAAGCTCGTGAACTTGAAGCACTTTCTCAAATGAATCAAGCTCCGCAAGTTCAACCATCACCAAGGCCAATTCAGCAAACAAGACCAGCATATCAAAATTCAGTTCAGCGAAATTCTGAGCCGCAGAGAGCTGCGTCTCAACCGGAAAAGCGCTTTGAGCAGAAGGCCTATATCTCAAAAGATCGTCCGATGTCTCTTTCTCAGATGCAACATATTGCTCCGAAAAAATTCAGACCTGAGCGCCAACGACCACAGGTGAATTTGGACGAGGTCAGAAACATGATAAATTCCACAATTACGGAAAAGAAAAATGTTTCTGCGCCAGACGATGACGACGATCGCCTTTCTGACAGCAGGGAAAATGGCAGATAATTCAAAAAAGATGGTCCTTGAGGCCTGGCGATGACTTCGCCAGGCTTTTTGCTTGATAAATGGAAATCGATGTGTGATAATAATTGTGCATACTTAAAAAAGGCTTAAAATTGAAGGATATGAAAAGAATAATTGGAATTGTTATTGAGGGCAAAAAACTGGGCAGGAAGCTCGGTTTTCCAACTGCCAACATTGAATTGAGAGAAATGCTTGAAGGTGGTGTATATGCGGGAAATGCGACCTTGGAGGGCAAAAAATATCACTCCGCGATTTTCATTTGGGCAGACAAGCCTCTTTTGGAGGCACATTTGTTGGATTTTGAAGGTGATCTGTACGGCAAAAAAATTGAAGTTGAAATTGACAGTAAGATAAGAGAGTCCATAAAGTTTGAAGATGAAGACGAAATCAAAAAACAAGTCTTAAAAGATATTGAAATTATCAGGAACCTAACAGCTAAAACCTAAAACCTATCACCTAATCCCTAAAACCTACCCCCCCCTATGTTCACAGGTATCATAAAAAAAGTTTCAACAGTTGAAAATGTTTCTCAAAAAAATGAGAGTCTTTTTGTTGAGATCAAAAAACCCAAAGGATGGAAAGTTTGGCTTGGCCAGAGCATTGCAATCAATGGTGTTTGTTCAACAGTGAAAACTCTTGGCAAAGAAAGTTTTGTGGTGGAATATATGCCAGAAACAATTGCCAAAACAACCGTTGAAAATTATGCAAAAGGCAGTCTGGTTAATCTTGAATCGAGCATGACAATGAGCGACTTGCTTGATGGCCATATTGTTCAAGGTCATGTGGACACAAGGGGGAAAATAATCGAAATCAAAAAAGTGAAAGAATCTGTTGTGCTTAAGATTAAAATCCCAATCAGATTCATGAAGTTCATTGCAGACAAGGGTTCAGTTGCAATTGATGGTGTGAGCTTGACGATTGCAAGCACGGGAAAAGATTGGCTGACGGTTTCGCTTGTGAGCTTCACTCTGGAAAACACAAATCTCGGCAAGATTGAAAAAGGGGATGCTGTTAATATTGAAACAGATGTGCTAGCTAAATATATTCATAAATTAATGAAATAGAATCATATGCAAAGAGATATAAAAAAAATACAGAACATTGTTGATGGTAAAAAGTTCAAGATTGCAATTGTGGTTTCCAAGTTTAACGAAGACATAACAGGTGGAATGCTTGGTGGCGCTGTCCAAGTTTTGAAAAAAAATGGTGTCAATGAAAAAAACATAAGCACAGTTTGGGTGCCTGGCGCAATTGAAATTCCTTTGGCGTGTCAGCGATTGGCTTTGACAAAAAAATATCACGGAATCATTGCTCTTGGATGTGTTATCAAAGGAGACACGGATCATTACAAATATGTTTCTGGGCAGTCAATTCGCTGTGTCATGGATGTTATGCTGAAAACCGGAATTCCAATTGGAATGGGAATCATCACAACCAACAATCTCAAACAATCCAAGGAGCGAAGTGGGGCAAAAAACAACAAAGGCGCTGAATCTGCACAAGCAGTGCTTGAGATGATTTAATATTATTTATGGAAAAACTTCAAAAACAATTTACTCGAGAAAGATCGTTGCTATATATGTGTATATGGGATAATAGTGAACGATTGGGTTACTCGAAGTGGCTTGGGTATGAAATTAAGAACAGTTTATTTTTGAAAAGCGGTCGTGAAAATAAAGTGTCTATTTGGTTTGGCGAGAATGATATCAAAAGAATGAATACTGCTATCGTAAATAAGATAGATAATTACGATATTTTAAAATTATTTAAAAAAGAAACTGAGAAAGATTGGAAATTTTTAAAATCATTTGTTTTTGAAGAAAAAGAGATTGATTCCATTTTGACACTAAGAAAATATTATCGCAAAGTTGTGAGTTGGTGGGGAGTTATGACTTTAGTTTTCTTTGTTCCGGATCTGGAAGGCATACCCAGTGAAATAAAAAACGAAGCATTTTTGATGAGGTCACAAACGGAAAAATATTCTGCTAAATTTAACAGTATATTTGAAGATTATTTTACAAAACATTATCCGCAATATAAAAAATACGTTCATGTTTTACTGCCAAAAGAAGTTTTTAAGTTGGAAAAAAGAAATTTTACCAAACATGAAATAGAAGATTTTGAAAAAAGAATCGTTGGATATGGATATTTGAATAAAAAAGTATATAATTTGGAAGACCTCAATGAGGGATTGCTGAAGGAGAATGTATATTTTAATGACAGATACAAAATTAATAGTGATAAAATAAAAGGGAGCGTGGCATACAGAGGAAAAGTTAAGGGTGAAATTCAAATGATTCTTTTTAAGAAGGATTTAAAGAAATTTAAAAAAGGAAAAATTTTGGTAACTGACATGACAGATCCTGATTTTATTCCAGTTATAAAAAAAGCCTTGGCGATTATAACTGACGAAGGTGGAATAACATGCCACGCAGCTATAACAGCTCGTGAAATGAAAAAACCTTGCATTATCGGAACTAAAATCGCAACCAAAGTTCTTAAGGACGGAGACCTGGTGGAGGTTGATGCGGATAATGGGATTGTTAGGATAATAAAATAAAGCGGAAAAACATTTTAGAATAAAAAAATGGGACCGAAGTGATTCGGTCCCTGTGGCATTTTATGCCGAGATGGATGACTATGCGAGGGTAAGTGCACCCTCGAGATAGTTGAAAATAACATATCCGTCTTTGGCCAGTGTTGGGTCGTCGAGGATAGAATTTATTCCATCGGCGTCTGTGATTCCTTTGGCCAATGCTACGAGAGCGGCAATGACCGGACGATGGCTAACGAAAAGGACATTAGCATCATTGCTCATGGCAATATCAAACAGCACATCGCCGTGAATTGTGTGCATTGCATCCCTTGCTGCGCTTTGCCAACTGAGAACATCATCGTTCTCGTGTCCGGGATACATGACTACTGTGCCCTGGTCGAGATTTCCAGCCTGCCCCAGGCCATTAATGGTTCTGATGTCCAGGTCGAGAGCCATGGAAAGCACTGACGCTGTGTCGAGGGCGCGAGCCATCCGCGAACAAAACAATGCTGCGAAAGGTCCAAGGGTCTTGATTTTCGGCAATAGGCCGTTTTGAATGGCGTCCATGCCACTCATGGTGAGAGTTGGGTTGGCAGCAACTGCTGCTTGAAAGTTCAGTACACTTTCTTCTTTTTTTCCGTGAAACACTGCGATGAATCTCATGGTGATCTCCTTTTGGGTGTTGCGGATATGCGACAAAGTCGCTTGATTTATGATAAGGTACTACCTAGTAACATACTATTGTAGCACAATAAACTGTGAATGTCAACAGTTTGGTAGTTTGCAGTTGCTTATAATTATATTTTTGCTTAAACAAGGGAAAATATCGTTGATTTATTTTTTAAAATATACTAAAATAGAAGTACTTCAGATGTGTACCATTGAATTTAAATGTGAATAACATATAAGAAAATTATATATAAAAATATCATGCTTAAAAAGGAAGAATATCTGAAAACCGTCAAAAGATTTTATCCGCAATTTTTCAATACCTTGATAACGATTTCTTATAACGATAAAAAATATTATAAGGGCCTTTTGAAGCGTGATTACAGGATAAGCAATATGGCTGTTGTGAAAAATGTCTGGTATTACGGCTTGGCTGAGCTTGAAGCAGGTGGAAAATTGACTCTCGAGTCATGGCAAAATCCTGAAATTTTTGCGCGCGTGAAAAAGGAATTTAAGAGTCGCGAAAAAGCCTTGGAAAAATCAGCCACAAAAAGCATTGAGCATTTCATCGAGGCGTATTTGAATTATATGCCCGCATTGATTTTGTTTTTCATTATTGATCAGCCGATAGATAAGGCAATCCGCAAAGCCCTTGCTGAAAAGTTGGATCAAGCTCAGGTTGATGAACTGATGTATGAATTGAACACTCCACTGACTGATAATATTTACAAACAAGAAGAGTATGATTTGGTTTTTACGAAAAATATCAAACAGCATGTTGAGCATTATCTGTTTTTAAACGCTCGTTTTGGCAGTGAGAAAAAATATACAGTTAAGGAGGCTGAAAATAAATTGAAAAAAATAGACAAAGCCATTTTTTTGAAAAATAAACAAGAGGAAAAAAAGGAATTAAGAAAAACAATCTCAAGAGTCAAAAAAATGCTCGGCAAGGATGCCATCTTGGTCGATATCTTTCAATACATCATCTATTATCGAACGCATCGTACGGACATCATGAATAAAAGTGCATTTTTCGCCATACCAATGTTTAAGAAGGTGGCCAAGGAATTAGGGCTGACTTACGAGCAGTTCTTGAATTGCTCCGCGGAGGAAATATTAAGCAGAGAGATTCCGACAAGGAAAATTATCAATAGTAGAATTCAAGATTGCTCTTTGCTGCTTGCGGATGAAAAGGTGAGTTTGTTTATCGGCCCGGAGTCGGAGAGGCTCAAGAATTTTTTTGAGGAAAAATACGATGAAGTTGAGGAGATAAGAGGTCAAATTGCCTGTAAAGGATTTATTGAAGGCACTGCAAGGATCATTCATAATCCCAGAGATTATAGAAAAATAAAAGTTGGGGATGTCTTGGTAGCAGGAATGACTACGCCAAACATGATTCCAATCATGAAAAAGGCATCAGCTTTTGTGACAGATGAGGGTGGTGTCACATGTCACGCTGCCATTATCGCCAGAGAATTAAACAAGCCATGCATCATCGGAACCAAAATCGCTACAAAGGTTTTGAAGGACGGGGATTTTGTGGAAGTTGATGCGGATAAGGAGGTTGTTAAAATACTCAAGAAAAAGTAATGCCAAGCAAAAAGAAAAATGTAACAACATCTGAGCATCAACCGTCATTAACTGAATGGTTTAAGACTATTGGAGATCCCAAAGATGCCAAAATTATTCAGCAAGAGGATGGCAGTAAAAATATCCGGCTTGAATTTTTGCGAAAAACAATCGGTTTGCCTTATTTGCAACCGACAAGAGTTGAGGCCATTGATCTTTTTAATCAAACAGTAGAGATTTCTGAAATATTAAAAAAACAAGGAAAAGACCTTTGTGCAATACGATTGATTCCCAAAAAAGCAAATCTATCCAAAATCAGAAACAGGGGCATGACCCTGGATAAATGTTATAATTCTTGGTTTTTGAAACAAAAAATAGACTTTAAGGATTATCAAGCTGAAATTTGCCCACATGCTGAAACGGTGCTGTGGTCAATGATTATTGTTGTCAATAGAGATGGAATTTTTGGGGAAATGATTTCTGGTCACGGATTTCAGCTTATGCATGGAGATGTTAGAGGAAAAGTATATTTTTTTAAATACAATTTTTCAAAATGGACATGGTCGGAAAAAAACAAGGAAGCTTCTAAGCATATCAAGAAAGTGATCAATCACTTAAAGATTAAGGGTTCTGTTCAGTCAAAAATTGTGAAAAAAGAAATGGGTGCTCAACTCTTCAGCGGGTATTTGGAAGGATATTTCGAAGCTGTGGTTTGGCCCAATAAAAAAGAATATTTCTCAGACTATAACCGTATTTTGCAAAATTTGATTGCAACTCCGAAATTTACGGTAGCAGAACAGGACAGGGATTCTAATATTGTTTTTGGATTCGTTGCATTTCCTGGCATTGTTATTGGCAAGGTGCAAAAAGTCACTGAGAAAAACATTTCAAAAACAAAATTTAGAAAGGGTTCAATTCTGGTCACGGATAACACAGATGTTCGTTTTTTGCCAATCATGAAAAAAGCCGGAGCAATTGTCACTGAGCGAGGAAGCATCCTGAGTCACGCCTCAATCATTGCGCGTGAATTAAAAAAGCCATGTATGGCGGGTGTCAAAAATGTTACCAAGGTTTTGAAGGACGGAGACCTGGTGAAAGTTGATGCACACAAGGGGATCGTTAAGATAATAAAAAATAATTAAAAACTATGTTTACAAAAACATTCAAACAAATTGGAAAAAATGATGCGAATATTGCAGGTGGGAAAGGTGCATCGCTTGGAGAAATGACCAAGGTTAAGCTTCCTGTGCCACCTGGGTTTGTGGTGGTTGCAGATGCATTCGATCAGTTTTTGAGAGAAACTCATCTTGATGTCGAAGTTGAAGCAATTCTTGCAAAAGTTGTTCCAGATAAAATAAGTTCAGTTGAAAATGCATCAAAAAAAATCAGAGATCTGATTCTCGATGCTGAATTTCCCCAAGATATAAAAAAGGAAATTTTGAGTGAATTCAAAAAACTTGGCGCAAAATTGGTTGCAGTGCGTTCATCAGCAACCGCTGAGGATGGTGCGATTGCATCTTGGGCTGGAGAATTGGAAACATATTTGAATGTGACTGAAAAAAATCTTTTTGAAGAAGTGAAAAAATGTTGGTCATCCCTTTTCACTCCACGCGCAATTTTTTATCGCTGGGAAAAGAATCTCCAAGATCACAAAGTTTCAGTTGCGGTTGTGATTCAAAAAATGGTTCAGTCAGAAATTTCAGGAATAACATTCACAGTGCATCCAGTGACTCAAGATCACAACCAGATGGTTATTGAAGCTGGTTATGGGTTGGGAGAAGCGATTGTGGGTGGAATGATTACTCCAGACACATATATAATCAATAAGTCTAAAGTCGAAAGTGGAAAGTCTGAAGGAGTTATTGAGGATAAGAATATATCACAGCAAGAAATGATGATTGTGAGGAGTGAGAAGGGAACAGAAGAAAAGAGGGTCGCAAAAAAAATGCAAGAAAAACAGAAAATGGCTGACAAAAGAATCATGGAATTGTCTGAAATTTGTTTGGCGATTGAAAAACATTATGGTTTTCCATGTGATATTGAATGGGCATTTGAATCAAATAAGTTTTACATCACACAGTCGCGCCCAATCACAACACTTGGATAAAAGGAAATGGGTTAGTAAAAAATAGCAACATGCTTTTGAGCGTTTTTGATCCGTTAATATGATGATTCATGCTGAGAGAAGATTATCAATGCCGTCAATGCCAAGCCTTTTTCATTCCATTTAATGAGGACATTCAGTGTCCTCGTTGCATGGTGAGGGCAACAGAGGATGCAATTGAAGAGCATGCACAATTCATTCTTGATTTGGTATTGGTCATGCAATTGAACAAGGCCAGGAAGGGCGTGTTTATTCCTGAGCAGTGGCCAATCGGACTCTTGGTAAATAGTGTTCAGCTCTTGATGTTCGAAATGTTTGATGCCCTTGAGCAAGAAAAACCGAAAAATAAGAAGAAATTTTTCGAAAAAAATATCAAATCCATGGCTCTTGAGGGCGGAGATGAATTTGATGGTCATTTGTTGGACATCGCGCTAGCAGTGTTGGAATTGCGAATAGAAAGAGGGTTGGATTGTATTAATGGAAATTAACTAAACTTATGAATGAAAAAAAAGAGGAAATAAATATTCGTGATTTGATGCCGTATATTAGAGTTTTCAAAGGTAGAATCTTTGCTAGCATTTTGTTGGTTGTAGGTTCAAAGTTGTTGGTTGTGGCTGGACCTTATGTGATGAAGGAATTGATTGATCTTTTGGCTAATGAGGGAAAATCAGCTTCAGTGATAACAATCACAATTCTCTTGATTCTATTTTTTGCTTTGCAATGGGGTGGGAATATTTTAGATGGAATGAAGGACTATGTCTTTGCAAAAGTGCAGGCTAATGTGAGAAAAAATGTTGCTCTGCAAGTTTTTGAGCACCTGCTTTCACTCCCGTCTGCTTTTCATGCGGATCGCTCAACCGGAAGAGTTTCGAGGAAAATTACCAGAGGAACAACTGCAATTGAAACAATTTTCATGTTTCTTTCGTTCAATATTGTGCCAACCATTATTCAAATAATTTTTGTGGCAATTATTTTCATTGCACTTTTCCCGCTTTCATTTGTGATGACATTTTTGATTTTTGTGGTGGTCTATGTTTGGTTTACGGTTAGGGTTACAAACAATAGGCAAGCTCTCCTATTGGAAACAAATAAACTTGATGACAAAGCTTCAGGGCAATCAATTGATGCGCTTCTCAACTATGATACGGTGAAATATTTTACCAATGAAAAATATGAATACAAGAGATATGATTCGCAATTGAACAATTGGTCTGGTTTATTTGTGAAATCAATAAAAACTGGAGCTAATTTGAACATGGGGCAAGGTCTTATCATTACAGCGGGTTTGGCGGCAATCTTGATTTTGGCGACAGAGCATTTTATCAATGGGGATGCAACGATTGGTGATTTTGTTCTGGTGACAACTTATCTTTCAGCAATTGCTGTGCCCTTGGGATTTTTGGGCTTCACATATCGCGCGATCAAAGAAGGATTGGCAAATGTGGATGAGATGATGAAATTGCTCAAAGAAAAAAACACAATAATGGACAGAGTTGATGCGGTGGAACTTAATAGTTGCAATGCCGAGATTAAATTTGAAAATGTTGGTTTCAGTTATTCAAGTGAAAGGGAAGTTTTGAATGATATTTCAATTTCAATTCCTTTCAAGACCAGGGTTGCCCTGGTTGGATATTCTGGCTCCGGGAAGTCAACGATTCCAAAGTTGCTCTTGAGGCTGTATGATGTCACTAGCGGAAAAATTACAGTTAATGGAATTGATATTAGAGATTTGAAACAACAAAGCTTGCGCTCTCATATTGGAATCGTTGCTCAAGACACCACACTTTTTAATGACACAATTTTTAATAATATTGCTTATGGTAAACCTGATTCAACAAGAGAGGATGTCCAGCGTGTCGCCAAGATGGCAAATATTCACGAGTTTATTTCCAGAGATTTGCCTGAGGGATATGAAACACTTGTTGGGGAGCGCGGAGTGAAGTTGTCAGGAGGGGAAAAGCAACGCGTGGCAATCGCCAGGATGCTCATCAAAAATCCTTGCATTTTGATTTTCGATGAGGCCACTGCTTCTCTTGATACAAAATCAGAAAAAATAATTCAAGAAGAAATCGAAAAACTTTCCAGGGGCAATATCACAACCATTGTGATTGCGCATAGGCTTTCAACCATTGTTGATTTTGATAAAATTGTGGTAATGGAAAAGGGAAGAATTGTGGAGCAGGGGAATCATGAAGAACTTCTGACCAAAAAAGGCGTGTATTATAGTCTTTGGCAGGTTCAAAGTAAAAATGGAAATGATCAGGAAATAAATTAAAAAGCACCCCAGTTAAATAGTTGCCAAAGGCAAATTTAACAGGTCAAGCAAATATGGATATTATCTCACATGGTCTTTGGGGAGGGGTGGCCTTTGGCAGAAAAAACAGAAGGAATTTTTGGATTGCTTTTGTGATTGGGATGCTCCCAGATCTGATTACATTCGCGGGACCGTTTGTCACAAATTTGTTTGGAATAACCTCGGGGCCTCATTATTCGGATGGCAGACCAGATGGGGCATTGATAGCACCCTATGTTTATAATATTTATAATTTTACGCATAGTCTCGTTATTTTTTTGGTTGTGTTTTTTGGTCTCTGGCTTTTTAGAAAAAAACCGCAGTGGCTTTTGGGGGCCTGGGGATTGCATATTCTTGTTGATATCCCAACGCATGATGCAAGTTTTTTCCCGACCCCATTTCTTTGGCCAGTTTCAAATTTTCATGTTGACGGCATCAACTGGGGAAATCCTGTAATATTTTTCCCAAACTTGTTTTTGCTGGCATTGGCATATTCTTTTTGGGGGCTTAAAAAATATAGGCAAAAAAACAAAAAATAGAATTTTTTGTGACACCTGCATTTGTGGGTGTTTTTTGTTTACAATGAGGAAAAACGGTGTTATTATTGAATGCGTATGTGGTATTATTGCTTCACCTGTTTCCTTTCTCGGCACGCTTCGCAGTCAGGAACTATAACTGCTCGCTAAGAGCTCACTGTCGCTCACTATTGCCTCAAAAGAAAATAGGTTCGCAAAATAATTAAATACATGGTTAAAAAATCAGCAAAAAAAAGGGTTATCGTGGGCATGAGCGCCGGGGTGGATTCTTCGGTGGCGGCCGCACTTCTCAAAAAACAAGGCTATGATGTCATTGGTGTTTTTTTGCATTTCTGGAAAGAGCCAGGCCAAGATGAATTGAGGGAAAATAAATGTTGCTCTTTGGAATCTCAGCAAGATGCGCGAAAAGTGGCTCATATTTTGGATATTCCACTCTATACAGTTAATGCTGCGCAGGAATTCAAAAAAGAGGTTGTTGACTATTTCCTGGAAGAAACGAAAAATGGTAGAACTCCAAATCCGTGTGTGGTTTGCAATGAAAGAATAAAATTCAATTTCTTGTTCAAAAAAATGCTGGAAATGGATGCAGACTTTGTGGCTACTGGTCATTATGCTGAAATAAAAGAAAAGAATGGTAAATTCCATTTATACACTTCTACTGATGAAGAAAAAGACCAGACATATTTTCTATATTCTTTGACTCAAAAACAATTGTCTCGAATTCTTTTGCCATGTGGGGGATATAAAAAACCAGAAATCAGAAAAATTGCCCAAAAATTGAAGTTGCCTGTTTTTGACAAAGAAGATTCACAGGGACTTTGTTTCACTCCTGAAAAAACACCCACCAAATTTATCAAGCGAAATCTTAAACTGTCCCCAGGTGACATCATAACGACTGAAGGCAAAAAAATTGGAACTCATGATGGGTTGGAAATTTATACTATAGGTCAAAGAAAGGGAATTAATATTGGCGGCAATGGTCCATATTTTGTGGTTGATCGAGATTTCAAGAAAAACCAACTTATTGTGACAAACAATGAGGAAGACGAAAATATCTTCAAAAAGACAATGACTGTGGAACTTAAAAATTGGATTGCGGACGAGCCAATTTTTCCGCTTGAAGTGAATGTGAAAATTCGATATCGGCATCCATTGGTTCGTGGTATAATCAAGAAAGTCGAAAGTGAAAAGTTGAAAGCGAAAAGTGAGTTGCTGGAGGTTGAATTTTTGGAAAAACAAAAAGCAATCACCCCAGGGCAGTCTGCGGTTTTCTATGCAGATGACAACGAGGTTCTTGGCGGAGGAATAATTTTATAGGTAACAGCTTCCAGCTGTCAGCTTCCGGAAAATGAAAATCTGTAAGTTGAAATCTGTAAGTTGAAAGCCACTATGCAATTGGATCCAGAATTGATGCACCAAAAAAAGAAAATGCAGATGGATATTATGCTTAAAGACTCTGATTTGAAAAAAAATGAACGAGAGATGCTTGCCGCTGAAATTGCAATGCGTGAACTCAAACACAAGCAGGCTCAACTTGAAATGGAGCATCTTGCAAAAGAAAATCTATGGAAAAAATTGAGTGCCAATCACATTCAAATTCAAGCGGAATTGATCAAACTAAAACACCAGATGAACAATTTGGGAAGATAAAAAATATGAAAGATTTTTTGACAGTGGTGAAAAAATTCATAGATGAAAAAGGTTTCGAGCAGAAACTTTCCAGTTTTGGAGAGGCGAATATGCGAACAGCTGGTAGGAAATTGGCAAAAAAGGAAATCACAATCGAAGATGCTATTAATGAACTCTGCAAAGAAAGAGATTATGGCAGAAGGATCGGGAGGCACGAGAGAGCTGAGCTTGAAAAAAGATTAAGATAATAAATTTAAAAAGTTGAAAGCTGATAGCTGAAAGCTTTAATTTGATTCATATGACTGCAAATGAACTTCGAGAAAAATATTTAGAGTTTTTCAAATCCAAGGGACACACCATCATTCCTTCGGCTTCTTTGATTCCGCGTGAAACAGATGCTTCAACGCTTTTTACCACTGCTGGGATGCATCCTTTGGTGCCGTATCTTTTGGGACAGGAGCATCCAGGAGGAAAGCGAGTTGCCAATGTGCAAAAATGCGTGAGAACTGGAGACATTGATGATGTGGGTGACAATCGACATCTGACTTTTTTTGAGATGATGGGAAATTGGAGCTTTGGAGATTATTTCAAGAAAGAAGCGATCGAGTGGAGTTTTGAGTTTTTGACTGATCCAAAATGGCTGGGTCTTGATAAGAACAGATTGTATGTGACTGTTTTTAAAGGTGATGATCCCGCTTCGACTCGTGGAGACGACCACCCGTCGACGCGAGGCGGGGGAATTCCACGAGATGAAGATGCGATCAAAATTTGGAAAGATGTTTTTTTCAATGCTGACATGAATGTTGCGGTCGCTGGCGAAGACGAAAAAATTTCAGGAAGAGTCAGGATTATTCCGCTTGGAATTGATGACAATTTTTGGATTGCGGGTGCAACTGGACCATGCGGTGGTGACACTGAAATGTTCTATGACATGCGACCAGAGGAAGGACCGTTGGAAGGAAAATTTGGAGACTTGGTGGACAGTTTCAGGCTTATGGAAGTTTGGAATAATGTCTTCATGGAATTTAACAAGACAGTTGAGGGGAAATATGAAAAACTTGCTACGCCAAATGTTGACACTGGAATGGGTGTTGAAAGAACTCTTGCAGTTTTGGATGGTCAAACAACAGTTTTTGAAACAGAATTGTTTCAAGCAATTTTCGAAAAAATTTCTGAAATTTCTGGCTCAGGATATGGTGACAGTGAGGAAGTGAAAAAATCTTTCAGAATTGTGGCTGATCATGTTCGAGCGAGCGTCTTCATGATTTCTGATGGAGTGACTCCGCTCAACACTGGAGCTGGATATGTTCTTCGCAGGCTCATTCGTCGCGCGGTGCGATATGGAAAATTGATTGGAATTGAAAAAGATTTCACGGTGAGCGTGGCTGAAGTTGTGATTCAAAAATTTGGAGATTTCTATCCAGAGCTCAAAAAAAATCGTGAAACAATTTTTGCGGAATTGAAAAAAGAAGAAGAAAAATTCAGAAAAACTTTGGAGCATGGACTCAAACAATTCAACAAACTTTCAGTTGCAACAATTTCAGGTAAAGATGCTTTTGACTTGTATCAGACATATGGTTTTCCACTTGAACTGACAGTTGAGCTTGCAAAAGAAAAGGGAATTGTGGTTGATGAAAAAGAAGCCAATGAGGAATTGAAAAAACATCAGGAGCTCTCAAGAACTGCTTCAGCTGGAATGTTTAAGGGTGGTCTTCAGGATTCTGGAGAAGAAACTGCTAAATTGCACACCGCGGCCCATCTTCTTTTAGCTTCACTCAGGCAAGTTTTGGGAAATCATGTGTTCCAAAAGGGCTCCAACATCACGCCAGAGCGACTACGACTCGATTTCTCGCATCCAGAAAAGGTGGAGCCGTCACAGCTTAAGGAGGTGGAAAACCTCGTCAACGCTGCCATAGAGGCCAAATTGGAGGTTGTTAAGGAGGAAATGACCTTGGAGCGAGCCAAAGAAATTGGCGCCATGGGAGTTTTCGAAGCCAAATATGGGGAAATGGTGAGCGTATATTCAGTCGTGGATGACAAGGGAGAAGTGGTCAGTCGGGAGATTTGCGGTGGTCCTCATGCCAAAAATACGGCTGAATTGGGGCATTTCAAGATTGCCAAAGAAGAGGCCTCTTCAAGCGGAGTGAGGAGGATAAAGGCTGTATTGGAATAAATATTGACAATCTTGCTTGGTTCGGGTATACTCATTTAGTAACTAATTTGTCTTAAATATACGTAAAAAAATGTTGGCAATTATTAAAACAGGTGGAAAGCAATACAAGGTGGCTGTTGGTGACAAGATCAAGGTTGAAAAACTTGAAGGAGAAGCTGGAGCTGTTATCAAATTTGAAGAAGTGCTTTTTGTGGGAGATGAGAAAGATGTGAAAATCGGAACTCCTTTCATAAAAGATGCAATCGTTGAAGGAACTCTTGTTGAACAAGGAAGGCACAAGAAAGTTTGGGGAATCAAGCACAAACCAAAGAAACGATACAAAGTTAAGTTTGGTCACAAGCAACTTTTCACTGAAATTGAAATCACGAAAATTGCCTAGTCTAGAATATTTCAAAAACACCTCGAGAAATCGAGGTGTTTTTTTGTTCTAAAGAATTTTGCGGTTTGTCAATGCTTCCGAGAGTGTGAGCTCGTCAGCATATTCCAAATCGGCACCAGTTGAAAGACCTCGTCCAAGTCTGGTGATCTTTACTCCTTCTAGAGTTTGAATTTTTCTTTTCAAATATAGTGCAGTCGCATCTCCTTCAGTGGTTGGATTGGTGGCCAAAATAACTTCAGTGATTTTTTCATTTTCAATTCTGCTTATAAGCTCAGGGATTTTGAGATCAGCTCCCGTGTCTCCAACTTGAATCACTCCACCGAGAACATGATAGAGTCCAGTGTACGCCTTGGTGCGCTCAAGTGAAATGATGTCCAATGGTTCTTCGACAACGCAAATCGAATGTTGATCTCGACGATTGTCAGAGCAATATTGGCAAAGTTCGCTTTCGGCAATGTTGAAACATCTTTTGCAAATTTTCATGTTCTTGATTTCCAAAAGATTTTCGGCAAAGTCGCGAATTTTTTCAATATCCTGCTTGAACAAAAACAAAACAAGTCGCTCGGCCATTTTTGGACCAACTGAAGGAAGGGAACTCAAATTTTTTATTAATTTTTGGAAGGCTTTGGGATACATAAAAATAAGTCCATAAAGTCAAAAGTCAAAAGCATATTTTCCAGATTAAGCTTTATGGACTTGTGACTTTTTGCTTTTAGCTAGTTTTGTTGTTGATGAATTTTTTCAAGTGATCTGAAAGATGCTGAATTTTCTTGGAAGAAGGCGCTGACTTCACCAACTGGACCATTACGATGTTTGGCGATGATAATCTTCACGATACCTTTGTTTGGAGTGTCAGGTTTTTCACGATCTTCACGATACAAAAATAGCACAACATCAGCATCCTGCTCAATTGAACCGGATTCTCGAAGGTCGCTTAGTTTTGGAATTTGTGGTGAGCGAGCTTCAACTGCACGAGAAAGCTGTGAGAGTGCAATGATTGGAATGTTGAGTTCGCGAGCCAGATTTTTGAGTCCGCGAGAAATTTCAGAAATTTCCTGCACTCGATTGTCTCCACCGCGTCCTTCCATCAACTGCAAATAGTCGATCACGATCAAACCAAGATTGTTGTCAGCTTGAAGACGGCGAGCCATCGTTCGCATTTCCATGATGTTGGCGCTGGCAGTATCATCAATAAAAAGCTTGGCCTCAGAAAGAATTCCCATGGCCTCACCAATTCTTTGAAAATCATTATTCTCTCCTTCACTCTTAAGTCTTCCAGTTCGAAGACGCCACAAATCAACATTTGCTTCAGCGGCAAGCATGCGGTCAACCAACTGATCGGCGCCCATTTCCAATGAGAACATCGCCACAGCTGCGTTTTCACGCACAGCCACATGGCGAGCGATGTCCAAAGCTAGCGATGTTTTTCCAACTGAAGGCCTAGCTGCCAAAATGATAAGGTCGGATTTTTGAAGTCCAGCCAAAACATTATCCAAATCAGCAAAGCCGGTTGGGATTCCTCGGAATTTGTTTCCGTCGCGATGAAGTTCATCAATACGATTGAAAGCTGCTTCCAAGATTGAGCGAATCGGCATGAAATCTTGCTTGATATATTTTTGAGAAACGGCAAAAAGTTTTTGTTCGGCTTCATCAAGAATTTTTTCCACATCGTCACCTTCGCGATATCCAGCCTCGATTATTTCACTGGCTGCCAAAATCAATCTGCGAAGAAGGGCCTTCTTTTGAACAACTTTGGCATAGTGCACAATGTGAGAAGCTGAAGGAACAGTTCCAACAAGTGTTGCGAGATAGCTTGAACCGCCAATCTTTTCCAAAAGTTTTTTCTCATCCAATTTGTTTGAGATGCTGAGCACATCCAAAGGTTCTCTTTGCTCATACAGCTCAAGCATTGATTCGTAAATCAAGTTGTGGTCGTCTTTATAGAAGTCACCGACTTTCAAAAGGTCTGCGATTTTGATCACAGCATCTTTTTCCAACATCAAAGAACCCAGAATTGACATCTCAGCTTCGAGATTGCTTGGGGGCGTTCTCAGTGGATCAAAAGAAACCTGAGGTTGCTTTTGTTTGTAATCTTTCCATTCTTTGGCCATAGGGGGAGGGTTACAGCTTTCAGCTTATAGCTGTCAGCATTTGAATTTCAATTAGGATTTGTATATTGAAAGCTGTGAGCTGACAGCTAGCAGTTAGTTCATTATAGCAAGTCCACAGGGGGATGCAACAGTCAAAAGTGGCAATTTTGTGCACCAATTGCACACAGATTGACATTTCCGCATAAAAAAGTATAATATCAAGTTAATGTTTTTAGATGGTAGTTTTTTAACAGCAATATAGGAAGAAATCTTTTCAAAAAAAGGGAGGGCTTATGGGCGTTGAAATGGCTGGCATCAAGATTTTATGGACCGTGCTCGGGGAAGCAAGCAAAAGAAATAGGCAACAACATGAAGAATTTTTTTCCAGAACTGGGTTGGAAAGTCTTGCAGTAGGGGGTGAGAAGTTTTTCGTTCCACATTTTGATTCGAAAAGATCCTTGTGGCATTTTCCTGAGGAAGTTCGCGGAGTCATGACTTTTTTGATGAAAATTTCCGCATCGAGGCCGGAGACATCAGCAATGACTGTGCTCAACTTTCGCAGTGAAGCTGTCAGTCCAAGCGCGATCAAATCGAAGGCTGCTGTCAGCAAGGAATCGTTTATTACTCCAGAAAACGAGTTGCGGGTTCTTGCATATCGTTTCGAAAAGCAACATCGACTTGGCGAGTTTGTTTTGGGTCGATTTTGTTTGCAGAGACTCTTGAAAAAAGAGGGCGCAAAAGTGGAGCAGGAAATTATCTGGAAAGGAAATGATGATTGCAAGGGTTTCATTTGTTTGTCATGCGGGTCAACTTTTTCAGAAAAACCTTATAATTCACATAAGATTCCAGGAATCAAAAGTTTTTGCTCAGCAGTTCCAGTGCCAGACCTTTCCATTCCTGATGATCTGTCGCATCTAAGGATGGAGATGTTCAAGCTCAGAAGAAAAATAAGAAGATTTTAGGCAAAATAAAAAACCGGCAATGCTGGAAAGGAATGGTGAAATAGATGAGAGACGATACTATTATCATCGGTCAAGAAATTATTTACAAAAATCACAAGAGTAATGATAGAGTAACTTTGGGTAGGGTAGAAAGTTTTTCATCTTGGTCTGGCGAAATCGAACACATTTTCGTGATGCCACACATCGCAAATGCCAGTGGCGCAGGTTTGGAAATCAAGCCGGAACATGTGATTGAATTGATAGATCCAAGGCCGCCAAAAAGGAGAGGCTGGACCCCCTTTGGTTAAGAAGAGAAAGAGGCGAGAG
>CAYVME010000013.1:22310-27563 GCA_964452415.1 uncultured Bdellovibrionales bacterium
TCCCGCCTCTTATTTTGTCCAAATTCACATTTCACATTTCTGCATTTCCTGAAAGCTGTAAGCTGATAGCTAATTTGCTGGCTTTATTTTTTGCCCCTCTTTCGTATCTTCAAGTGCGTACCCTTTCTTTTCAATAATTTTTCGAAGTTCATCTGATTTTTTGAAATCTTTTTCGAGTCTGGCTTGTTCGCGCTGGGCAACAAGTTCCAAAATTTCGGCCGGAATTTCAGCTTGCTCGGCGAGAACGAATCCGAAAACGGAATTCATTCTTTTCCAGAGAATGAGAATATTTCTGGCATCTTCTGAGGAAAGTGTCCTGTCGGTAATTTTTTTGTTGACCTCACTGATAAGCTCATACACAACTGCCAATGCCAATGGCGTGTTAAGGTCGTCATCCATAGCAGATTCAAATTTTTCCAAATATGAGGCAGTTTCAAAAACTTCATCAGAAGTGAAATTTTTCGAAATAACCGTTTCCAAATTTAAATTAAAATAGGTAATTTTTTGGATATTTTTGTGTGCCTGCTCAAGAGCTTCCCATGAAAAATCCATTTGACTTCGATAATTTGAAGAAAGAAGAAGCATGCGCAAATCCATGGCGGAAAATCCTTTTTTCTTGATATCTTCCAGTAGATAAAGATTTCCTTTTGATTTGCTCATTTTTTTGCCATCAACGAGAAGATGGCGAGTGTGAACCCAAAATCGAGCGTATTGTTTTCCAGTGTAGCATTCTGTTTGCGCAATTTCAGCTTCATGATGTGGAAAAATGTTATCCTCTCCTCCAGTGTGAATGTCCAAGGTGTTTCCAAGATATTCAGTGCTCATGGCAGAGCATTCAATGTGCCAACCTGGATATCCAACTGACCAAGGTGATTGCCATTTCATCAGGTGCTCAGCAGGTGCTTTGATCCAAAGGGCAAAATCCCAAGGATTTTTCTTGTCAGGATGTTCTTCAATGCGTGCTCCAACTTTCAAATTTTCAAGTGTGTTGCCAGAAAGTTTTCCATAGTCCTCGAATTTGGTGACATCAAAAAAAACATTTCCATTTTTTTCATAGGCGAATCCTTTTTCAATGAGACCTTCAACGATCTTGATCATTTGTGGCACATGAGCCGTGGCTCGAGGAAAAAAGTGCGCAGGAAGAATGTTCATTTCTTTTTCCACAGTTTTGAAAGCTTCTTCATAGAATCTGGCGATTTCTTCCGGTGTCTTTTTTTGTGCCAAAGCAGCTTTCTCGATTTTGTCTTCACCTGAATCTCCTTGCGCAACATCATCATCGGTCAAATGTCCAACATCAGTGATGTTTTTGATTAGTCGAACTTCAAAGCCAGTATATTCCAAATATCGCCTGACTGTGTCAGAAAGAACATATGCGCGAATGTTTCCAATGTGAACATTGCCATATACTGTTGGTCCGCAAGAATACATTCCGACTTTGCCTGGATTTAAGGATTTAAAGATTTCCTTCTGTTTGGATAGGGTATTGTAGAGATAAAGCATAAAAAGCTTACAGTTGTCAGCTTACAGCTGTCAGTTCTGAATGTTTAATTTTTTAATCATGGTGACAAGAATCTTTTGTACTTCGCATAATAATGATTCTGCCCTTATTGTTGCAGTTTTGTCAATAAATTTCAAGCGTACTGCCAATTCAAGTTGAGTTTCTAATTCCCCAGCACTACCATAAGAGATTGAAAAAAATTGTCGCATTTCATTTCTTGAGCCTCTTTGTCTTCCTTCTGCTATATTGCTTGGAACTGAAACTGCGCATCGTCGCATTTGAGAGGTCAGCCCATAAACCTCTTCTCTTGGAAATTTGGCTGTAATTTTATATATCTCCTCAGCTAATTCCATGCCCTTATCCCACACAGTTAAATTTCTAAAAGAATAAGACATATTTTTTTGTGAGTTGAAAGCTGTAATCTGTAAGCTATAAGCACTCTTCGAGTGCTAGAGCCATTTTTTAGCTTTAAAAATAATGATAGTGCCAAGTGACATGAAGATCATTATTGAGACATGAATCAAGAAGGCATGCGGGCTTTTTCCAAAGGGAATGTCGGCGCTCATGGCCAGAATGTTTGAATATACTGTCATGGGCATCATTATGGCAGAAAAAACTGTGAGCACTTTCATGGTAAAAGAAAGTTTGTTGGAAAGAAGTGAATTGTTGGTTTCTTCCATGGATTCGATCGTCTCTTTATTGCTTTCAAGTGCATTCCAAAGTCTAATATTTGTTCCGACAAGATCCTGAAAATATGGACTAAGTTCCGATGGAATGAAATCAGTTTTCATTTGTGCCAAAGATTCAATAATGTGTCGCTGTGGTTTCAATGTGCGCCTGAAATTGAGGATGTCTCTTTTCACGACCGAGATTTCAAAAACCATCTCCTTTTCTTTGTCATTAAAAACTTGTTCCTCGATGTTTTCAAGTTTTTTGTGGATATGATCTATTCGAGGAAAACAAGATTCAAGAAGCATTTCAAGCACGGCATACAAGAGATGTGCCGGTGTTTGATTCATGTGAAGACGCCTAATTCCTTCACTTGATTCGAGTTTGGAAAAAAAATCGTCAAGTTGATAGATGTTTTTATTGTGACCCGTGATCAGATGATCCTTGGTAAGCACGATGTCCAATTCGCCAGGATATGTTGTTCTGGCTTTAGTGTCAAAAAGGGGAATGTGAATTGTGAGAAAGACGCAATTTTTATATTGAGTGGCTTTCGGTCGAAATGTTGGTGTTACAAATTCTTCAATCGCCAAAGGATGGATATCAAAATGTTCTTGTAAATACAAGACATCATCAGCGCTTGGATCTGCAAAATCAACCCAAGTTATGTTTTTGAATTCAACTGTTTTCATGTTTTTATTTGTTTTTTTACTTTTTGTTTTATAGTTGCCTGGATCCCGCATCGAGTGCGGGACGACATGAGCTATTGAAACTCTCTATCCATATGTCGATTATAGACCATTTTCCAGATATTGACAAAAGTGATTTTTAGGTGTATTTTATCAGGTATATGAAGAAGTTATTTTTGTTGTTAATAAAGGTGTATCAGAAGGTTTTTTCTCTGGATCATGGGATTCCTTCTTGGTTTTGGGGAGGAAGGATTTGTCGTTTTCATCCGTCTTGCAGTCACTACATGTATGAGTCGATTGAAAGATTTGGAATTTTAAAAGGAGGATGGATTGGGATAAAGAGATTTTTCAGATGTCATCCTTGGAATGATGGAGGATATGATCCGGTACCAAAGAGATAGATTCCAGAGTACAACTTTCAGCTTTCAGGAAAATTCAGAAATGCAAAATACAAAAAATATTTTTGAGGATTGGAGAATTTAAATATATTATTTTCGTTACTTTAAAACTAGACAGTAGAAAATACTGTCGAAACAAGTACTCGCACTGGAGGTGCCAGATGTGTGACGGAAAGAAAATGAACAAGATGGATTGTGCAGGATGCAAAGATGTGCATCTTTGCATAACAGAAAAAGGAAAGGCTGATCATTTGAATGATTTTGAAAAGCTTGAACTGATCAAGACATCACCCTTTCCCGAGGTTGTGGCAGCCGGCTTGGATTTCAGGCCAATGTGTTGCGATTAGGCTGAATACTTTTTTGTTAGTACAGCCCTATGGCTGATCATGCTTAACAGGAGGAAATATGGCGCAACAAGCATTTGCTGTGGTTGGTGGTGTAAAACATCGTTATGGTCTCGCTGAATGTGGGGCGAGGGTTTTTCATGGAAAGGGTTTGTCAACAGGAAATGATGTTGCGTCCAATGAAAAACTATTCGTTAAATGCCTTTTGACGAATGCGTGTAGCATCACTGTTGAAAGAGCGCTTAAGAATCATGAAGTCGCAACCAAGCTTGAGAAACTGACAATCTGCGCCCACAAATGCAAAAAGAGTTGCGAAGACAAAAGCAAGCATGCCCAAGAAGAATCCTTTTTTTGATTTCACAAAGAAGGAGAAGCCTTAAATGCAAAAGGGGAGATGATTTATGAAAAAGAAGTATATTTGTCCAGGTAGCGAACAACAACCTGCGAAGGAACGCCTGGTCAGCGCCTCAGAACTTGAGGAGCTGGAAAATGATCCCGCATGCTTTTTCTGCGGAAGAAATAAGGGCAGTCAAGAAGGTGACTGTGCTGCCACTATAATCTGAAATACAAAAGCGGTGAGATCCTCACAGCTAAAAGAGGTGATATAATCACTTCAAGAAACACAGCACAAAGAGTCTCTGGCGTATACGCTAGAGACTCTTTTTCTATGTAAAAAAATAAATTAGCACTCGGACTTGACGACTGCTAATGTATGGAATATAATGTAGAAGTATTAAAAGTCCATAAAGTTAAAAGTTGAAAGTCAAAAGTAAATCGCATGTCGCTTCATTGTAGCTTTAAGGACTTTATAGACTTTTAGCTTTAGACTATTGCATATGAATGAGAGACAAGAAAAAATTTTATCAGCGGTGATTGAGGAATATACTCAAACAGCAATTCCTGTTGGGTCTCAGATTTTGGTTGGAAAATATAAATTCAAAGTCAGTCCGGCCACGATTAGAAATGATATGACTTCACTGGAGGAAGATGGATTCTTGTATCAACCTCACATCAGTTCTGGCAGAATTCCAACGGACAAAGGATATCGATATTTTGTGGAAAAGGTGATGAAGGACAAGGAGTTGTCGAAAGAAGAACAGCAAAACATGCAAAGAGAATTCTTGAAACTGAAAGCGCAGAACACTCGGCTCACTCGAACAACTGCAAAATTGCTTTCTCATGTGAGTGGAAATTTCGCCATCAGCGGTTTGATTGATAACGACGAGTTTGCAGATTTTGGAATGAGGGAATTGATGGAAGAACCGGAATTCAAAGAACTTGATGAAATGTGTCGTTTGGTTGAAATGCTGGACTATGTTGATGAGAAATTCGACAAGCTTACCAAGGATATCAAAGAGGGTGAAACGAGAATTTTTATCGGCAAAGAAAATCCCATCGAAGGAAGCTCGAATTGTTCAATGATTGTTTCGCCATACAGATTGAGTAGTGGTGAAAAAGGAATCCTGGCCTTGATCGGACCGAAAAGAATGGCCTATGCCAAGAACAAATCAATGATTGAATATGTGAAGAAATTGCTGGGAGCTTCTATTGTAATAGTTATGATGATAAATATTATTTAAATAAACCTGCAGGACTTACGCAATTGCTCGACTATTTTCCTTTTGGGCACGCTTTTGGAAAAATACTCAATTTCCAAA
>CAYVME010000014.1:0-25913 GCA_964452415.1 uncultured Bdellovibrionales bacterium
GTGAGAATATTTTTCTTTTTGGCCCATATGCAACGAGAGTGAATCGGAGCTTTTGGAAATTGAGTATTCTTCCAAAAGCATGCCAAAAAGGAAAATAATCGAAGCAAAAATGCTTCCATTACCTATATTTCATCTTACAGGCAATCGAAAAAATGAGCAAGAAAAAAGGCTAGCTCCGACATTTGTCGAATCTAGCCAATTTTTGACACACCTACATTTTTTATCCGCCAGTTAATTCTCTGACGAATCTTTCCCTTTTGGTTTCTGCACAGCTAATGGAGTTGCCCTTTTTTCTGAAGGCATACTCTCTCATCTGGCTTGCAGAAAACACCAGTAAGTAAAACTCTTCAGTCTCATTATAGAGACCATATTTTTGGGTGCTCCTAATTTCACCCACATTAACAGTTCCACCGCTCAAATCTTGAGCAAGGTAATGAATCTTCCTTACCCACTCAGCACGCGATTCATTACTGTCAAAAATGACAGCGAACCCCAACGACTTCTCGAGATATTCAAATGAGGACCGTTCTGGGCATTTGAATTCAGCAAACGCCCGAGCAACTCTCATATTAAACCTCTCGATTGCCTCTTCGCGCTCAGATTTTTCAGGGGCAGTTAGAGTTTCGATATTTTTGCTTGGCAGAGCAATAGTTGCACACCCGCCAATCAAAAACGCAAAACCAGCCAACACTACAATAAAAAAGAACTTTCTCATCCCTACCTCCCTATTTTTGGTTTTTTAAATAAAAAATCTTATCAAATTGACAAGATACAAGTATAGCACCTTTTTGGACTTCTGTAAAGGGCAATCTCAATTTTAGCCCTACAGAAGTCCATCTCAACTACATTATTTTTGTATTCATGCTTTTCCAAGAAAGCTGAGCGACCAATGTCTAGGTAGCTGCTCCTATTCCCCGACTCCTGCCACGCCAGCAGTGTCCTCAGTGATAAGCTTTTTCTCTTTGAAGATTTTCCTTGTGATTGACTGAGTGAATTGAAAAAATTCTTTGACTTCAAAATAATAACAAGCCAAGGAAAAGAAAGCCAAACCAGTTCCGCCAGCAACGATCAGTTGAACAAAAACTGCTACAAAAGTGTCCAGTTCTCCGCGAGAACCAACAACATATTTAACTGCTTGAGTGGCCACACCAGCCACCAAAGTAGCTGCAACAATTCGAATTGTTGAATTCAAAATATTTTTTCCATCAATGCTTGGAAGACTTTTTCGAAGATACACAATCAACAAAATCATATTGACAACGCTTGCCAGAGAAAAAGCAACCGCCAAGCCATAGATTCCAAAGGGCTTCACAAGCAAGAAAAGCGAACAAATACTGATAAATTCTCCGAAAAGTGCGATGAAAAGTGGTGTCTTCGTGTCCTGCAGAGCATAAAATGCTCTAATGAGAAGAGGAAGAAGAGACTGTGCAAACAAACTTACAACCATCAAACCCAAAACTTGAAAAGTGAGGATTGTGTCTTCCCAATTGAAATTTCCAGTTCCCAAAAGCACGCGCACTGTCTGAGCTCGAAGCACGAACAAGAACATGCTAATAGGGATCACAAAAAACAAAACTTGGCGAAATGTTCGAGAAAAAGCAATTGCAAATTTCTCATATTCCCCCTTTGCTCCATGAGTGCTCAATGTTGGAAAAACCGCGATTGCAAATGAAACCCCAAACAATCCAAGAGCAGCGCTTTGGATGTTGTTGGCAAAATTAAAAACTGCCAAACTTCCGGTTGCAAGGGTTGTTGCAAAAATCGTGAAAATGGTGAAGTTGATTTGAGTAACTGCAATTGTGAGCGTTCTCGGCACCATCAGTTTCAAAACCTTTCTAACATTTTTATTCTTCCAGGCAGAAAAAAGCATTGGCTTGAAATGAAAACCGGAAAATTTCACTGCTGGATACTGAATCATCAAATGTAAAAATGCACCCAGAACAACACCCCAAGCCAAACCTGCCGGACCAAGGGGCTTAACAAAGAAAAGAGCACCGACTATTATTCCAGTATTATAAAAAATTGGAGCCAAAGAATAAATCAAGAATTTTTTAAATGAAACCAATGCTCCGCTAAAAATTCCACTGATCCCCAGCAAAAGCGGACTCAAGAACATTATTCTTGTGAGTGTCACAGTCAAATCCAATTTTTCCCCATGGAAACCTGGAGTCACAATCTTCATAAGCCAAGGCGCAAGCAAAATCAAAACAAGAGACAGTGCGCCAGTAAGAAAAATCTGTAAACTCAAAATTCCCGAAGAAAGTTCCCAGGCTTCATCCTCCTTGTTCTTAGAAATAAGCTCTGTGAAAACCGGAATGAAAGCTGCGCTAAGTGCTCCAACAATCATCAAATTATAAATCAAATCCGGAATTCGAAAAGCCGCATAATATGCATCCAGCGTGTCACCCGCACCAAACTGCCCAGCCAAAATTCGATCTCGGAAAAGTCCCAGGATTCGAGAAGCCACTCCAGCCAATGAAATAATAACAGCCGCCGCAACTGATTGCGTCGGTTTTTCTCTCAGAAAATCTCCACTTACAAATTTTTTAATCATATGTGCCAATAATTACAATCTTGATATAATACAACGCAACGAGCAAAAAATCAACAATACATCAACAATCTAATGTTTTTTCACAAAAAGCATTCCAATAAATTTATCCGTGTCCAACTCTGTCTCAGTTTTGAAAAGGCTACCTTCCACCTTCGAATTATTCAGTGATTTCCATTTGATTTCATAATTTGCAGGATATGAAATTTCTGATGAAAATTCACTACCCAAACTTCCAGACTGCTTCTGCGCCACCAATGAATATGAATCTGACCCAGCATCATCTCCAACTGAAACCCTGAAAAGCGCAAAAGGCAAAAGATATTTATATGTGATTGTCATGGTTTCGCCAGGACTGACATATGTCCAATTTGCAAAAACTGTTTTTCCCGATTCATTGTAAACCCTGGTGCCAGAGTTTTCATCAATAACAATTGACCCCTCTTCTCTCTGAACATCTTCGTCGCGCGCAAATCCCAAGGCGTCATAGTCAACTGGAGGATCATTTTTCTCAATTGTCTGACCAGCAACTTCCAAAAGCTGCGAACCCTGGGGAACATAAACTCGCATATAATCAGCATTCACCTTGTTGAGCCATTCATATTCTGAATCTCCACCACTATGTTTCCTAGTTACGGAAACAGTGTCAACAATTGAACCATCGGATTGAATTTCACTTTTGTGCTCAATTTTTTCGCCGACAACTGCATCCGTCTTGAAGCCATTGACATTAGTATTAACAATGCTGATGTAGTCCCTGGAAGATGGAAGGATTTCACCAGACCATCCGCGCTCAGAAATTATTTTCTGAAGCTCTGCATTCTCAGAATAGAAAAGTATGTGTTTTTCAGCCAGTCCTTCCAGAAAAGCTTCGGCTGTTTTTGAAATTGAACCAAAATTTTTGCTTGAAAAAAGTTTTTCCAGGACCAAAGGCGCCAAGTCAGACAAAATTTTCTTAGGCTTGTTTTCTTCTTTGTCATAATCAACCTCAACTTTATATTGAGTTAATTCGATAAAATTTTCACTATCCAAAGTCACATCATATTCAGGCATTTCTATCGGCCCTGTAATTTCCAAAAGTTTTTGCATCACAGTTGGAGTAAGAGTTATCACCCCATCAGCTGTCGGTCCACCGGTTTTCTCATAGAAAGAAATTGCCTTTTTTGCAGACACTGGAAAATCAGCAAACCAATTGCTGTCATGCATGCTCCAATTGGTTGAGATTTTTTGAATTGGAGCAGGAGGCACAATTCTATCACGAAGCTGACCATCAGGATTGAAAATTCCATCAATGAAAAATTTCTTCACATGGCCATTGGAAATATCCAAGAGACCATAGCTTCCAATGAATCCCCCTGTAGCCCTCATTTCGGTATTGTTTTGAAACAAGAACAAATATTTCCTAGGACCATTAGCACCGAGCAGATCAGCAAAAATGTGGCTATTACTCAAAAAAGTATCCAGAGCAAATCTGAGATCTGGCAAATTTTGCTTAATAAGCAAGAATTTATCTTGCTTATCTTCTGGCAAATCATCTATTGCTATTTTATCAATATTTTCTTGAGCCAAATCAAGTTCTTTTTTTGCCTTGCCAATATTCTCCTGCGCCACAGCAAAAAAATCTAATAATGAAATCTCCGATTTTTGATTTTGATCAATTGGATTCTTGAGTTTGATGCTAGCTTTTGCAACCTCATTTAAATATTTTCCAACAGCTGAAAAATGCTTACCGGCGTCGACGGCATTTTTTCCCGATGAGACTTTTGTCGCAAAGGGCACGAAGCGAGTTGCATCCAACAAAATTCCACCCATGCTTTCGAGCTGCTCTGATCCATCTGAAAAATTTGCCAACGCTTTTTCAAATTGAACACTTGAACTTTCGAAATTTTGATTCTTGATATCAGCCAAGGCCAAATTCAAGTTTTCCAAACCGTCAGTACTGGAACCCAAAACCCGCCCCTCCAAACCAAGACCCTTATTAACATAGGCAACACTGCCCACGCCAGCAAAAACCAAAACAGCAACCACAGCAAAGGCCAGCAGTGGCCTGGCAGTCTCAAATCTGATTGGAAAATTTTCGAAAGAGAAGAAACTTCCCTTCACCCAATTTTGCTTATTTTTCTTTTTTCTAGCCTTAATGGAAGCCTCTTTGAGTTTTTGAGCTTTCAAATCATCTTCTCTTTCTTTTTCCAACCAAATCGCCAATTCCTGATCACGCTTTTCCCTTTCGAGCATGATTTCTTTTTCGTATTCCTCTGCTTTTTTGCGATTATATTCCTTGATTTTTTCCAATTCTTCTTTGCGCGATTGTGCCTCAAGCTGAACAGCTTCTTGCCTTCGCAATCTTTCCTGTTCCCTTTGAAAAATAAGCTCAGAGTCTTTTTCTTTTTTTATCTTGTCTTCAACTACCAAATCCCTGAGTTTTTGCGCCTTTAGATCCTCTTCTCTTTCCTTCTCTAGCCAACGCGCCAACTCCTGGTCGCGCTTTTCTCTTTCAAGCATGACCGCCTTTTCATATTCATCCTTTTTTATTCTGTTCTGCTGGCTAATCTTTTTGAGATTTTCCTTGCGCACCAGCACTTCAGACTGAACAAGCTCTTGTTTTTTCAAGATTGCTTGTTTTTTTTGCAAAATAAGCTCAGCATCTTTTTCCTTTTGCAATTTTTTGATCTTTTCAGTGATTTCTTTTTGTTTTTGCTCCAGGCGTTTTTTTTCTTGTTGGAGAAAATTGCGTTGCTCTTCTTTTTTAAGATTAAAAATATGTCCATCATTCAATGGGTCATCTCCGACACATTTGGTCGCAACCTCCACAGCCTGGATTTTTTTCCAATCCAAATCACCAGCCTCATCGACTGGTCTGACATCAAACATTTGTGGAATAATTCTGTTTTTAGACATAATTACAAAAAAATTTGTTTTGTGAAAATATTTTCTTTTGAGGCCATCCACAGCGACAGCGAGGACCGAGCAAGCAGTCATAGCTCCTGACTGCGAAGCGTGCCGAAAAAGGAAATATTCTCACAAAACTATCTCACCACCTTTAGATATACCGCCAATGTTTCTTGGGCCATTTTTCTCCAACTATATTTTCTTATTTGCTGATATCCTTTCTCAATCAAAGCCTGTCTTAAAGAGTTATCATCCAAAATTTTCAAAACTCCGTCTGCAAATTTTTCACTGATTCTGGCATCCACAAACAAAGCTGAATCACCCAGAACCTCCTTCATGCATGGATGGTCTGATGAAACCACCACGGCGCCTTTCGCCATTGCTTCAAGCGGTGGCAAACCAAAACCTTCATACAGTGAAGGAAAAACATATGCGCTTGCATATCGATACAGCACATCCAAATCTTGATCTTCAACAAATCCCAAAAAATGAACATTGGGAACATTTTTCTTGGAAGCACGCTCACGCAATCGCTTATAGAAAAAATCTTCCTTACCCACAAACGCCAAATGCATGTCTGGATATTTTGCCAAAATCAATTTGAAAGCATCAACGAGTGTTTCCAGATTTTTGTGCGGATATGCATTGCCAACATAAAGTAAATACTTTTTAATTATACCATATTTTTCCAAAATAAGATGTGGCGATGTGCTGGAAATTTTGCATGAGTCATCACTGGCCTCATGCGTCACTGAAATTTTTTTCAAAGCCTTGGGATACTCAGCAATAATGTCATTTTTGGTGAACTCAGACACAGCAATAATCTCTTTCGCTCTCGCAATCGCACTGCCAATTGTCAATTTATATGCGGCATATTTCAACCAATAGAAAATTGGATTGAGAAGTGTCGCCCTGATTGTTGGAAAATGAAGCAAAATCAAATCATGGATGGTCAGCACGAATTTTTTTCGGTACATTATTGGCACATTAAAATGCGGAAAATGCATCAAATCCAATTTGTATTTATTCAAAAGTCTTGGGAAAAAAAATTGTTCAGAAAAAGTGTACCAGTGGTAATCAGCCAACACTTTTTTGAAATTTTTATTGTATGGCTGATACTCGTCGAAATTTTCTTTGCGCAAAAAAACCACATATTGATTTTCCGTGTCAATCGTTTCCAAATGTTCAATCAATTTTTGAGTATAACGCCCCAGCCCCTTGCCCCCGAGCCCAAAAAAGCGCGCATCAATTCCAATTTTCATAACTCAATTTTACCATTTTTTTGGCAATAAAAAAAGCAGTCCCTTTGGACTGCTGATTAGTCTTAAACTGCTTTGGCCAATCGCAATTCCCGATATGACAAATAAACAAAAACTGACAAAAGCATACAGGTGTTGAGCGGTGCAAACCAAAATGGATAGTGCTGACCAAAGGACTCCAAAACCATAATAATGCCAAGAAATCCAACGGAATACATCGCTCCATTTTTCAAATAGGCAAATTTTGTGATGAAATCAACACCCCTGACCGTGATCTCCCTAACCATAAAAGCCCCAATTCCATTTCCAATTAAAATTAATGGGACCGAAATCGTAAAAGCAAACGCACCAATGACACCATCGATCGAAAAAGATGCATCCAGAACCTCCAGATACAAAACCTTACTCCAAGCACTCATGCTTGTCTGCCCACTTATCAATTCCTTTTCTTTTTCTTCAGCATTCTTCTTGAATCCATCCGTTATAAAAAAAGCTGTCGAACCAATTGTTGCTGATAGTGCTAAAATAGGATCAATCTTTATAGAAAAATAGATAATTAGCGTTAACGAAACAGAAGCGATCGCATAGAACCAGGCACTCCTTCTGTGTATAAATTTTTCAACCAAAAATGCATACTTCTTTTCCTCAAGAAAAAGCCAAGCCAAAGCAACAAAATACAAATATACACCGCCGCCCAAAAGCAATATTGGTTTTGATTTCTCAACATATCTTGCTATTTCTGGGTCTCCCGAAAAAGCAAATTGAAAAACCTCTACAAAAGAAAGCGCTGGATTGACAAACCAAACGATCAAAAATGGCAAAAGCCCTCGCACCAAAAAAACTGCAATCAATATTCCCCACAGCAAAAAAAACTTCTTTTGCTTCTCTGGGAGGGTCTTAAGAATATGAGCGTTAACAATGGCATTATCAATACTACTAATAACTTCAAAAACAATAAGTCCAAAAATGACAATAATAGCGCTAAACATAAAAAAATAAAGTTAAATTTATAAGATTTGCTAAGTCCTGAATAATTCAAATAAGTACATTTTATATTATAGCATGCCATCTTCTTAAAAATTTTCAGTCTTGGTCAGTTCCTGGTCCGTGTTAGTCCGTTCCTAGTCTGCGTTGGTCAGTAAAGTGAGGGTTTCGCGAGCAGATGTTCGCCAGTTGAATCTCACAGACTGCCTGGATCCCATTTGAGAAAGACTGGCATGGAGCTCACGATTAAGGAGAATTTCCTTCATGGCCAGAAAAAGTTCGTCTGGCTTGTCAGGATCAATCATGATTGCACCCTGATCCACAACCTCCGGTAGCGAAGAACCGTTGGAAGTAATCACTGGCACGCCAACCCTCATTGCTTCCAAAACTGGAATGCCAAAACCCTCAAAAAATGATGGGTACACAAAAAGTGAAGCCAGGGTATACACCGCCGCCTTGTCCTGGCTCAAAATGCAACTCGTGAAAATGATGTCTTGCGTGAATTTCGCATTTCTCATTTGATCCAAAATTTTTCCAATCTTCCAACCCTTGCCACCAGCAATCACCAACTTGTATTTGTCCAATTGTGGATTTCCAAGTGACCTCAATTTATCATAGGCCAGCACAATTGCTGGAATGTTTTTTCTTGGTTCAACCGTTCCTAGATAAAAAATGAAATTGAAAGGCAAATGATATTTCTCCTTCACCTCAATCAGTCTTGAATCATTGCGATCAAGTTCGGCAATTTCATCTGAAATTCCATTATACACTCGCTGGATTTTTTGCTCATCCACTCCATATAGATTAACAATGTCATCCTTGGTGGAATCTGAAACTGCAATAATCTGATCCGCCCGCTTGCAAAGGCTTCGAGGATTCACAAAATGATGCCAAGTCCTTCGCTTGAGGGAAAAAGTTTCAGGGAAAATTTCAAATGAAAGATCGTGCACAGTGAGCAGAAGTTTTGTTTTTTTTGAAAGCGCCACAAAATTGATGTTTGGCATAAAAAAAACATCCACTCCCCCGAGCATCGTGTCGACATGTGGCCAATGCAAATACCAAAAACAAAAATTGAGCAATTTATTTGGCCAGTGGAATCTTTTCACTTTCACATTCTTGAACCCGGAAAAAATCCGCTCATCAAAAGAGCCGTCATGATACGAATTGGAAAAAAGAATATATTCATTTTTCTTGTCCAATTCGAAAATATTCTCCAGAAGATTGATTGTATATTCTTCAACTCCGGTTCTCTTGCCGTCGCTCAGGCAGCGAATGTCAATTCCAATTTTCATAACAGCTTTTTACTAAGTCAATAACCATTTTTACTGGTTATTCCATCATACTCCCAAGTGCGACTTTGTGCACTATTGACTTTTTGCCTATTTTGGAGTATAATTGAATGTCGTAGCTTAAAATTTCAGTCAAATAAAAAGGCCTATTCTTAGGCAAAAATACAACTGGCAAAATACCCAGGGGGGACAACAAAATGAAAAACGATTTGTTTAATGAGATAATAAAGGATGCCAGGGATTCAAAATCAGCAATTGTCATTGTTTTTAATTCGGGCACCTCGTACTATGTGCAGAATATCGCAAAGCAAGTAAAACAACCCCAAACCGCTGAATACCATGTCTGTGTTATTATGCACACTGATAATGGGCTGATCATTAAAACAACAGTGGATGAAATTGAACACATTGCACTTCTCAATGCAGAAGAGTATGCAAAAAGATACACAGCAATTCTCTAGGAAGCCACAAAAGGTAAGTACGGGATGCAGTCATAGCAAAAAATCGCTAATGACTGCATCCTGTTTTTTTATTGCCAATTTCCTTGATGATTGATGACCGATTACTGATGACTTTTTACCGCTTCCTCAATAAATTCTTTCATTTTTTGTTTGAAGATTTCTCGATCAAATTTGAGAACTTTTGAGCGAATATATTCACTTTCAAAAGAAAGTTTTTGAAATTTTTGCACCGCTTTGGCAACTGCAGATGGAGTCTGCTCATCAAAGAACACACCCATCGTTTTTTCTTCCATGTGCTCGGGAATGTCTCCACCACGAAATGCAATCAAAGGTTTTCCGGATGAAAGCGCTTCAATTGCCACAATTCCAAAATCCTCTTCTTGAGGAAAAATGACCGCCTGACAATTGGCATAATATTTTTTGAGCTCCTGGTCTTCAACTCTGCCCAAAAACTCAACGGTTGGACCTGCAATTTTTTTAAGTCTTTCCAGCTCCGGTCCGCGACCAATAATCTTGAGCGGGAGTTTCAAATCATTAAGAGCTTTAATTGCCACAGAGTGTCTTTTGTATGCAATGAGTCTTCCAACCATTAGAAAATATTCTTGTTTTTCAGTTTTTTCGATTATGGAAAAACTTTTTGTGTCCACCGGAGGATGAATCACGGTTGAGTCTTTGCGATAATATTTTTTGATTCTTCTGGACACGAAATTTGAATTTGCAATGAAAACATCAACCCTTTCGGCGCTAACCCTATCCCAAAGACGAATATAATTCATGGCAAAAGGAATCATTTTTTTGATAATTCTTGGGAAATAAAAATCGCGAGTATACTTTTGACAATCATCCCAAGCATATCGCATCGGAGTGTGCATATAGCAAATATGCAAAGTTTCAGGACCAGTTATTATCCCTTTGGCATAGCTTGAAGAATCAGAAACCACCACATCATAGGCAGAAAAATCAAATTGCTCAATTGCTGGAGGCATCAGAAGCGGAAAAACCCTGTGCCATGATTTGGCAAAAGGAAATTTCTGCAGATATGAAGTATAAATTTTTTTGTCCTCAAAAACACCATGCATCGCATCTCTGTTGTGCAAAATTGTATAAATTGGAGCATACGGATAGATCTCACAAAGACACTCAAGCACGCGCTCAGCGCCACCATATTGCACCAAATAATCATGAACGAAAGCAATACGCATAAATAGCTGAAAGCTAAAAGTCGAAAGCCTTTAAAGCTAGCATGCTTTGGACTTTATGGACTTTTGACTTTATGGACTTTATATTTTTATAGCACTTTCAAATCAACCAACATTAATTGAATTTTTTTATTCCCATTCCATTCATCCTTTTGAACATTGCAAGCAATATCAACCTTGTTTCCGGCAACCACATGTTTGTACTTATCAAAACCATTGAAACTGACAGCTTCAAAAACTTTGGGTGAGCCGTCAGTCGGCGTCAAGAACAACTTTATGTGCTTTTCTCCATTGCCCAAGACTCTTTTTTCTTGCACAATCAAATTTCGCATTGCCAAAATTGGCTCGGTGTTTCCTTCGCCAAAGGGCATGAGTTTTTCCAAGTCCTCCACCAACTCGAAATCAACATCACTCCCGCCAACTTCCCCGTCGATCTTTATTTCTATTGCCAAATCCGTTCCTTCAAGTTTTTGACTGATGAGCTGGTTCATTTTCTCATAGAATTTCTCAAGATTCTCATTTTTCACGGTCACTCCTGCAGCTTGAGAATGTCCGCCATGACGCACCAAGAGCTCCTTGCATTCTCCTATGGTCTCAATAATATTAATCTGCGGAATGCTTCGAAATGACCCCTTGCTTTCACCTTCACTTTTTTGAAAAATTGCAGTTGGCTTGTTGAATTGTTGCACAATTTTTCCAGCCACCAATCCAACCACGCCAATTGGAAAATGCTCTCCAACTGCAAAAATAAATTTCTTGTCCTTGAACATGTTCTCGGCCAAAATTTTAACTTCATCCACAATTTTTTGAGTGACTTTTTGCCTTTCAGTGTTGCTCGCCTCAAGCTCCAAGGCAAAAACTCTGGCCTTGGCAGTGTCTTTTTCCACAATCAAATTGTATGCCAAGTTTGCATGGTCAATTCTGCCAGCAGCATTGATTCTTGGTGCAATATAAAAAGAAACTTTCTTGGTGTCAGGCAAAGAATTTTCATCAATCGTGATTCTGCCAACCACAAACATTTCATGCAGACCAACTCTTCTTGTTTTGGAAAGAACAGTCAATCCATATTTCACGAAAAGACGATTTTCCCCAATCAAAGGAACACAATCAGCAATTGTTCCAATTGCAACCAAATCAAGCATCCATTTTGAAAATTGAATTTTTTCTGGCAAAAGTTTTTGAAAAACAGCTTGCACAACCTTGAACGCAACTCCGACTCCAGCCAAATCTGCAAAAGGATAGCCACAGTTTTCCTGATGAGGATTTATGATGGCAAAAGCCTTTGGCAATTGAGTTGGCACATGATGATGATCAGTGATGATAACATCAATTCCCACTTCTTTTGCTCTTTCAACCTCAGCAATGCTTGTTATTCCACAATCAACGGTGATGACCAGTTTCACATTCTTCTGGGCAAACATTTCTATTGCGCTGCTGTTCATGCTGTAACCTTCTGTTCGCTTGTTTGGAATGTACACCTCAGATTCAAGACCAAGCAAATCAAAAGTTTCTTTCAGAATTGCGGAAGATGTTATTCCGTCAGCGTCATAGTCACCAAAGATAACAACCTTTTCTTTTTGATCGCACGCCTTTTTGATTCGATCAACAACTTTTTCCATATCACAAAAAAGAAACGGGTCCGGAGAATCCGTTTCATAATTTGGAAAAACAAATTGATTCAATTCTTTTTCTTCTTTCAACCCCCTGGAAAGAAGGATTTGAACGACCAGAGGATGAATTTTTCCGCCAGCCAAAGAAGAATATTCGGATGGGATTTCTACGGATTCTGCAACGGTCCATTTTGCCATAATAATTCGTATTTAGTATATAGTATATAGTATATAGTATTTCGTATGATGCGTCTTTTCAAAATTCAAATTACTCAGTATTTCAGTATACCGCATTTTTGAAAATAAAGAAAACAACAAAAATACAGGCAAAGATTTGTCTTTTGATAGTTTTTTTAATAAAAACATTATACGAAATACGAGATACGAAATACGAGAAACTTTCTGTTATCCGCATTTCGGACAAACAATCCTGGCTTCAAATTTTCGCTCACTCGCATTTGTTAATTTCATTTTCAATTCGAGTTTTTCTTGACATTTTGGACACTTTAGACCATCCTGCAAACCAAGATCTTTCAGTAATTGCTGAGCGTCGAAAGCAAGTGGATTCATCTCGACAACATATTCATCATTTGTTTTCGCAAGAATAGTATTGATTCTATTTATAACCTCAACTGGAGTCGTTGTTCCTCTGACGATAAAATCTTTAACCCCAAGAGTGTTGGCTCTCATCCTATCTTCTTCTCTGCCCATGTGCGATGAAATAACAATCGGAATGTTGGAGGTCATCACTGTTTTTTGCAGCAATTCAATCATGGAGAAACCGTCCATTCTCGGCATCACAATCCCGGTGAAAATAAGATCGGGCAATTCCTTGGTGGCTTTGTCCAAACCTTCAATTCCATCCCCTGCCTGCAAAACTTCAAAATTTGCATTTTCAAAAACCTCACTATACAAATCAATCAAATCCTTATCATCATCAACCAAAAGTATTTTTCTTTTCTCCATAATATTTCTATATTCTTAAAAAATTATTAAATGATTATTTTAATATCCACAGCTGAAGCTCTTCTCTTGTCATTATAAATAAAAAGTGGATTAATATCAAACTCCTTGACCTGGGGATTCTCCTGGGCAAATGCAATCAAACCAGAAATTATTTTGACCATCGCTTCGGTGTCATATGCTTCTTGCCCCCTGGTTTTCGTGAACAAAAATCCCAATTGTCCATTTTCGAGCGAATTTTTGATCTCATCCTGCGACATTGGCGGAATGATAAAATTTATCTTATTGAAAATTTCAGCATAAATTCCACCCAAGCCATACATCACAACTGGACCAAAAATTTCATCCCTCTTAATTCCAAGAATAATTTCTATTTGCTTGCTTTGAAGCGGTTGAAGCACAAATCTTTCCTTCGGGAAATTTTTTCGTAGTTTCTTGATGGCCAACTCCAATTCCTTTCTATCTTGAATTCCCACGATTAAGGCTTGCTTATCTGATTTATGCAAAACCTTATCACTATCAACTTTAAGGACTGCTGGATATTGAATTTTTTGAGGAATTTTTTGTTTTGGCAAAATGGCATGCGACAAAACCGCAGGGACTCCATACATGCTCATCACATCCGAGGCTTCATCAAAAAAGAGCGCGCTTCTTTTTTCTTTTTTGGCATTTGCAATGACTCCACTGACAAAATTCATCCTTGTCACATTATTTTTCCTTTTTTCACTTGCAATATCCTTCTTTGAACTTTGCTTTTTCCATTTGTAATATGCATCCAAGCAGTTGACAGCTCTTTCAGGAAAATCGAAATTAACAATCCCATTTTCGCGCAATCCCAAAATCGCATCTGCAACTTTCTCTCCGCCAACGAAAGAACTCAGCATGATTTTTTTGGATTTTTTTCCAAATTTAATCACAACCTGGGCAATTTCATTAACTGGAGTCTGATCTTGCGGAGTTAGAATGCTCAAAATTGTTCCGATGCTGTCATCTTTTTCCAAGATTTTCAAAATATTTTCGTAGCGGTCCTCCTTGGCATCACCAAGCAAGTCAATTGGGTTGTGCACGGATGATTCCTCAGGCAATTTGCTCGCCAAAAGTTGGCTTTGTTTCTCAGAAAATTCACACAGCTGGATTTCTTTTTTCTCAAAAGCGTCAGTGGCCAACACTCCGACTCCACCAGCGTTTGTGATGACGGCCACTTTATTGTTTTTTGGCGCCTCATTCATTGAGAGCAAAGAGATCAGATCAAAAAAATGTTCCAGATCATTGGCTCGCAAAATTCCAGCTTTTTCAAAAGCACTGTCTGTGATGGCATCACTTCCGGCCAATGCTCCAGTGTGCGAAGAAATTGCTTCCTGCGCTTTGGAACTCTTGCCTGCTTTCAAGATAACGATTGGCTTCTTTTTGGAAACTCGCAAAGCCATTTCGATGAAAGCTTGGCCATTTTTAATTCCTTCGAGATACATTGCAATCACTTTTGTTTTTGAGTCTTTTTCGAAATATTCCAAAAGCTCAGTCTCATCAAGTTGCATTTTGTTGCCCACGGAAATAATCGATGAAAAAGCCAGGTTTTTTTGCTTGGCAATATCCATGAGCGACACTGCAATCGCTCCAGATTGTGAGACAAAAGCAATATTCCCACTTCTTGGCATTCCTGAAGCAAATGAGGCATTCAATTTTATTGCTGGAGAAATAAAGCCCAAACAATTTGGTCCAAGAATTGTCAACCCATTTTTTTGAGCAATTTCCAATAATTCTCTTTCTCTTTCCTCTCCTTCTTTTCCAATTTCAGCAAAACCAGCCGAGATGATGACAAAATTCTTGATTTTCTTGGCACTTTGAGCAATCATGTCCACCACAAACTTTGCCGGAACTGAAATGATAGCCAGATCTATATCATCTTCCACATCATCGACATTTGCATAACATTTTTGCTCGTACAAAGTTTCATATGATTGATTAACCAAGAAAACCTTGCCCCTGTAACCAAGTTCACGAATATTTTGCGTGATCACAGTTCCAACTTTTCCCTCCTTGTTTGAAGCCCCAATAATCGCAATCGATTTCGGAACAAAAAGACTCTCTAATTTTGTTTTTTGCATGAACATTTTTTGTTTTTTAAATAAGAGATAAATATGCCTTATTAGTTTACAGTTTGGGTAATATTTCCACTTTCGGAAACAGAAACCGTGTAACTTTTGCCACCCTTTGTTAATATAAAATTAACCGGAAATGGAGTGGTTGTGGTTGTGGCCGTAGCTAATGGTGAAGTAAAAGTAACATTCGCTGATCCAGTAAATGTAACGCCTGATTTCAAGGTTTGAGTCATTGGGTTGCAACCAGTTACTGCGTATTGTCCAGGACTAGCAGAATCAACTGTTATAGTATAGGCACATGGACCTGCAACAGTGCTATCTTTTTTCCCAGAAAGAGCGTCGTTTTTTTGAGAATTGATAATGGCAGAAAGTTTCAAGCCTTCAATTTCAAGTTCAGTTTCTGTTTTTTGATCCGAATCAAAACCTCTAAGTACAATTCCCGAGGATATTCCTATAATGGCAATAACAATAAGGAGTTCAACCAAAGAAAATCCCAGTTTCTTTGTTTTAAAGAATTTTATTTTGTTCATTTTTGTTTCCTTGTTAAATTATATTTAATAATACTATTTAACCTGGATTTTTTATTTTTTAAATTGGTTTTTCAATGGGTTAATTATACATCTTTTTTGATTCTTGCGCAAAAAATTTGCAATTCGTTTCAGCGAATTACGATTTTTGAGAAGCCAGACCCCCGTTTCCAAGAATGCATACTTTCTATAACCCAGCTTTTCCAAGATCTTCAATAATCCTTTTCTGTTCCCTGGTTGGATTTTTTGGCACATCAACAATAACTGTCACCAACTGATCTCCGCGGGAATTGCTTCGCCCAAGTTGTGGCACACCCTGACCTTTGATGCGGAAAATTTCACCAGACTGAGTTCCGGCAGGGACTTTCATTTTCACACTTCCATCGATTGTTCTTACATTGATTTTATCACCCAAAACTGCCTGAGAAAACAAGATGTGCTCTCGCGAAAGAAGATTATCGCCCTTTCTTTCAAATCTTTCATGTGGTCTGACATGTACATTAATATACAAATCTCCACTTCGTGCTCCTTTTTCTCCAGCCTCACCTTGCCCCTGAGCTGAAATTGTTTGCCCATTGGAAATTCCAGCAGGAATGTCGACATGCACAGTTTGTTTTTCTCTCACCCTTCCTTCGCCTCCACATTTGCGACATTTTTGCGAATATGTTTTTCCACTTCCGCTGCATGTTGGACAAGTCACAACCTGAGTGAATGATCCAAAGATACTTCTTGAAGCTTGTCTCACTTGACCAGCACCTTTGCAAGTCTCACATGTTTGCTCTTTTGAACCAGGCTCTCCACCGGATCCATGGCAAGAATCACACGCAACATTTCGAAGCAAATCAAAATCGCGACTTGCCCCAAAAACCATTTCTTCAAAACTGATTTCGGTGTCAACTTGAATGTCACGACCAGCTCTTCGGGAACTTTGAGCACCTCCTCCACCAAAGATGTTTGAGAAAATATCCTCAAAACCTTCACCGAAATCTTGTCCGCCGAAGCCTTGTTGAAATCCTGAAAAATCAAACCCGCCAAAGCCTTGTCCGCCACCTCCGCCTCGCTGATCGAAATTTGAACCAAATTGATCATATTGAGCGCGTTTTGATTTGTCAGAAAGCACCTGATAGGCTGAGTTTATTTCCTTGAACTTCTCAGTATCTCCACCAGATTTATCTGGGTGATATTTGTGAGCCAATTTTCGATATGCCTTCTTGATTTCATCATCAGAAGCATTTTTATCAACTCCCAAAACCTTATAGTAATCACTATTTGCCATATATTTAAATCATGTTTTATTACTAATACATAATACAACCAAATAAAAAAATTAGCAATCCCCAAACAGGAGTGCTAATTTGCATAATCAGGCACGATTCACCAGTGCATTATCAATACTGGATGCTTTCTTTTTCGATCAATTCTTTGCCTATTTTAACAACTCCTGTTTTGACCAATGCGCTAAAAATCATGATTATGAGCAAAAACCAGATTCTACTCAAAAGTGAACCCAGGGAAAAAATGGTCAAGAAAAGTATCGAAGCATAGACGAGTGGCAGCATGGATTCAACCGTGCCTCCACCTTTCAATTGTGTCTGCATAACCTCATTCATTTTATTGCTAACAACGCTAGCCAGAACTTCGGCAATTTTCTCATCCCCCTTGAGATCTTGAGAAACTGACTGGGAAAATTGCTTTCTCATTTCCACAAGAATCAAGTCTTTGTTTTTTTGTGAAAGTTGACCTTGAGTTTCTGTCATTTTTTTCATTGCTTCCTGCTTCAAAATCTCTCTTTGCCCAGCAGGAATTCCTGGTGGAAGTTTTGCATCCAATTGAGCCTCAATAAATTCCTCTTCGACAGCCCCAAGACCGCCACCCATGCCATTCTCTTTTTGAGCAGTCAAGAGCCATTGATCAACTGTCAATCCATCCTCGCTCATTCCTTTGAAAGCTGGATTGGCAATTCCCAAAATTGGCATGATCATTTTTATCATAGAGCCACTAACATCAAATCTTGGTATATTTTTCTGTCCATCAATACTTCCTAAAGTAAAAAAATATTGACTTGAAATCAACATTGTCAGCGCAAAAAGAATTTGCATCTTGCCCGTCCAAAGAGATTTCCAGAGACTTATTTTAACATTCAAACCAAGATCTCTTTGAATATTCCTTATTCCCCATTTTGCAAAAAGCAAACCCAGAAGTAAAAATAAAAAATGGAAAGGATTGGGAGCAAAAAGCAAACTAAAAGAAAAAGCCACAACCAACGCAACGGTCAACGCTTGTTTTTCTCTGATAAGCACGGCCATCAAAAAAATGCTCATTGCAAAAAGCGAAAACCACAGCATCGGAACAACCCAAGTGCTGGAATCGGGAATTCTGATTGCTCGATCAACCGAGAACCACGAAAAAAAGGCAGAGCCCAACATCAACGCAATCAAAAAATTCTGCAAAATTGGATTTTTCATATTTTATTTTGTATTTATTTTATGCAAAACAAGCAAGCTCAATTGCACATATTATAGCACACATTTGATCCGTTTTCACGTTTTGCGCCTCAGACGGTTGACATATTCCGAGATTTAAGTACAATAAACCTTCGCATTCAAGCGAAGAATAATTGTTCCTAATAGCAAAATAACAACAAACCCAGAGGGATGCTCAAGGAGGATTCAAAATGAAAAAGAAATTCAGAATGAAGATAATCAGGTTGATGTCCGTCATAATTGGAACATGCAACAAAATTCTTTCATTTTCAAGGGCTGATTTGATCAATGCCGAGGCAAGAGAACAACGCGACGAAAGAGCCATCCTTGCGATCAAAAAAGAAATAGCAACGCTTGAGCATATCATGCTTATAGCGGAAGCCATTTCGGAAGATGTGACGGCCGATAGCCACGGGAAATGCGTTGCAATGCTTTTGTTTTTTGCCTCCGAAGCTCTTGAAGATATGCTTTCACGAGTGGCAACAAAAAAGAAAATGCAAGGGAAAATACTCCTGTATTTCAAAAAAGCCAATGACCTGCTAAATGTTGAGCTGTAGGAACAAAACGCGCCTGGGCCTGTCATGGCCCTTTTATTTTGCAAATCCAAGTTGCATAAACCCGGATTAGTTGATATATTGAAACTCTATTATTGGCAAATTTCAACTCAAAAAGGAGCTTCAATGAGCACCACGAAATGTCCGGAGTGCGGGAATAAATATTCCAACATATCAGGAAATGATGCCTGCCCACTCACCTCTCAGCATGCCATTTTCAAAAAAAGAAAAGAGCAAAGAATGCTACGAGCCAACCAGGAAAAAGGAGTTTCAAAAAAAGAATCAGAAGAAAATTAAAAGCCCCGCGATTATCAACATCGCAGGGGCTTTTTTTATTTTCCAAGTTTTTCGTCATGACGGGCGTCAGGACGGAGATGCTTATTTAAAATACTTCTTTTTTATTTATAATTTGCTTGTTTTTATAATTAAGCAAAAAAATACCTATTGAAATTGGAATTAAAGAAAACAATTGCGCCTTTGTGGGAGGACTATGCATGAAAATCCAGACGGTTAGGAGCGTCACGATCGGTTTCAATGTGCCAAATGCATTTGCTTTCACAACACTAATGCGATGTATTGCTTCCAACCAAAAAGATTTCATAATTCCCAACATTATTACACCATTAATAATCAATGGTAACAAATTATTTTTTGTTTTGTCCCAAGAATAATCCACACTAAAAAACGATGCGATTACAAGAAAAATCAACAGGCTCAGGAAACTTCGCAAAAACAAAATCATCTCTCCACTTACTTTCGTTCGTGCTCTTCGCTGAAAAAAATTCCCCACAGGCGCAACTGCCACAGCACTCAATATTAGCAAATCTCCATAGTGAAATTCACCAAGGGCAGGCAAAAGAATAATCAACGCACCGACCACAATCAAAAATGATCCGAAAATATTAGCACCAGAAATGTATTCTTTTTTCCAAATACAAAAAAACAAAAAACTAAAAAATATTTCTGAAAGTGCCATTATCGATGCATTACCCGCAGTTGTATTGCTAAGGCCAAAGAAGAAAAGCATCTGATATGCCACTCCAATGATTGCAACAGTCCAAAGCGCATCCTTCAGTGCTTCAATATTTCTTATTTCACCCCATTTTCTTTGCAATGTCAACAAAAAAGCAAAATATAGCATCGCAAAAAAAGTGCTCCAAAGCAAAACCACCATAGCAGCGGAACTTTTCAATGCTATTATTGCAATAACAGGAAAAGTCCCCGCAAGAAAAGTATTTGCGAGTATATATATAATCCCCTCTTTCTCGGTATTACGATTCATTTTTTTGATAATTACAAATAGCCATTCCACATTCTCCACATGAAATTTCCAACAGCTTACTGGCTCCACCTCTCGCCTTCTTATATTTGTCACTTTTAAGTTTCATAAATCACATATCCTAAGAATGACTTAGTTCTTTAAATAACTTTTCATAAAAAGGTTTTGCGAATCCACGGGCTTTTTCAGATGAAAGCCGCTTGAATTCTGAAATAACTTTTTCTTTTAATTCATTCTCATCTCTTCCCTCTTTAATAAAAACCGGGATATTATTTTCCAAAAGACTAATGCTGTCAGCATCTCGCATCAAATCTCTTTCGGCTGTTCCACCAAGATCATGCTCAGCAATCAATGTTTTTATTTTTTCTATTTCTTTTTCATTATCAAAACCGTGCTTTCTTAAAAGTTGTTCTGTGAATTCAGCTGATCTTTTTCCATGCCAAGTCAGATATTCCCCATCAAGTTGATCATCTCCAGTTTTAGCAGGTTTCACCTCACCATCACGAAGTGGAAAACATCTCTCGATGTCATGGCAAATTGCAGCGATATAAAAAGTATCATCTGACTTTTGGGAAAGTTGCTTGAGCCAAGAACCAGTTCGAAGCATATGATCAGCCTCAACATTTTTCTCCCTTATGAAATTTTCCAATTTTTGAATTAATTCTTCCATAACATAATTCTACCCCCAAATCTGCCCTTTGCACAGCCCCATTCCACCCTGGGATTGACTTTTGGGTGGTTTTGGAGTATACTATTAGGTTAGTGGTAAAATCCAAAAGCAGCACATTCCAAACGGAGGTAATTTTAATGCTTCAAGTAATCTGCATCCCAAACGACCAGGAGCGCATCACGCAGCTCCAAAAAAAGCTGGTCGAGTATAAACATCGGCTGGCACAATTTGCCTCAAGGATAGATATGGACTATATGAGTCCATTGTCAAAAATTTTCATCCTTGAGCGGCTTCTGCAAGCCGGTGCAGCAAACAAAACATTCCTGCGCGACTTGTTCATTCAGGAATATGGAGATGCTGCAGATATGCGCATCTTCGACAATGCCTTTGCTTGCATGGAAGACTACTGCACAACTGGCGGGAAAAACCTGAATGGCGGGACCGGTCTCAATTAATTCCCCACAGGTTCACAACAAAAAGGCGCGGACAATAACTGTCCCCGCCTTTTTCATTTCTATTTTGTTTCTTTTTTGATCCAATCGGCGTAAGATTTGTTCGATTCAACTTCAAGTTTCATGATGCAGGGCACATCGTAGGGATGGATTTTTTCAACTTCCCTTTTCACCTTGCTCCAATTTTCTTTTTTGGTTTTCACAAGCGAGACAATTTCTTTTGAATTTTCAATCTTCCCTTTCCACCAATACGCGCTTTCAATTGGAAAAAAGTTCGCGCATGCAATCAACCGCTTTTGCAAAAGATGTTCCGCGACCTTCTTCGCCTCTTTGAGATTTTTATGGGTGATGTAGATGATGATAAATTTCATATTCTAATTATTTTAATTTATTGATAATCTGTTGGTATTGCCAATAATCAAGTTTAGTTGGGGAATTTATTTGTTTATTAGAAAAATAAATTGAGACGAAAAACGAAGTGATTGTAACGATCAAGGAAAATAATGCAAGCTGAAATGCGCGTTTTGAGTCTTTTTTTGTCTGTTGAAGCTGTTCGTATTCAAAATATTGCATGTAAGCATGGTAGCTCAATGTATATCTGCAGTTATCAGCGTTTTGATTCCCTAATTGCTCAAGCAATAAAAATGGGGTTTCTCTATTTAACCCTCTTGTGAAATTATCAAAGGCATCATTAAGAAATTTTTTAACAATAGGCCATTCATTTTCTCTTTTACTGTACCACTTTTCTATTTCTTGATACATAAATCCAGCTGTGTTTTCATATCCATAACGCACAGCTCTAACATGAATGCCATCCCCTTCTCCTATCTTCTTTTTCATAACATTAAGTATATAAAATTATTTATTTACCTTTAATATAGATGCCAACACAATATAAAAATATGTCATCAGGGTTGCATTTCTAAAATTACACTCATTTATGTCAATTTCTCCGTGGGCAACCTTGTGACGCAATTTAAATCCAAGTGGATCAAAGAAAACATGTTTAATCTGTTGGCAAAGATCCTTTCCCCAAGCCTTTATAAATCTCTCCTCTTCGAAGTTCCACTGTGATAATGTTTTCTTTTCTGTAGAAATGTCCTCAGTATCATTTATTTTTGTAATATCAATTCCTAATTTCTGAGAAATATCCAAAAAAACACTTTCGAATTGAGGAATTAAAATATGCATGGTTGAAACATAGTCCCTTGCAAAATACCTTTCTATTCCACGCTTGATTATGCTAAAATTTTTATCATTAAACACTTTGGAATTTTCCAAATAATTTATTAAATTTTTAGAATTTAGTCTATTTACCCCTTTCCTACTCATTAATTTTAAAAACATTTTTTCGACATATATAGCCATAACAAAATCTTGATCCAATGAATACATTTGAGAAAACCACATCTTTTCACTATCCTCTCCTCCTTTAACGACATGACCATCTTCAGATACAACTGAAGTGGAGGCCAAAAAGGTGAATACTGGCACCTTCATTCCTTTAATTTTTTCACAGCTAGGTCGGAAAGTGCTTTCCATTCCAATCTTTTTCAATATTGTATCCAGTCCATCTTTACCAAAAAAATTCTTAATCAGAGTATCAATTTTTTTATTATCAATCTTTTGAGTAAAGCCAGCTTGCTTATACTCCTTCTTTGACTTTAAGTTCATTTCTATCATCTTGTTTTTACAATATTTCAACTTTGTTTGATTTTTTGAATTCCTTCCTATCTTTATTGCATCCTTATACAAAAAAGCAGCATTAAAATATTGCCCTTGTGATTCTTGTTTTTCTGCATCTTTAATTTTTTCTAAAAATTCATTTATTTGTTTTTCCATTTTTTTATTTAAAAAGAGCGAAGCTAAATGCCCCGCTCTTTTTGAAGATTATTTTTTGTCTTCGTCTTTTTTCTCCTCACCTTCCTCTTTTTTATCGGCGTCAACTTCAGCTTCTTTCACATCTGCGCCTTCTGCGCCGGCATTGGCCTCTTTGTCGGCTTTCTCTTTTTCTTGAGCAGCAGCATAGAGTTTTTCACCAATCTTTTGGGCAGCTTGCGAAAGTGTTTCGGTTCTGGCTTTGATGTAATTCAAGTCCTCACCGTTTTTCACTTTGTTAAGTTCTTCAATTGCATCGGTCACAGGTTTTTTCTCCTCATCTGTAACTTTGTCGCCAGCTTCTTTCAAAGCTTTCTCAGTTGTGTATACAAGAGTGTCAGCCATGTTTCGAGCTTCAACCAATTCTTTTTTATTCTTGTCTTCTTCAGCGTGAAGTTCAGCATCTTTTTTCATTTTTTCAATTTCTTCTTTTGAAAGTCCTGACGATGCTTCGATTTTGATTGATTGTGATTTTCCAGTTGCTTTGTCTTTGGCAGTCACATTCAAAATTCCGTTTGCATCGATGTCAAATTCAACTTCGATCTGTGGAACTCCTCGAGGTGCTGGTGGAATTCCATCAAGCAAGAATTTTCCAAGAGTTTTGTTTCCTGAGGCAACTTCGCGTTCTCCTTGAAGCACATGGATTTCAACGCCTGGCTGATTGTCAGCAGCAGTTGAAAATGTTTGTGTCTTTGAAGTTGGAACAGTTGTATTACGCTCAATAAGCGGAGTTGAAATTCCTCCCATGGTTTCAATTCCAAGGGTAAGCGGTGTCACATCCAAAAGCAAAACATCTTTCACGCTTCCTTCAAGCACACCTCCTTGAATTGCAGCTCCAAGCGCCACAACTTCATCAGGATTCACGGAAATGTTTGGTTTTTTGCCAAAGAATTTTTCAACTGTTTGAAGAACAAGTGGCATGCGAGTCATTCCTCCAACCATCACAACTTCATTAATGTCAGAAGTTGAAAGTTTTGAATCAGCAAGCGCCTTCTTCACTGGCTCAAGAGTTTTTTGAACCAAATCTCCAACCAATTCTTCCAATTTGGCGCGACTCATTTTCATTACCAAATGTTTTGGGCCTGACGCATCAGAAGTGATGAAAGGTTGATTGATTTCAGTTTCTTGCGCAGTTGAAAGTTCAATCTTGGCTTTTTCAGCAGCCTCTTTGATTCGTTGAAGTGAAAGCGGATCTTTTGAAAGATCAATTCCCTCTTGTTTTTTGAATTCATCAATGATCCATTGGATGATGATCTGATCAAAGTCGTCTCCTCCAAGATGAGTGTCACCATTGGTTGATTTCACTTCCACAGTGTCTCCTCCAACTTCCAAAATTGAAATGTCGAAAGTTCCTCCACCCAAATCATAGACTGCAATTTTTTCATCAGCTTTTTTGTCGAAGCCATATGCCAAAGCTGCCGCTGTTGGTTCATTGATGACTCGACGCACATTGAAACCTGCAATTTCTCCAGCTTCTTTGGTGGCTTTTCTTTGCGCGTCATCGAAATATGCAGGAACCGTGATCACAGCGTCAGTGATTTTTTCGCCCAATTTTTCTTCCGCATCAGCTTTCAATTTTCCCAAAATCATTGCAGAGATTTCCTGCGGAGAATAGTCCTTGTCGCCCATGGTCACTTTCACATTTTCACCAGCGTGGACAATTTTGTATGGCATCAATTTTTCATCACGCTGAACTTCAGCGTCATGATATGCTCGTCCAATCAAGCGCTTGATTGAATACAAGGTGTTGGCTGGGTTTGTCACTGATTGTCGTTTTGCGAGAAGTCCCACAAGTCTTTCACCTGTTTTTGAAATTGCAACCATTGAAGGAGTTGTTCTGTTTCCCTCTTTGTTTTCCAAAATTTCTGGTTTTCCTCCAGTCACGATTGCCATCGCGCTGTTTGTTGTTCCAAGATCGATTCCGAGAATTTTACTCATATATTTTTGTTGTTTAATTAATTACTTAATTATTGATTTATTAATAATTCCTTGCTATACTCAGTTTAGAGTTTTGTGCAATGTCCACGGACTTTGCCCATATGGGATATTTAATTTATGCCCGTATGGGCTTTTTTGTATCCAATTTTGCATTTTATTGCTTTATGGACTTTTGGCTTTCAACTTTCGACTTTTACTCCACAACGACCCTTGCTGGCCTTATGACTTTGTCCCCAATCTTATATCCCTTTGTCAAAACTTTTTTAATCTTGTTTTGATATTCCTTTTTTTCGCAACCACAGTCTCCACAATTGTCACAATGTTTGTCCTCAATTGCTTCGTGAAAGATTGGATCAAAACTGTCACCCTCCTTCACTGTAATTTCATCCACTCCATTTTCAGTCAAAACATTTTCAAGTTGCTTTTGAATGTACATGATTCCTGTCACCCAGGGATTTTCTTTTTGATCCTCTGGAATGTGATCAGTTGAAGCGTGAAAATTGTCGATTACTGGCAAAATTTGAAGGACGATGTTTTGAGTTGAATATTTGATCAAATCTTTTTGCGACTCAGACATCCTCTTTTTGTAATTCTCAAATTCTGCTTGAGTTCGTTTCCAACCTTCCAGATGCTCTGAAGATTTTTTCTCCAACTGAGCAATCTCACTTTCTTGCTCAACCACAATTTCTTCTTCAACATCTTTGAGGTCCTTTTCGGGCTCATCTATTTTTTTTGCTTGTTTTTTCATTGCTTTATTTTTATACAGTTAGCTTAGCAATGTGAGACTATTTTTCTTTTTGGCCCATATGCAGCGAGAGCGAATCGGAG
>CAYVME010000015.1:0-12072 GCA_964452415.1 uncultured Bdellovibrionales bacterium
ACCCGATGGAGATACTGTGGCAAAGACTTCGCTCTTCGCTAAAATTTACACTGCGTGCCTTCGCTTGCTAGCGGGCACTACGTTTCAAAATTTTTTAACGCTCATCTGCTCGTCTTTTGCCTACATACTCCATATGGTTGCAAGGGGGATGCAGAATACGGAATGCAAATACTGACATTAAGTGGCTCGATGCAGAAATGTAACAATCTAACTTATACTGCTCCAAACCATCTCAAACATTGATTTGTATGTTTCAACAACATCTGAACTTTCAATGACCACAGCCATTGGCTCATCTTTATATGTGATAATGGCGACCTTGTTTCCAAAAATCATGTTGTCCGTTGGAAGTTTGTACTGCTCGCCTACTAATTTGATTTTGTGAAATTCAGATGCAGTCTCTTTGGCGAATTGAATCGATTTCTCGTCTGATTGCAAGATCTCTCTTGAATTAATTTTATCTTTTTCAATGCGGGGCAAATATTTCTCTACTTGTTTGTAAACCTCAGGACTAATTGAACCGATTGAGCCATAAAAGGAAATTTCTTTTTCCTTAAAGATTTCATCATACAGCTTAATAATGCTATTTTCACCTTGATAATAGGTCACCTTTGGTTTTTCTTTTTTTACATTAAACATGGCCATCAATTCTGGCATGTTAACCTTTATTAAGTGCTCCTTTTCTCTTTGTTCCTCAAGCAGTTGTTCAGGAGAATTGGGAGCATAGAGAACTTTTTGCGCTCGAGGAAGCAAATTGACCAAGCCCTTCATGCGAAGCTCTTCCAAGAGAAGATAGGTTGTTGGCCTTTTTGTGCCGGCTTTGACCGAAATAGCGGGCACTGACCCTTTGCCCATCTGCAAAACAGCCAGATATACTTTGGCTTGTTTTTCGTTGAGTCCAAGATGTTGCAAAACGTTTTCTAATTCCATATTTTCATTATATCTCAGATTAAACAAAATGTCAATAATACTGACTACATGTTTATAATAAGGCTTGTTTTAAAGTTATTTTAGCTATTTTACTAGGCACTATAATTGACATTATTGCAATTACCTGCTATACTACACTGTTAAGATGAATCAGCAAAAACATCCTAACAAGTACTTTCAAAATTTAATCACCTCAAATATACCATAAGCCCTCACCAGGAATGGGAGGCAAGGATAAGGAGTAAATAATGAAATTCTTTATTGTAAGGCTTAGCAACTCCAAATCAGTCGAAAGCACCATATACGCATTAGCAGTGTCTATAAAAGATCTTCTTCTCCAGCTGGGAAATGATGAAGAATTTTTATTCTCGATTAACGCTAAAAATGTAAACAACTGCGATAACTTCCGCTTTATAAAATTCGAAGAAAGCACCCAAGTTCAGCACATTGAAATAAGTATTCTGGATAAGCCATGTATTTTCAGAACTATATCAAAACAAGAAGGTGAGTTTATCGAAAAATACAGTATTGAATTTTATTGAAATGAGGTGATTAAATTGCAGGCGAGAAAGTTTAACAAAACTTCTCTCGCCTCTCTCATTGAACCCATCATCGTGATGGATTCATAGGAGCAGAAGTTTATTTAAAATTTAATCACCTAAACCCAAATAAAAGGAGAGCACCATGCCAAAATCACTCATAGTAATGTTTCTTGCGGGAGTTATCACGGTTTTTTGCAAATTTAATGGAATTTCAGAAGAATCTCCGTTAGTTCTCCTGCTAGAAGTAACAATGTTCTTATCTTTTGTAGTATTTATAATTGTTGGATTCAGAGCGAGGTGATTAAATCGCAGGCGAGAAAGTTTAACAAAACTTCTCTCGCCTCTCTCATTGAGTTCATCATTGTGATGGATTCATAGGAGAAAAATTCTTTTACAATAAAATATCCCATAAAAGGAGATCGCCATGTTCAACAGAGAAGAATTAGCTACAAAAATTGGAAATGCATCCAATAATCTCAAAATCGAAGAATCATTTGAAAACATTATTTATCCAGAAAATAATTCACGAAAAGATGTCTGCCTGATCAGAAAAGAGATACGAATTACCCATGGAAAAAATTTCATTACATTCGCAATTTTATATTTCGCATGGTCTGACGGCAATCAGACATTCTTCAAAGAAATACATTTCTCTGAAAATAATGAGTTTTTTCATGTTTCTTGGAGCCTTACTGATGATTCTGTTTTTATAAGTTTCGCCAACAAAAGTGATGACGAACCATGGATAAAGCGTGAAGTTGGTTACGCTTATTCATTAAAAAAAATGATGCAGACCTGATTAAAAGAGCAACGAGAGAACAACCTCTCCTCGTTGCCTCTCTCATTGAGTTCATCATTGTGATGGATTCATAGGAGACTAGTTTTTAATAATAAATGAAGTATAATTAATAAATAAAACATAATGCAATGAAAAAAGAAACACTCATCCTCAGTGGTATCGCAGCCAGCATAGGTGTCGGAACAGGCAAGGTAAGAATTGTAAAATCAAGCGCTGATACTTCAAGCTTTTTAGACGGTGATGTTTTGGTGACTCGTCTTACCAATCCCACCATGATTATGATGATGTCGAAAGCCTCGGCCATCGTGACAGATGTGGGCGGTCTGACCTCACACCCAGCGATTGTTTCTCGCGAAATGGGAACCCCATGCGTAGTATCAACAAAAAATGCAACCACTGTTCTTAAAAATGGAATGACGGTTAAAGTTGATGGAACACATGGAAAGGTTTATTTGATTGATTAATAAAAACCCATGAAAAAAATGGATTGGATAGATCAATATGCGAAGTCTTCTTATCAGCTCTTTGCCAATCACGACCCACAATCTCACATGCCTTTCGATGCTTGGGGTCTGCATCCTCTCTACAATGATTTATGGCTGGAAAAACTACACGAATTAGTGAATAAATTCAACGAGAACGGTTATTCAATTAAGGATCACTTGAATTATTTTCCAAATCTGTCATCCACGAGATTTTTGGTTTTGATGACAATCATCCATTATCAAACATCAAAGATGGACGATCCTCACCTTATAACAAATGTGGTTGATTTTCTAGTTGAATCCATAAGGCTTAGAGCAAAAAAGGACTTGTTCGCTATAAAATCCAATATTGAATTCAGAAAAAAAGATTTTGAGAATATTCTAACAAAAAATCCACTAAAAGCGGCATCCCTGGAGGAATCTCAAGAATTAGGGAAAATATTTGTAGCACTAGCTTCGCTTACTCATGGCCTATACAATGATTGGTGTACCGATTATAATTATGAAATTTCTGGCCCTTATAAAGTGAAAGGTAAAATGATATTACTACGATCTTTTCCAGACAATAAGCCCGCTGGAATTTGGCCAGATATAAAATGGAAATATAAAAATATATCTATCGTAACAGAATACGAAAAACTCGAGGCTAAAATAGCTTTCGTCGGTTGCCATATCACCTATTCTGATAATGTCGTGCAAAAACTAACTGGGTATTCCTTGAAAGTTGACGATAAAATCATTCATGGCCTGAGTAATCTTAAAAAATTACGCCAGGATTTGATGGAAATTTCCGCAAATCAATATGAAGAATTCATGAATATGGATTTCGAAAAACAAAAAATTAAATACTTGGAGCAGGAGAATTATCAGCTAAAGAAACTTTTTGACCTTGTCAATATGGACTGGAGACCGTCTGCTTTAATGCTAAAAAGAGTCAAGGACAAAAAATTAATCAAGAATGTTTTTCCGAATTATCACATGTCTTTGGCGAGCTACAAGAAAACTTTTGGAATAAATAATTTGATCAAGGCTTATAAGACGGCTGGCAAGTTTTAAATAAAAAAAGTTATGCAACTAGCATAACTTTTTTTATTTCGAATTTGTATTTTCCTACAACCTAGTTCCTACCGGCTACAACCTGCCCTAGACTACTCTCTCCACCTCTTCCAAGCTTGTTTCTCCTTCCAAAACTTTCATAAGGCCATCTTGCTCCATTGAAATCATTCCGCCTTCCATAGCTTTGTCGCGAATTTGTGAGGATGACGCGCTTTGTCCGATCAATTCTTCAATTTCTCGATCAATGACCAAGATTTCACTGATTGTGGTTCGTCCCTTGTATCCAATTTTGTTGCATTTGTCGCAACCATTCGGTTCAAAAACTTTTTCAAAGTTTGGCATTGCAATTCCGGATTTTTCTGACATTCTTTCAAAAGCTTTTTTCATTTTTTCAATCTCTTGCTCGCTCAATTGTCTTTCTGTTTTGCAATCACAAAGCTTTCGCACCAATCGCTGTGCCATCACTGCGTTGACCGCTGTGGCCAAATCATCTGAGCGCACTCCCATGTTGATCAAGCGTTGAATTGAGCCGGCGGCGTCGTTTGTGTGAAGCGTGGAGAGAATTGAGTGGCCAGTAAGAGCGGCTTGAATTGCAATGTTGGCCGTTTCTTCATCTCGAATTTCACCAATCATCATGATGTCGGGATTTTGACGAAGCAGTGCTCGAAGCGCAGTGGCGAAAGTGTATCCTTCTTTGTCATCAACTGATGTTTGCAAAATTCCGTCCAGCTGGTATTCAATCGGATCTTCAACTGTGATGATTTTCACTTCCGGATTGTTCAAAACTTTCAACGCGCTATACAACGTTGTGGTCTTTCCACTTCCGGTTGGCCCAGTGGTGAGAAAAACTCCATTTGGTTTTTTTGTTTCGGCCAAAATCTTTTCCAAGTTTTGTTTTCGAATTCCAAGTTTCTCAATGTCAAGAGCAACGGAAGATTTGTTGAGCAGTCGCATAACCACAGTTTCCCCATATCCTCCCAAGATTATTGAGACTCGAACATCAACTTTGGTATCGGTGATATTTTCAAAAGGTTTTTCCAATGCGATTGAAAAACGAGAATCCATGACGCCTCCCCGAACTTCTGTTGAAAATCCACTGAGAAATTTGATGCTTCCCAAAAGACTTGGATATTCATTGAGTGGAATTTCAGCAATCGTCTGCAAAATTCCATCCATGCGGTAACGAATTTTCACACTTTTCTCTTCTGGCTCAATGTGAATGTCGCCCACACCAAGAAGCAAACTGCTGGCGAAAATATATTTTGCAGAATTTTTTTGATTTGATGATTCTATCAATTTCTTGAGAGATTCAATTGGAGCGATGCTGTCAGCAACCAACTGCATTTCCTCCTGCGAAATGTCAATCGCTCGGGACATTGATTGTGACATCAATTTTTCATAGATCTCTTCCAAGAACTCAGTTTGTCCGGTTGCGCGCCACACTTCTTCCATTGAAGTCAAGCCTTCCACGGCTTTCAAAATTCCATCTTGCGCCATGGTTATCATTCCATCTTCAAGCGCAGTCTGAGTAAGCTCCCTTTCACCTCCCATTTCCAAAATCAATTTTTCAATGTTTTCAGAAATTGTCAAAACTTCAAAAATTCCAATTCGCCCCTTAAAACCAAGCCCATGACATTTGTCGCATCCTTTTGGACGATACAATTTTTCAATGGTTTTTGGGATTTCCAGTTTCGCCTTGGGAGAAATTATCGAAAGAATTTTTTTCACAGAGTCACTTGTTTCTTTGGCTGGCACATATTCTTCCTTGCAATGCTGACAAAGTTTTCGCACAAGTCTTTGCGCAATGAAAGCATTCACCGATGGCGCAATCAAGTTTGGCTTGATTCCAAGTTCAATAAATCGTGGAATGGAAGCTGGTGCATTATTGGTGTGAAGCGTTGAAAGCACAAGATGTCCAGTAAGCGCGGCATTGACTGAAATGTCAGCTGTTTCATCATCTCGAATTTCACCAACCAAAATGACATCTGGATCTTGACGAACCACAGCGCGAAGCCCTTCGGCAAAGGTGTAGTTTCGATCTTTGGCAACTTGAGTTTGTGAAACATTTTTCACTTCATATTCAATCGGATCTTCAATTGTGATTATTTTAACCCCCGGAGTGTTGAGTTTGTTCACCAAGGCATACAAAGTTGTGGTTTTTCCACTTCCGGTTGGTCCAGTGGTGAGAATCATGCCGTGAGGTTTCTCGATTTCTTTTTGCACATGTTCATAGGCCAATCCGCGAAGACCAAGATCTTCAACTGAAAGCATGATATCTGCCTGTGAAAGAAGTCGCATCACCACAGATTCTCCATGATTCCCAGGAATGATGTTTGTTCTGACATTAATTTTTCCGCCTTCCATCTCCACAGAAAAATGACCATCTTGTGCAATATCGCGAATGTTGATTTTCATTTTTCCCATCATTTTGATTCGAGACAAAATGAATCGAAAAGTGTCGCTTGGAAATCTTCCCACATCTTGAAGCATGCCATCGATTCGAAATCGCATGCGAACCTCCTCTTCTTGCGGTTCAAAATGCACATCACTGGCTTTCATCTTCACCGCTCCAGCCATGATGATTGAAATGATTTGAGTTGTTGGAATTTCCTTGATTCTTTTTTTCAAATCAATCATGCTTCCAAAATCCTGCTCGAATTGTTCCAGATCTTTTCCGCTCAATGTGATTTGCAGAGCTTCCAGATTTTCCAAAAGCGGCACTTCGGCATATCTTCTCCAAACTTTTTCCAATGAGGACCTGGAAATCACATACAGATGAATGATCCAACCATGATCATTTTTTATTTTTTCAATATATTCAAGAGTCTTATCATTTTCAAGGTCAGTCAATCCCACTCGAATCTCCCTTCCGGCTTTTTGAAAAACACAAAGATTGAAATTTCGCGAATCTTCCTCAGGAATCGTGCGCATATCTTCTGCGCCAACTGGAAAAATGTTGAGGTCAACATATGAGAGACCGAAATCAGAAGCAAGCTGCGATGCTCTTTCCTCTTCTGACTGCCCTCGCATTTGCTTGAGCGTTTTTCCAGCTTGAATATCCTTATCATCATCATGCGCCAATTGTTTGTGTGAAACTTTTACCATATCCTATCATACAGCATGTAACATATAGCATGTAACATGAATACGCATTTTATTTTTATTTTCTATTTATCAACTTTATTATACCCCAAAAAAGATTGTTGAGCAAAAGAAAAACAACCAGCCAGAGCTGGTTGTCAAAATACCATTATTACAATTTCTATATCATCAATCCTGCGCGAAGTTTTTCCACAATTCGTTGTCCGGCTTCAGTGGTGTCATCAGACTTTTCAGAAAATTCGCAAGTGTCGCCCACAACCTTAATCTCAAGAATTTCAGCCACTTTTTTCGCTTGTTCGGCGTTGATGCACTTGATCACTCCGCGGACTTCGCCAATTTCATGATTATACAAAACCATGAAAATTTTTCCGGCTGAATAGTTTTCTCGAACCTTGTCCAAAATGAATGGCACATCGCTTGGCTTTGATCTGCTTTGCACGAAATCCTCAAGAAAAACAGGCGCCCAAGCCAATGAAAGTTCTTCCTCCCAATATAATCTTGCCATCACACGACCCCACAATTTCAGAAGATGGAATGGCTGTGTTTTGTACAAATATCGAATGATTCGTTGTTGATCTGCTCCCTTGGTCATAAGCATCGCACCAGTTTGCAAAGATTTTGGAGAAGTATTTTTCTTTTGAAAACTATTGGTGGCATCGATAATCCCTGTCAGCAAACTTTCTGCTATTTTTTCATCAATGCTTTTCTCGTTTATTTTTTGCAAAAGCTCTGCCACCACTTCTGAGGTTGAAGAAGCAGTGATGTCTACAATATTAATTTGTCCAAAGTTGTCATTCTCAGTGTGATGATCAATATTAACAACCGGAACCTCATAAAAAATGTCAGGATTTTCTTCATACACTTTTCCAAGAGACTCTTTGTCTGGACTTCCAAGCACAATCACCAAATCATATTTGAATTTTGCAGGAATAAAAGAGAAATCACGCGGATCAATCGAGCCTTTTTCTGGAGTGATGAAAATTCTTAGTTCGTCTTCAACTCTTTCCGTTCTGACATTGGTGATCTTGTTGAATTTGGTATTGAAAGCCAAAACGAAATCGCGCGCGCCAGCCAATGAGTCCATGGTGTCTTCTGGTTTTTCCAAAAACAAAAATCTTTCCAGAAACCTTTCGTCGCTCGGAATGACAACAGTTGCTTCGATGTTTTGTTTTTTCAAAAAAGCATACATTGCCCAAGCGCTTCCAATTGCATCACCTGAAAAATCTTGTGCCATGAAGATGAGCACATTTTTTGAGCTTTTCAGAACATTATCCAATTGTTGGGCAAAATCAAGACTCATTTTTGGTAAGCTTCTCAGGCATTAGCTTTTCAGCTTTTCAGCTTTACGAAGAATATTTCTTATGGACTGATGAACTTTACGACTCTCCAGGTAAGTAATATAAAGTAGCAGTCATTCGGCCCAATGTCAATAAATGCTTGACTTTTAGGCCGTTTGGGTGTATAATAGACAGTTGGATAAGATGGTTTTTTGACATCAAAATAAAAGGGTATTAAACCTTTTGTTATCGTCGCTTACTCGGAAATGCTCGTCTCCTGACGAATCATTTCACTCGTTTCGCTAGATAATAACCCTAAAATAAGGCGCGAAGCGCCGGGAGGTTTCAAATGAAAATGATAGTGAAAATTGGAATGCTGGTTGTATTTTTGATCAGCATGGTTGGTTGCGTTGTTGTTCCTTGCAGACATGGAGGTCAGGTTCATTATGAATATGAAGGCGAAGAATCAATCCCCAATTACTGCCAAGATCGTTGGGGCAACGAAGTTCTTTGCCAGCCAGCTCCTTCACGAGTGGTGTATTATTACACATCACCACCACCATTCTACCCTGGATATGTTATTCGAGGCTGGTATTATCTCGAGAGTCATCCTGGCTTCACTTTCTTTATTGGACAAAATGGATGGCATTATCAACACCGTCACTATTCCACCAAAAGAAGTAGAGCGCCCTATCGAAGTGTAGTGTGGGGAAACAGCCCACAAAAAAGACCAAGCGCGACACAAAGAAAAAGAGGCGTGCAGGATTCCACCAGGGGATCTCGCAGATGAAATTCATTAAGAGGTAGTTCGACAAATCGTCGGATTGCCTCTTTTTTAAATTATTTTTCTTTACTAAATTGCACTTTTGCTATATGTTTTATTTTATGAATGAATTCATCACCACATCTTCAGCCCAAACCAAGAAAATCGGCGCCATGCTTGCCGAGGAGCTTTGTGGTGGAGAAATTATTTGTCTTTCAGGAGATCTTGGTGCAGGCAAGACAACTTTCACCCAAGGGTTATTAAAAGGTTTGAAAATAAAAGGGCCGTACACGAGCCCCACCTTTTCGATAATTAAACATTATCGAAAAGAATTTCCAATTTCCAAATCTCAATTTCCAAAAAAATCCAAAAACTCAAAATCTCAAACTCGAAACATCTATCACATAGACGCCTATCGGATAAATTCCAAAGACTTGCTTGAGTTAGGATTTAAAGATTTTGCCGGAAAACCAAATTCAATCACAATCATTGAATGGCCGGAGAAGGTGAAAAAAATAATTCCCACCACCGCACTATGGATTCATTTCGAATGTCTCTCCGATAAGGAAAGAAAAATAGTCCTCTCAATAAAAAAATAACATCCTTAGGATGTTATTTTTTTGTTTTTATTCTGAAAATTCTTTGCACCCTCCCATGCTAATTCAAATATTTTTTTCTGAGCCTCAGCAATTTCCTCACTCTCGATGATTATCGCAAACTTTTCGCGCCATGAGGCAATCATGACTTTATTACTATAGATATTCATTTCAATTGAAAAATAAAATCTATCTTTTGGCACAAGCAATGAAATTCTTAATTCTTTTGAATCGTTCGCTGTAACGGCTCGACTTTCTGGAGTGTTAGGAGCAATAACTCTAACAGAAATTTTTTTTGCAACTCTGCGCTTAAAATAATTTCTAACATATTTTTCACTCATAGTTTTGAAAATATCCTCGCCAACAGCATAGGCCAAAATTTCTTTCTTCGCGCTTAGAGTGTCTTCGAAGGCCTCTTGCATTCCCTCAATTCCCTCATAAAATTTAACCTTAGGTTTTTCCTTGATGTTGTATATAGAAAGAAGCTGTGGCAAAAATTGTTTTGCTTTTTCAAGCTGATTCTGACTTTTCATAACCTTTCCTTCAAAAAATTTTACGACCCTCCCAGGATTTTCAGCTGCATATTTTTGAATCTTCGTTTCACCAATCAAATTCACAAAACCATCACTTGCCAGTGACTCCAAAATGTCATAGCTTGTTGTCCTGTTGAGCCCAGCCTTTCTTGATATCTGAGCAGCAGTCGATGGCCCCAATTCCAAAAGTGCCAAATAAATATTGGACTCTTTTGCTGTAAATCCCAACTCTATAAGTTCTTTTTGGCTAATCATACTGTTTTACCTTATTTGAACTTTAAATTAAGTATACAGCAAAATGCAATTTGTGTCAAGATATTTCCACATTTTATATATTATTATATTTATTGCTTTATTTTAGCTATTTTTTACTATTTTATTTGACGATGTATATTGACTAATATTTTAATGACTGATATACTTCCCCGTCAAGCTGAAAAGCCACTGACAAAAGTTCTTTAACTCTATAACCACAACAAAGGAGACCTCCATGGAAAAATTAGACATGCTTTTTGTTCATCCGCCAGCCAATATCAATGGCTCGAGTCACACCCTTGATGCAGACACCAACTTCACCGAGCAATATGTTTCCATTCCAGCTGGTGTATTCAGCATGGCAGACAATTTGGATAAAGCTGGTTACAGCGTGCGCATTTTGAATTTGGGAGAGCGAGTTTATCTTTCGAACAATTCACTCGAAAATGAAGTATGCAAAATGATGACTGAATTTAAACCCACGGCCGTTGGAATTGATTGTCACTGGATGATTCATTCAGCAGGTGCAATCGAAACTGCACGATTAATCAGAAAATATGCGCCAGATGTATACATTATTCTGGGAGGAATCACGGCGTCATATTTTGCGGATGAAATAATTCGCAGATATGGTAGTCCATACGAGCTCAGCCGTCATTCTAGTGTCAATTTTGTATTGCGAGGTGAATGTGATGAATCAATTGTGCAACTCTTAGACGCAATAATAAAAAAATCGCACGACATTGAAGGTGTTGCTGGTCTTACGATGAGAATTTCTAGAGATTCAGGCTTCATTGAAAATCCAGTTAGCGTTCCGGATGTCAGTGCAAAGCTGGAAATAACTCGTTACGATTTATTGGTAGAACAACCAACAATAAATCCTGCTCGTGCAATTATCACAATGTTTCGAGGATGTAAAGGGGGTTGTTGCTATTGTGCAGGAGCAAAAGAATCTTTTGCCGATGCAATGCAAAGAGACAATCCGTGCATAATCGACCATGACAGAGTTGTAAATCTCATAAAGAAAAATCTCGCACAAGGAAGAAACAAGATTTATCTTTACGGGGATATCCGTCATGGCGGAGAATACTATGTTAAAAGATTTTTTCAAGAGTTAATGTTTTCTGGCATAGCCAATGCACATATCGTTTTTGAGTTTTTTTCTCCAGCCACTGAAGAATATCTCAAAAAGTGGAGGGGCTGGGCTGACAAAAATTCTTGCACCCTTGAGGCAACCTACAGCCCGGAATCAGGAAACCGGCGAATCCGATCACAATTCGCAAAAGGATACAGCAATAAAACGATTCTCGATCACTGCATACTTGTCGCTTCGTTTCGGATCCCGCAAAGCACCTACTTCATGTTTGGTCTTCCCAATCAGGACCTTGCCGAAGTTAAAGAAACATTGAAACTTGCAGAAGAAATAATCAGAATTCATGCTTCAGCAGGATTTAATCGAAAAAGCATCGGACATGATGTTGTCGCCTATACCTTCATGCAGATTCCTGATGCTGGATCTAATCTTTTTAAATATCCTGAAAAATATGGATTTCAGCTTAATTTCGATGGCTTTCGTGGTCTGGTGAAAATGCTATCCTCTGCGCGAAACTGGACTGAGGCCATTGGGTATCACACCGATAACTTCACGACAGAGCAGCTTGGAGAGACATATAAAATGATCAAAAGCAGAATGTCGGCTCTTTATGAAAAATATGGTTTATGAAATTTGGCGGA
>CAYVME010000015.1:12124-24048 GCA_964452415.1 uncultured Bdellovibrionales bacterium
CCGCCTCTCCTTCAGAGATTTTAAATTAATTTGAAATTTCTGAATAAGATAATAAAGGAAATATCATGAAAAAAATAAGGATCTATTTGATTGCGCGCATTTCAAAGGATGCTCATGACTGGAACAACAAAATAACCTATTTTTTTGATCAAGAAAAAATTGAGGTTTTCAAGCCACATGAGCACAATCCCTGGAATGATCGCCATGAAACCTTTGCAAAAAAAGTTTTCGACACTGACTTGGACGCCATCAAAAAATCTCACATTGGGCTTTGCCTTCCCGAATTTGGCAATGATTGTTCTTGGGAATGTGGCTGGTATTCAAATTCCAGAAAGCCATTGGTTGCATTTGTTGATAATCAAACTGCCTGGCTTCGCGACTGGATGGTTAAGGGTGGAATCAATTTTGTCGTGACAAACAACAGGGATACTTTTGAAAAATTAAAAAACGATCCGATCTTAAAATATAAAACAATTGTTTTAATCAATAATATGCAAGAACTCACTGCAACACTCGAAAAAATTCATAAACAAACATATCAAAACAATTTTATGCATTATTTTTTAAATGCTCGTCCATATTCATGGATAGATTTGGTCATGCTTGGATATTTGGCAAAGTTTTCCATAACTAAAACTCTTTCATTTTCCATTAGCGATTCCCCTTTACTTGCTGGGTTACTTTGTTTGTGGCTATTTTTCAATTTTATCTTGGAGAAAAAACACGCATATGATTACAGGGGCAGCATTGCATTTTTACCCGCAATGGCACCACTGTTGATTGCGACCACCATTGGATTCTTGAAAAATCCATCGACCATCTTGCCTGTCTTAATTTCAACAATTTTAATAGCGATATATCTGCAAAAAAATATGCATGCCCTCTTGGGTAATTTCGCCTGTATTGTCAGAGGTTTGATAGAATCATCTTATTTTATTTTTGCTGTTTTGTTTTTTTCTAAAACAATCTCACTTTCATCCATTGTTCTCTCCGTGGTGATATTTCTTGTCTTTATTGCAAGATCTCTTATTGGGGATATCAGAGATATCAAACACAACAAGATTGCAAACAAGAAGACATTTCCTGTTACTTTTGGAATTGCAAAATCTATCGCAGTCATTTCATTATTGCTTATCACCACCGGCATTCTCATTGTGGCATATTTTGGACAGCCACAAATCGCAACTCCACTGCTATTACTCTGTGTTGGATTTCTGTTTACCAAAAACGGATTCATCTTGCACCAACTCAGTATTCTTACGACATCTTTTTTCTTTATTAGTTTAATAGCACTGATGACAAATCAAAATATTTTCTTTTTTAATCTTATTTTTCTTGGCATTTGGATGAATATGATTTTTTATCCACTACTTGAAAGGAAATCCAATCCAAGATTTATATAAAACAAAAAAGAGCGTTCGGCTCTTTTTTCTTTTGCATCTTGTATCCCTGCTTTATAGACTTTGGACTTTAAGCTTTTGACTCCTTAGTTCACTTCAATATCAATGTGCCTGACTTCTGGAATCTCATCCATGATTTCTTTTTCAACATCATCAATTCTGGTTCCGATCATGCGTGGAACTCGATCAGCATAGTCCACACAAAAACGAAGAAACTCGTCATATTCCCCATCTATTTTTTCAAATTCATTTTTCAAAGCATTTTTGCGATACATTTTGTGCATCAAAGCTGAGCCGTTGATTTCAACTTCGCATTTGATGTGATATGAACCAACATCAATCACCACCGATTTGAAATCCAAAACTTTTTCAATTGCCGGATCACTTTCCAAAATTTCAATCACTCTGTCTTCAATTTCTTCAGGTATTGATTTTCGCATCAAAAATCCACGATTAATGTTGATCAAAATTATTGCCATCACTCCAAGCAAAAGTCCAATGATTATTGAACCGACAGAATCCCAAATATAGTTTCCTGTTATCTTTGACAAGAGAATGCTGACAAAGGCGATGCTCACACCCACCACCGCCACCGCATCCTCCAAAAGAACCGCAATTGTGGTTGGGTCTCCATATTTGAAAATGCTTTTCCATTTTCTTTGCTTGTTGTTTTTTCGCAGTTCTTTGAAAGCCACCAGGAATGTTCCCGCTTCAACCACAAATGAAATTGCCAAAATCACAAAAGCGATCGAACTGATGTGAAGAGTTTCCTTGTGCAAAAGTCCCATCACTCCATGATACAAAGTGATTCCAGCACCCAAAAAGAAAATGCTGCAAGCCGAAATCAGCGCCCAGAAAAATCTTTCATTGGCATAGCCATAATAGAATTCGTCATCAGAAGGTCTTTGGGATTTTTTTATGCCCACCATCAAAAGAATTTGATTGAAAACATCAGCCACGCTGTGGATCGCCTCAGAAAACAAGGCTCCCGAGCCCGTCGCAAAAAAACCAGCCCACTTGATGCCCATAATAAAAACATTTCCAGTCAGTGCTGCAAACACCGGCAAAAAGCCCTGCGAGTTTTTTGTATTCATGCTTGTTATTATAGCACATTCCAATAAATCCTATTATTTGCTATTATGTTCATAATAATGATTATTCACCCAAATAAGTATGTTTGAAGAAAACCTGTTTAAAAAAATTATCAATCACCAAGAAAAAAAGGATTTTGAAGATGACCCCATAATTAAGGAATTAGTAGATAAAATACATGAGCTCGCCCACAGTGAAAACTCAATCGGGAAAGGAATGACGGCTGAAGTTTTTATCAGCAAAACAAACCCTGATGTTTGCTACAAAATCATACATGATGATGGTGAATATAAATTTAGACATTCAGTCTATGATGAGGGTGAAATTCTGGCAAAAGCAGAAAAAATATCAAAGACATGTGGTGTCAGAGTCCCAAAACCCTACTATTCAATTTTAACCAACTGCGAAGATGGAAATGAATTTGAGGTTTTGGTCATGGAGAGGCTTCACGCTTCAAGCATTCGAGATGTCTTGGCCAGCGACCTGGATGTGCCTGAAGATTTTGACTTTCGAGCTTTTGCTTCCAGGGTTGATGACTTTTTTTCAAAACTTCATGACCAAAAAATCTATCATCGTGATGCCCATGGTGGCAATCTCATGATTGAAGATGAAACAGGCTTACCGTGCGTGATTGATTTTGGTGCAGGAATAGAAATGGCATTGCGATCAGAGGATCCATATCAGCAACAGAACTCTCACGGAGAGACTGTTATCTTCACCCAAGATGAACACAGAATTAGACAAGAACTTCGTGTAAATTTGAGGGGTTATTTATTTAAAAAATACGGAAATATCCATAATTTATAAAATATCAAAGCCCTTGACTTTTTCTGTGTTATATGCTAGGATATACAGTCAGTAAAAATTCAAGGGAGGTGGACCTTATGGCCTTAAAACTAAGCTCTTTCTTGCAAGAATCCGCCAGAAAGACAGCCAAAAAACTACTGACGACCAACCTCGAAATGGTTCCTATCGAGGAGGCACCAACAATTTCGGTGTCAAAAACAGCAATTTCTCCAGATGGCTACCAGCGCATTGGAGAAATAGAAGCAGAAGGTGTCAAAATCTTCTTGTTTCAAAAGATTTAAAGGAAAGGGCCACGGAGATACTTCGTCGCCCTTTTTCATTATTAAAAATAGCCAACTAGATCTTTTATATGAAATAAACCAGGTCGTATAAAACAAAAAAGGCTACCTGAGTTCTTTGAGGCTTGCTTAATGCCTAATTTACAATACCTTCAAATTTTTTATTAATTCCCTTACCTTTCCTGTTTGTTTTGATCATATTTTCATGCTAAAATTGGATCAATTAACACTTTTTATAAAAAACATATGCATACATTTGAGAATCCAGCATCGAAATATCAGGGTGGGAAAATTACCAGAGAAAATCTTTCAGCTGAAGATCTTGAGAGTACCAAAAAAACAAAAAATATTATTAACAAAAGCGCAATCGCTGGTGCAGCACTTCTAGTGGCGGGCACAGCGCCATCCGCAATTGAAAAAACAACAGATGCTATTGAGGGCAAATTTCCAGACAAGCACATAGTAATGACAGAAGGTCAACGTTCAGAAATGGCAACTGCGTCCATCCAGCAAATTATTGAGGACTTCAAAGAAAAAGCTGCAAAAGTTGATCAAGCAAAACCAGAAGTGGCTGCCATCATTGATCAATTCGAAAAGAGCGAGGAAGCTTTTGGAGATGCACTGAATCAAGAAGATGCAACTCTCAAGGTTAATGAACTAAACAAGATCGAAAGTGAAATGAATGCCGAACAACTTGAGTTACTGAGAAAATCATTATAGAAATGCAAATTCAATATAAAAAAGAGGATAACTAAATCCTCTTTTTTATTTGTATTATTTCCCTACCGCGGTATACTTAAAACAATGCCAGAAGCCTCAATTATTCAATAAATTTACCTTTATGTCTAGCGAAAATACACCAAAAAAACTCATCCTTATTGATGGAAATGCCATCATTCATAGAGCGTATCACGCCCTGCCACCTTTCACCACCAAAAAGGGCGAGTTGGTCAATGCGGTGTATGGTTTTTCTTCAACGCTTCTCAGTGTGATTGCAGAGTTCAAACCTGACTATGTCGTGGCATCTTTCGATTTGGCTGGCAAAACTTTCCGCCATGAAAAGTTCGAGGAATACAAGGCGACCCGAGTGAAAGGCGATGATGAACTCTATGCTCAAATCCCCCGCGTCAAAGAAGTGGTCCAAGCTTTCAACATTCCAATCTATGAAAAAGCAGGCTTTGAAGCTGACGATGTGATCGGCACAATTGCCACGCAGATCAAGAGAAAAGGCGAAGAAATTCAAACCATCATTGTCACTGGCGATATGGACACCTTGCAACTCGTGAACGACACCACGAGCGTGTACACGATGCGCAGAGGTCTTTCCGATTCAATCATGTACAACAGCGACAAAGTAGTTGAAAGATATGGCCTGACTCCAGATCAGATTATTGATTACAAAGCTCTTCGCGGAGATCCATCTGACAACATTCCAGGAGTCAAAGGCATTGGAGAAAAAACTGCAGTCACCCTTTTGCAGAAATATGTCACCCTTGATGGAGTGTATGAAAATATTGAGGAAATTAAAGGTGCCGTCAAAGACAAACTTGTTCGCGACAAGGCTCAAGCCTATCTCAGCAAAGATTTGGCCACCATTTCAATTGACGCGCCGATTGAATTTGAAATTAAAAAATCAGTTCTGAAAGATTTTGATCGCGAAAAAATTGTGAAACTTTTTTCTGAACTTAATTTTTTCAGCCTTATTAAAAGACTTCCACAAAGTGAAGGTGATGCTCAAGCAAACACTGCCACAACAGAAAGCAAGGGTGTTGCCGACTTCAAATATGCCATTGCTGATGAAAAAAATGCCGAGGAGTTGATGAAAGAATTTGCTGATGCCAAAGAAATTGCAATTGCATCTGAAATGAGCGACGGAAAACTTTCAGGAATGGCCATTTCATGGAAAGCAGGTCGCGCTGTTTTTTTCCCAATTGAAAACAGTCATTTTTCCAAGGTAAAAACAATTTTGGAAAATTCTGAAATTAAAAAGTTTGGCTATGATTTGAAGCCCACATACAAAGAATTGGCACATGCTGACATTAGTCTTGGTGGATTGTCATTTGATGCTATGCTTGCGGCATATGTTCTAAATCCCGGGGAAAAACTGGCGCTAGAGAAAATTATTTTTTCAGAATTGGGAGAGGAAGTTGTTTTTGAGAAAAAATCCAAAGGACAACTTTCGCTTGTGGCCAATCCTGAGGATGACAAACTTGCCAAAAATTTGATCTGCCAAAAAGCTGACTATGCTTTCAAGCTGAAATCTGTTTTGGAAAAAAGAATTTTGGAAATTTCCGCTGAGCAGAAAAAATCAGGCCTCGTTGATGGCACACTTGAAACTATTTTTGCTGAAATGGAAATGCCCTTGGTGGAAATTTTAGCCAAAATGGAATTGACCGGCATTGAACTTAACACCGTCATCTTCAAGGGAATTTCTGAAAAGATTACGGCGACACTCAAAAATTTGGAAAAATCGATCTATGATTTTGCAGGCAGAGAATTCAACATCAATTCCCCATCTCAACTTGCAACAATTCTTTTTGCTGAAATGGAGCTTCCGTCGTTTAATATTAAAAAAGGTAAGACCGGATATTCAACCGCTTCAGCTGAGCTGGAAAAACTCAGACCATCGCACAAGATTATTGAAAAAATTGAAGAATATCGAGAACTTTTCAAACTGAAAACAACCTATCTAGATTCAATTCCAAAACTTGTCGACCAAAATTCTCGCATTCACACGACATACAACCAAGCAGTGGCAGCCACCGGCCGACTTTCCTCGACTGATCCGAATTTGCAAAATATTCCGATCAAAACTGAACTTGGTCAGCTCCTGCGAACTGCTTTCACTGCTAAAGAAGGTTGCAAACTGGTCAGCGCCGATTATTCCCAAATTGATCTTCGCTGTGTGGCACATGTCAGCAATGACAAAAAATTGATTGAAGCATTTCACCGAGGCGATGACATTCACAAAATCACTGCAGCTGAAATCAACAAAGTCACACTTTCTCAGGTCACTGAAAAAATGCGCTCGAGCGCCAAAGCTCTAAATTTCGGCATCATCTATGGTATGAGCTCTTTTGGTTTTTCTCAATCTGCTGGAATTGCGCGCGACGAAGCGCAGAGATTCATTGATGCATATATGGAAAACTTTTCCAATGTTGCCAAATATATGAAAGAAACTCGCGAGTTTGCACGAACTAATGGCTATGTTGAAACACTGCTTGGCAGACGAAGAAATCTGAGTGAAATCAATTCGCCAAATTTTCAAGTGGCAGCCGGAGCCGAGAGAATGGCCATCAACATGCCCATCCAGGGACTGGCCGCTGACATCATGAAATTGGCCATGATTGGAACGGCTCGAGAATTTTCAGATGACAGCGATGTTCAAATGATTTTGCAAGTGCACGACGAAATCATTCTTGAAGTCAAAAAAGAAAAAGCCCAGGCTGTGGCCAAGCAATTGAAAACAGTTATGGAGAATGTCCACCCCCTTGCTGTGCCCTTGATTGTTGATGTTAATATCGGTGACAACTGGGGAGAACTTTAGGAGGTTTTCTTCAATATTTTCTTCTCCCCTCGGGAGAAGATGTCCAGCAGGACAGATGAGGGAAAACTATGCACAACAAAATAACCCTCACCCCAACCCTCTCCCGGGAGGAGAGGGAGTAATAATGAATAAATCTTTGATATGCCGGAACTTCCTGAAGTGCAGACAATTGTAAATGACCTTCAAAAAATTATTGGCGACGAGTTTGCTGGTTTTTTTAGTGATTTTCCAAAAGCCGTGAAGACTGATTTTTTCGAAAAAGAAATTCTTGGCAGCAAAATACGAAGTGTCAGCCGTCTTGGGAAAATAATTCTGATCAATCTTGAAAACAAAAACAGCATTGCAATTCACCTCAAAATGACGGGCAAGCTTTTATTGGTTGAGAGTGGAGATTCGAAAGCGGAAAACACACAGGAAAAACATTTGCATCATATTTTCGATTTGAAAAAAAATGGAAAAATAAACTTTCATGATGTCAGGAAATTTGCGACCATTTCCCTCTTGAAAGAAGCTGACATTTGGGAAATCAAGAAAAAATATGGAATTGATCCCATTGATGAAGATTTTGAAATCAAGGACCTTGTTGAAATTCTGGAAAAAAGAAAAGGCAAGCCCATTAAAAGTATTTTGATGGATAATTCTGTAATTCTTGGAATTGGAAATATTTATGCCAGTGAAATTCTTTTTGATGCCAAAATTTTGCCAATGCGACTTGGGAAATCCCTAAGCAAAATTGAAGTCAAAAAATTGCATCATTCAATCAAGAAAATTCTCGAACTGGCCATAAAACTCCGCGGGACTTCAGTCAGTGACTATCGCGATTCACATGGCGCCAAAGGCTCTTTTCAGCATGAACTGAAAGTGTACAAAAGGAATGGTCAAAAATGCAACAAATGTGATACAATAATTGAAAAGGTTGTCATTGGTCAGCGAAGCACATTTTTCTGTCCAAACTGCCAAAAATAAATAATAACACTATACAAATCCACGAATAAATGCCAATCCACGAATCGCGAATTCGTAATTAGTAGATTAGTATTTATTAGCGGATTAGCATCACATCTATGTCTAGAAAGCAAATTGGTATCATTGTTTTGGTGGCAGCCGTAATCACTGGAACAATTTTTTATTTCACGAGCTGGAGACAGACTCTTCGAAATAAAAATGTGAAACAAATTCAAGTTGATGGGATCAAGGAACAAACAGGACCTCTCAACACTGGACCAGTAAGCCCTGTCTCAGGATTATCTTGCGAAAATTGGAACAAGCGACCAGTGGCTGTCATGCAACCAGCTGATGTTCAAGCAAGGCCAGCAGCAGGATTCTCTGAAGCAGACATGGTTATTGAAATGCCAGCCTTCACTGGTTCAGTCACCAGGTTGATGGGTGTGTACATTTGCAACATCCCAAAGGAAATTGGAGCGATTCGAAGCTCAAGACATGATTACATCGCCTTGGCTGCCGGGCTTGATGCATTTTTCATCCACTGGGGAGGCTCACATTTTGCACTTGATCTTTTGAAAGAGAAAGTTATCGACAACTTGGATTGCATGAGCAGTAATCTTTGTGAGAGGTGGCCTGTTGCAGGAAAAATGAGACTGGAAGACACGGGTCATATCACCAAAGAAAATGTGCTGACCGCCATGAGCAACATGAAACTCAGAAATGAAAGCTCATTTGCCGGATATGCTCATCAACAAGAAGCATCTCTTGATCAAAGACCAACAGGCGGACATCTTCGCGTGGCTTTCAAGAAGCCATATGATACCGAATTTGACTATGACAAGGAAACAAACACCTTCATCAGGACTTGGGGAGAAGAATTGGACACTGACCGAAACAACAATCAAAAAATTGCGCCAAAAAATGTTGCTGTTTTGATTGCTTCATCAAGTCAAATCACAACCGAACAAGACTATTCTGGACTCTCTGATCCTTGGAAAAATGTTGAGGAAATCAAGAAAACTGGAGTTGAAAGCATTTCTGGAAGATACAACAATGTTGAAATCGGTGATCCATGGTATGACCGTTCAGATTCAGGAGATGCTTATTACTATTTTAACGGAAAGGAAACCAAGGGTTCATGGAAAAAAGATCGTTCAAAGTTGAACAGCAAACTTTTCTTCCTTGATGAGCAAGGACAAGAAATCAAATTCGTTCCAGGTCAAATCTGGGTCGACATTCTTGAACCAGGACAAGCCTTGAAATGGGTACCATCAAACTAAAGCTCGCGATTTCAAATTCACCCTGTTATGTATATTTTTCTGTACGGCGCTGACAATTTCAGATCTTTGGAAAAACTTGGCGACCTTAAAAACAATTATCTTTCCAAGAACAGCTCAGGCACAGACCTGAGCTTTCTTGACTATGGCGATTCTTCCACTTTAACGCCACTTGAAAATATTTTCTCGGCTCAGGGACTATTCTCGACCAAGAAACTCGTGATCGTCAAAAATAGCATGACCCAGGGTTCAACTGATCAGCAAAAGGAAGTTCTTGCTGTTTTGAAGGCAAACACCGCACTGGAAAAAGATGAAGACACTGTGGTTGTCTTTTTTGAAGCCGGCAGTCCCAAAAAAAATGGAGCTTTGTATAAATTTCTTTTCAAGATTGCCAAAAAACAAGAATTTGCTCCGCTTGAAGGAAGCGCTCTTTCCAATTGGGCACTGGCATATGCCAAAAACCTTTCTGCTGAGGCTTCTTTTTCCAAAAGCGCACTCAATCTCCTTTTGGCCTCTGCTGGCAATGATCTTTTTGTGCTCTCAAATGAAGTCACCAAGCTCGTGAACTTTTCAAATGGAAAAGTCATCAATGATGAAGATGTGGCTCTTTTGGTCAAGTCGAAAGTTGATTCCACCATGTTTGAGACCATTGAATCGCTCTCCTCTGGCAACAAATTACGCGCTCTTGAACTTTTTCATCAGCAAATTGCCAAAGGTGAGGATCCTTTCTATATTCTTTCGATGTACACCTATCAAATTCGAACTTTGCTAAAAATTGGAGACTTTTTTTGGCAAGGAATGACGAGCGCGCCTCAAATTGCCCAAGTTTCTGGCATTCATCCCTATGTCGTGCAGAAATCTCTTTCGCAAATTCGAAATCTAAGCGAAGAAAAAACCAAACAGATGCTTCGCGACCTGGCCGAAATTGATTTCAACGCCAAAACCGGCAAAGTCGACATCGTTCTGGCCCTCGATACTTTTATAGTTTCTTTGTAGATTATTTGGTATAATGTAATCATAGGTAGTTATGATTACAAGTTTTATTTATTTTTATAGCTCAACAAAAGCAAGAATTAACCGAGTTCGTATAATAGGAGTTGGACGAAATGCCATAAGGAAATCAGGGGATGGCACATCGTCCAACACTGTGTATCTGGTTTCATAAAAAGGAATTCAATAAATAATCTTTTCGATTCAGAATGCCATTTTTTGGGAAAGAAAAAACCACTTAACCCCGCGTCGGATTAAGTGGTGTAAAAGCTATTACGATATCATTCTTAAATAAGTTCGGTAACATCATCGTTATCCGCAACCTCTACAAGTCGTCCATTGCGTAAAACAACAGCGGTTCTAATTAACGCAGTTTTGCTGCCATGAGCAACAGCACTGTATGTGCAGTAAAGCTTTAGGCATATTTCACGTGTGGTGTTGTCTGTCGATGACATTACGAATTTTTTACCAGGCTTCAAGTTTTTAAAGAGCATATGGCATTCCTCCTTTGCGAAATGTGTTAAATGTTATCAACAGTACAGTGTGTATCAAAAAACGTAGCTTGTCAATCATTTTCCCAAAAAATGGCTCATAATAAGGAAATTATTTGTTAAATTTCTTTTTATTTCACCCAAATTTTTGCTTCTTTACTCTTTATTGATATAATATGGAAGCGAAGCAAAAACTTCAGATACACAGATACGTTGAAACGAAATACAGAAACAAAAAAATCAACGAATTTCTTCGTTGATTTTTCTTTTGTTTGAAAGATTTTTTGAAACTTATTTTTTCAAAGCAAGTTTTTTCACAGCAGCATTGAGTCTTGATTTCTTTCGAGCAGCAGTGTTTTTCTTGATCACATTCTTTTGAGCAGCCTTGTCCAAAGCTTTGATGGCGCGTTTCAAAAGCTCTTGAGCTTCTTTGACTTTTCCGGCAGCAATGTTTTCATTTGTTTCCTTGATTGCATTTCGGAAAGTTCCTTTGACAATTTTGTTCTTGATCGTCTTTCGATCAGTAACTCGCATGTATTTCTTGGCTGATTTTTTGATTGGCACGGGCGTAATTGAGAATTCATCAATTCCTGAGAGCATTAGGAAAAGGTGTCTTCCGTAAAAATTATTTAATTTACAAATTGAATACTATACATTATAAACACGCTTTGGATGTTTTGGCAAGGGTAACTTGACTTTGCTTTATGGACTGTCGACTTTGTGGCTTTTAACTCAATCTGCTGTTGCGAAATCCAGGACCTCATTTCCACCAAGCTGAGTGTTGATTTTTTCGATTAATTCCTTTTTGCTGAGCCAAATTTCGCTCTGCCAAGCTGATCTGGAAATCTTGATGAAGATCCTTTTATCCCTGAAAAACATTGGTTTAATGTTTTGAGCACCTTTCAAGCCATATTCTTCTTTTATAATCAAAGAGAAGATGTAGAAAACGCTTTTTTCATCAATTCCTGTCTGCCCCGCCAGCTTCTTTTTGTCTATAAATGATCCGAGAGTTTTCATACTAATACCGCTTACGCATTTAAACTAGCAATGTGAGACTATTTTTCTTTTTGGCCCATATGCAACGAGAGTGAATCGGA
>CAYVME010000016.1:0-21695 GCA_964452415.1 uncultured Bdellovibrionales bacterium
TCCGATTCACTCTCGTTGCATATGGGCCAAAAAGAAAAATAGTCTCACATTGCTAAATTAATAACACGGGTCCTGAATTAATAAGCGTAAGTTTTACAAGCAATGAAAATTAAAGATATTAAAAAAGCATATTGCATTGGAATCAAAGGCGCAGGCATGACAGCTGTGGCTCAGATTTTGCACAGCAGAGGCGTCGAGGTCACAGGCTCTGACACAAGTGAGGTTTTTTATACTGATGAAATTTTGAAGCGCTTGGAAATCATGTTCCACGAGGAATTTTTGGCACATCATGTCCCTGAGGATGTTGATGTCGTCATTTTTTCGACTGCTTACAATGAAAACAACAATGTTGAAATGGCGGAGGCAAAAAAAATGGGGCTTGTGATGTTGAGCTATCCTGAAGCGCTGGGACTTCTTTTTGAGGAAAAACTTGGAATCGCAGTTTCGGGAACTCATGGAAAAACCACAACCTCTGCCATGCTTGCCAGCACGCTGGTGGAAGCTGGAATCGATCCTTCTGCGATTGTGGGCAGTCAAGTTATTTCTTGGCAGGGGAGTTCGCTTTCCGGCAAAGGGGAATACTTTGTTGCCGAAGCTGATGAATATCAAAATAAATTGAGATTTTATCAACCATGGTCAGTTATTTTGACAAGTGTTGACTGGGATCATCCGGATTTTTTTCCAGATTTTACTGAATATAAAAAAGTTTTCAAGAGTTTTGTGGAGAAAATTCCCAAGACTGGATTTTTGATTGTGTGGGGAGACAGCTCAGACACTTTGGAAGTTGCCGAAAGCGCTTTTTGTAATGTCATCACTTATGGTTTTGGTCAAGAAAATGATTACAAGATTATAAACCACGAGATTTTGGACATGGAGCAGAAAAGAATGCAAAAGTTTGAAGTTGTTTTCAAAGACCAAAGTTTGGGAGAATTTCAGACTCCGCTTGTTGGAAAGCATAATGTTTTGAACTCAACTTCTGTGATTGCACTTTCGCATCAAATAGGACTTGATCTGGAAAAAATAAAAAAGGCACTCGGAGAATTTCAAGGGACATCTCGAAGGTTTGAAAATGTTGGAAAGTTTAAGGATGCAATTTTGATTGATGATTATGCGCATCATCCTGATGAGATCAAGGCGACCTTGGCAGGTGCCAAAGCGCACTATGAAGGAAAAAAAATCTGGACAGTTTTTCATCCACACACTTTTTCTCGAACAAAGGCTCTGATTCAAGATTTTGCTCAAAGTTTTGATGATACTGAAAAAGTTGTGATTATTGATACCTATGGAAGCGCGCGTGAGAGTGGCGGGGAGGCAACCTCAGAGGATTTGGTGAAGCTTGTTAATAAGTATCATTACGGAAAGGCTGAACATATTGGAACGATTGATGAGGCAGTGGAATATTTCAAGGAAAAATCTGGGCAATATGATGTGCTCATCACCATGGGCGCAGGCGATGTCTGGAGGGTTGGGCAGAAACTAAAAACCAATAACTGACAACTTGCAACTCCCAGCTTACAGATAATAACAGGTACAAAATTAAAACAACTTCTGGATTTTTCCAGAAGTTGTTTTAATTTTAAAGATAATTTAAATTTGTGGTATAATAAAAAATAATATCAACTATGAAAAAACAAATATACAATTTTAGCAGAGAGGAAATTTTGAAAAAGTTTTCGGCGACCACGGCTGGGCTGAGTGATCAAGAAGCAAAAGCAAGACTCAAGCAATATGGATTCAATGCTGTTAAAAGGAAAGCCTCGCTAGGATGGTTCACTCTCTTGATTGGGCAATTCAACAATGCGTTGGCCTGGATTTTGCTTGTGGCTGCGGGATTGTCTTTTGTTTTTGGGGAATATCGCGACACGACAATCATCTTGATTATTGTGGGTGTCAATGGATTGATTGGATTTTTGCAGGAATTTAGAGCTGAAAAAACCTTGGAGAATATCCGCAAATTGACTGCTGACAGAGCGATTGTTTTTCGCGGTGGCGAGAAAAAAGAAATTGATGCGAAATTTTTGGTTCCGGGCGATGTGGTTTCAATCGCTTCGGGAGATCGCGTGCCAGCAGATGGATATTTGTTGGAGGGATATGATGTGTATGCCAATGAGTTTATCTTTACAGGTGAATCAAAACCTGGGAAAAAAATCATGGGCGCAATCAAAGAGCATGGAATTTCATTGGCTGACACTGACAACATGCTCTTGGCGGGAACATCGCTGACTCGAGGCCAGGCCTTGATGGTTGTAACTGGAACTGGGATGGAAACTGAATTGGGGAAAATTGCTCACTTGGTCAACGAGGTCAAAGAAGATGAGACCCCGCTTCAAAAACAGATGAGAATTTTGGGTCGCGATGTGACCGTGTTGGCTGTGCTCATTGGAACGCTCGTTGTCATTGCCGGATATTATTACAATGTTTCTTGGTATGAGAATTTTATTTTTGCGCTGGCTCTTTCGGTTTCGGTTGTGCCAGAAGGATTGCCAGCTGCGATTTCAGTGGCTCTATCCTTGGGAATGAGAAAGCTTTTGACGAAAAATGTGTTGGCCAAAAAACTTAATGCAGTTGAGACCCTGGCTTCAGTTTCGATAATTTGCACTGATAAAACTGGCACAATAACCAAAAATGAACTCACGGTGATGAATGTGATTGCTGGAAATCGCAGCTTCACTCTCGATGGGACAGGATATGCTCCAACCGGAAATTTTTATCTTGAAGGCAAAAAAATCAAAGCCGAGCAGTTTTCTCAGCTTGAAACTGTTTTGAAAATTGGGACGCTTTGTAATGATGCTTCTTTGGTCAGGAAAAATGGACAATTTCAAATCGTTGGAGATCCAACTGAGGGTGCGATGATTGTGGCTGGCAGAAAATTCAACAAACGGGTTGGATATTTTTTCACTAACATGGAAAAAATGGATGAGATGCCTTTTTCTTCTGAGAGAATGCGCATGGATGTTGTTTACAGGGATAAATTCTCCAAAAAGATCTTCGCTTTTGTTAAAGGCTCACCAGATGTTCTTCTTCGGGCTTGCTCTCAAAAAATGGTTGATGGTGTGGTTAGTGAATTTTCGCAGAAGGAAAAGGTTGAAGTGAAAAAACAATATGATTCAATGTCGGTCGAGGCGCTTCGAGTTTTGGCTTTTGCTCAGAAAGATTTGACTGCAGTCAAAAAAGGAAAATATCTCGAAGAGTCTGAAAATGATTTGGTTTGGGTTGGCATGATGGGCATGATTGATCCGCCGAGGAAAGAAGTGGCGATTGCAATCAAAGAATGTCGGGAATCTGGGATCAAGGTTATCATGATAACAGGGGATTATGAAATCACGGCCGAGGCTATCGCTAAAAATGTTGGACTTATTGGAAAAGAAAAATACGAAGTAATTAATGGTCGAACACTTGATAGATTGTCAGATTTTGCCTTGATCAAAAAAATAAAAGAGAAAGAAATTGTTTTTGCCAGAATTGCGCCTGAGCAAAAATTGAGAATCGCCACGATCTTGAAAAACAGCGGGGCGGTGATTGCGATGACTGGAGATGGAGTTAATGATGCGCCGGCACTCAAAAAAGCAGACATTGGAATTGCTATGGGAATTACGGGAACAGATGTTTCCAAGGAAGCTTCGGATATGATTCTTTTGGATGACAATTTTTCTTCAATCATGAAAGCAATCAAGGAAGGAAGAACGATCTATCAAAATCTGCGAAAATTTGTACACTATGTTTTCACTTCAAATGCCTCGGAATTTTTCTTGGTTATTATTGGTGTGTTGCTTCAAGTTCCGGCTCCAATCATGGCAGTGCAAATTCTGGCAGTTGACCTTGGAACTGATATCTTGCCTTCATTTTCGCTCAGTCTTGAACCCTCAGAGCCTGATGTGATGAAGAAAAAGCCATTCAATGGAAAAGAGAAAATTCTCAATTCAAAAGGCGCTTGGAGAATAATTAGAATTGGAATGATAATGGCAATCGGCGCCCTCATTGGTTTTATTCTTTCAATGAAGCGAGGCGGGTGGGATTTTGGGAATAAATTTGATCCAGCAAGCGTACTATATGTCAAGTCAACCACTGTGGCGTATGCTGTTCTTTCAATGAGTCAGATGGCGAATCTTTTGCAATCAAGGAGCGAAACATTGTCAGTTTTTGCCATCGGTTTTTTCAAAAACAAATATGCCTTGGGCGCTATTGCTATTTCAGTTGTCATCTTGCTATCATTCATGTATGTGCCAGTGCTTGCCAAATATTTGCACATGTCGCCAATAGGATGGCAGGATTGGTTGGTGGTTGCAATAACGACAATTGCAGTATTTGTATATGAGGAGGGCAGAAAGGCTGAAGCGCGCAGATAATTGAGATTAAGATGTAAAATTAAGAATATGATTGATATTAAAGAAAATGTTTCTTTGGCGGAATTGACTTCATTCAGAATTGGAGGGTTGGCAAAATATTTTGTGCAAATAAAATCACTTGAAGAACTTAAAGAAGCAATAAACTTTTCAAGAGAAAATAAAATAGAATTCTATATTATTGGATCAGGCACAAACCTGCTTGTTAATGATGGTGTTTTTGAGGGATTGATTATTCAGATGAAGATGAACAACATCTCCGTTGAAGATGGTTTGGTTTTTGCTGAAGCTGGAGTGCCACTTATTAAGGCTGTGAATTTTTCTGCATGTGGTGGCCTTTCAGGTATGGAACAGTTGGCTGGAATTCCAGGCACGGTCGGAGGCGCGGTTCGAGGAAATGCTGGAGCTTTTGGGACTGAAATAAGATCAGTGGTCAAGAAAGTCACGGCTTTGAATGTTGAAAATCAAAACATTGAAGAATTTTTAAATCAAGAATGTGGATTTTTGTATCGCTCAAGTGTCTTCAAAAAAAACAAAAATTTGATTGTGCTTTCAACTATCTTGGAACTGCAAAAAGATGAGGTTGACAAGGTCCAAGAAAAAGTCCAAGAAACAATTGTCAAAAGAACAAGCAGGGGACTCCATGGAGTGAAAAGTGCAGGATCGTTCTTTATGAATCCTGTTGTCGAAAATAATCAGAAACTTTTGGATGAATTTGAAAAGGAAACTGGTTCGCCAGCCAGAAACAACACTGTGCCAGCCGGTTGGCTTATTGAAAGAGCGGGACTTCTTGGAAAGCAAATAGGAGGCGCACAAGTGAGTCCACAGCACGCAAACTATGTCATTAATGCAACTGGAACAGCAACAGCGGAAAATGTTATAATGCTGGTGAGCGTGATCAAACAACAAGTTAGAGACCAGTTCGGAGTGCAACTGCAAGAGGAAGTGAATTATTTGGGATTCTAGATCGTTTATTATTAAGATGTTAGCGAGTTAAAGTGCTGGCGAGTTGCAATTGAATCAAATAAGTTTATTGGAAAGTAACTCGTAAGCCCGTGAACACGCTGATAAGAAATAAATCAAATGAGCACGACAGAAAACATGAGATTTTTTTTCAAGGGAGTTGAAATTGATGCAACGCAGAAAGCTTATATCGAGAAAAGACTTAGCACACTGGACAAATTTTTGGAAAACATTATTAAGAGTGAGGTTGAAATTGATTTGGATAAGAAAGGAAAGTTTCGAGTTGAAATTATGATTCACACTCCTCGCAATATGTTTCGTGCGGAAAACACAACCGAAAGCATTGAAGCTTCAACTGACTTGAATGTGGATGAGCTTCAAGCACAGGCAACACACCTCAAGGACAAACTTCGAACACTAAAAAAAAGAGGAGCAATTTCACTGAAGAAGAAAACTGTGCTTGATGAGGGTGCGCGATTTTAATGTAGCTTCCAGGTGACAGCTCACAGCTTGCATGATTTAAAAAAGAAGGTGAAAGCCTTCTTTTTTTGTGGTATAATGATATGAGGAAATAAAATATTAAAAATAAAAATAATATGAGCATCGGAACAAAGATATTTTTGGGAGTTGTTATTTTTTTTGGAGTCGTGAGTGGCATATTTTTATTGGTGGCGAAGAAAAAACCGACAGAGGTCAAAAACCCTCAGGCAGCCCAAGTGGAAAAACCAAAAACCCAGGTTTCCAAAAATGTTCCCCTTATGGATGGAAAAGTCATTCAAAAACAGGAGGCGGTGAATGTCCAAAAGCCTCAAGCTCCAAAAACTGATGCTGAGCAAATGAAAGATTTGGTCAGATCACAGTGGACATCTTGCAGAAATAAAACAATTCCTGCCCAAACAAAATTGATGTGGCCTTTGCAGATCACAGAAGGAATTCCTGCTGGCGGAACATATGCCAAGGGATATCTGGATGGCGATTTAACTTTCCCAGTTCGCGTGATTATTGAATCAGATTCTCCACTTATTGAAAAAATAAAAGCAAGGTTAATTGTTGGAAATAAAACCATCCTCCGCGGAATTTGCAAAGATGTCGCTCCTGACGGTAGTGTGATTTTGCAAGTATTTTAATTTTTAAATCTGTGCATAACTTTACTTATTTACTTATTTACTTATTTACTTATTTATTTTGTGGTATAATAAAATCAATTAAAATTTTAACAAAAATAAATGAAAATTAAATCAAAGAAGTCGTATGCATTTTTTTTGGTGCTGATTATTTCTTTTGGATTTTCCATTTTGGATGTTAGGGCTTATGCGGAATGTGGTAGTGATTATTATGGTTGTTATGCTGGCACGCCGGATGTGGTTAATGAAGAGACTTGGGTTTGTGATGGTCCAGAAGATGATGACTTGGTTGTTTGTTATGGTACTCCGGATTGTGTTGATTCAACTTGGTCTCCGGCAACCAGCACGGTTTGTTTGGGAGAAACATTCACTCAAACAAGCAATTGCGGAACAACACAACAAGTTTCCGGAACAAATTCTTCACTTTGTGCCCCATCACCTCCAGATCCAGTCTGTTCGACAACATGCGCATCTGGATCAACTGTCTGTTCTGGAACTGAATTTTATAACGACTGCGGGGATAGTTGTGGACTTGGAACAAAGACATGCTCTGCGCCAATCATTGATATTACTGCCACTCCGAGCAGTGTTGCAGTTGGTGGCACGACAACATTGAATTGGACAACCTCTGATGCGGTAAGTTGTGTGGCAGAAAGCAATAGAATTAAAATAGTAAATGGTAACTGGACAAATTCTCCAACTAGTAAGAGTGTTGGATCAGGTACATTTACAACAGCGGCGCTTAACACTAAAACTAGTATTAATTATACTCTTGCTTGTCTGAGCGCAGATGGCACAAGGACAACAGACACTGCGGTAGTTAATGTGGTTGACGCAGTCACTATCCCCGTGACCACTTTCACTGGAACATATGGTGCGCAATCAAATCAGACAACATTAAATCTTCCAAATGGGGGTGGTGATGTTAATCTTGATTGGTCAGTAACAAACGCCATTGGAGGAAGTTGCACTGGATATTCAACAGCTGCTGGAATAACAGGATGGTCAACTGCTGGCACCGCAGGAAAATCAATTAGTGGCATAAATGTTTCAGTGAATATCCCAACATCAACCACACTTAACTTGGACTGTCGGAATTCGGCCGGTCTAGCTGCGGAAAGCAAATCTATCACGATAAATGTGTCTGCCGCATGTGTTGTCAGCTATATTAATCCTCAATGCTTCCCCGATAGTGATTTTTGTACAGATGCTTTAAATTGTGGCAGGTCAAGTACCCCTATTTGTTTAGCTAGGAATAGTTGTACTAATCTTGATGAGGGAAGACCTCTTTCTGAGTGTTCATCTGCTTGCTCATCAGATGTTGAAGCTTGCAATGTATGTTCAAGTCCAACAACAACTCAACTTAATAATTGGAAAGAAGTTACACCCTAAAAATTTTTGAAAATAAATAATAATTTTTTAAATCGATTTCAATTGATCAAATAAAGAAATGAATCAAAAAATAAAAATGACAATAATTATTTTGATTTTGTTGGCTACGGTGGGCGTATTGGTATTTTTGATAGCAAAGTCAAAAGAAAAAACTCCAATTGCAGTTCAGCCACAGACTGTTCAAACTGAGACACCTATCAATAGAGAAACGGATCCCTCATTGGTTGTGATTGAAAGAGAGATCCCCAACGAGATTGAAGGTAGGGTGGTTGGTATATCAAGGACTATGATTGTCATTGATGATCCAGCCGGAGCATATGAGCTTAATTTGAAAAATGAAACAAAAATGACAAGTAGTATTGATGGTGGAGAACCCAAGAAGATTAATCTCATGAACTTGAAGGCAGGATTGACGGTCAGTGTTAAGGTGGATTCCTCAACTAAAGATGTGCTGGAACTGGTTGTCATTAAAGAAAAATAGCATATTAACGTCGGTAGTTTTATCAGAATTGAAAAAAGTGATTCCTTGGCTTGGAATCACTTTTTTAACTCACCATGTCTTTCCATTATACACCTTTTTTGACAAAAAGTCAAGTGATTGCGGGAGGAGGTTTTTGGGTGTAGAATAGGCAAGTAAACAGACATGAAAGGCGTATGAATATGCAGACTCTCAAGAAAGGGTTTTTGTGTGTTGTGTTGCTGGAGTTTTAATTGTGTATTTTTGCTTTACCCATTTCCTCTCTCGATACGCTCACAATCAGGAACTATGATTGTTTCGCTAAGAGCTCGCTCTCGCTCACTATAGTCTCGAAAGAAAAAGGGCAAAACAAAAATATTGGAGTTTGGAAATTGAATCATTGGAAACTATTTAGAAATTAGGAATTAAAAATTAGAAATTTTATATCCGTATGGCATTATTCAGCAAACTATTTGGCTCAAATGAAAGAGAGATCAACAAGCTCAGACCGATTGTGGAAAAAATCAATTCTTTTGAGCCTGCAATGATAAAATTGTCAGATGAAGAATTGAAAGCTAAAGCTGCCGAATTTCGCGAGCGACTCAAAAAAGGAGAGACGCTGGACGATATTTTGCCAGAAGCTTTTGCGGTTGTTCGCGAAACAGCCAAGCGCGTCAGCAACACCAGGCACTTTGATGTGCAGATGCTTGGCGGAATTGCGCTTCATCAAGGAAAAATAACTGAAATGAAAACTGGCGAAGGAAAAACTTTGACCTCGACACTTCCAATTTATCTCAATGCGATTGAAGGCAAGGGCGTGCATGTGGTTACGGTTAATGATTATCTGGCAAAACGCGACTGCAATTGGATGGGTTCAATTTATCATGCACTTGGACTTTCAACCGCTTGCATCATGCACGATGTTTCATATTCGTATCAACCACAAATCATGGATGGCGACGAGGTGAGCGTTGAGATGGAAAATTTGACTGAAATCAGCAGGAGAGAGGCCTATGCTTCAGACATCACTTATGGAACAAACAATGAATTTGGATTTGATTATCTTCGTGACAACATGGTTCAAAGTTCTGAGCAAATGAGTCAGCGCGAACTTAATTTTGCAATTGTGGATGAAGTTGATTCAATTTTGATTGATGAAGCTCGAACACCGCTGATCATTTCTGCGCCAGACAGTGAGTCAACCAAACTTTATCAGAGATTTGCCCAGCTGGTTCCAAGACTCAAGGAAAAAGAAGACTACGAAGTTGATGAGAAAATGAAAGCCGTGACTTTGACTGAAAACGGAATGTCAAAAGTTGAAAAAGAACTTGGAGTTGGAAATATCTATGAACTTGGAAAAATCAGCTATGTTCATCATCTTGAGCAATCACTCAAGGCCGAAGTTTTGTTCAAGTTAGACAAAGACTATGTGGTCAAAGACGGACAAGTGATTATTGTGGATGATTTCACAGGAAGACTAATGGAGGGGCGAAGATATTCTGACGGTCTTCACCAAGCAATCGAAGCCAAGGAGGGAGTGGAGGTTCAAAAGGAATCTCGAACACTGGCGACAATCACTTTTCAAAACTATTTCCGCATGTATGACAAATTGGCCGGAATGACAGGAACTGCCACGACCAGCGCAGAAGAATTTGCCAAAGTGTACAAAATTGATGTTTTGGAAATTCCAACAAACAAAACTTTGATCAGAAAAGATTATCCAGATGTGGTGTATAAAACTGAGAAAGGAAAATTTGATGCGATCGTGCAAGAAATCAAAGAAAATCATGAAAAAGGACAGCCGTTTTTGGTTGGAACTGTGGCGATTGAAAAATCAGAATATTTGAGTGCATTGCTCACTCGCGAAGGTGTGGCGCATGAGGTTTTGAACGCCAAACATCATGAAAGAGAAGCATCCATAATCGCTGGCGCTGGTCAACTCGGAGCAGTGACAATCGCCACCAACATGGCTGGACGAGGAACTGACATCAAACTTGGCGAAGGCGTCAAAGAAGTTGGAGGCTTGTATGTTATCGGAACTGAAAGGCATGAAGCTCGTCGCATTGACAATCAGCTTCGAGGTCGCGCTGGTCGTCAGGGTGATCCTGGAGTCACGCAATTTTTTGTGTCTCTTGAAGATGAGCTTATGCGAAGATTTGGAGGAGATCGCTTGAAGAACATGATGGACACGCTTGGTCTTCCGGAGGATCAGCCAATTCAAAATGCAATTATTTCCCGAACAATTGAAAGCGCTCAATCAAAAATTGAGGGTTATAATTTTGACATTCGAAAACATGTTTTGGACTATGACGATGTGATGAACAAGCAACGCGAAGTTGTGTACAAAAAAAGAAAAGAAGTTTTGAAGGCCAAAGAGATTAAAAATGAAATTCTGGGTTATGTTGAAGAAGAAATTGAAAGAAATGTTTCAGTGCATTGTGTTGGCGAAGATTATGAATGGGACACCCAAGTTATTTCAAACGAATTGCAAAATATTTTCCCATTTGTTGAAAATGATCGCAAGAAACTGGAATCAATTCGAGAGGATAAATCAAAAAACAGTCCTGAGAAAATTTCTTTAATTTTGGAATATGCCATGGCAAAAGCAAAAGAGGCATATATTCAAAAAGAAGCTGAAATTGGAGCGGACAATTTGCGCCAAATTGAAAAGGCGATTGTGCTTCAAACAATCGACACTCTTTGGATGAATCATCTTGATGAAATCGATTATCTTCGCCAAGGAATTGGTCTTCGGGGTTATGGACAACGAGATCCACTTATTGAATACAAAAGAGAAGCTTTTCATATGTTTTCGCATTTAATGGAAAACATGCGTTCAACAACAGTGAAAACAATTTTCAAAATCTCAATGGTCTCAGCTCAACCTTCTGCTCAAGTTTCCGTTGAGCCTAAAAACATTCAATTTCAAGGAGCCCAGGAGAATATTTCGCAATTTTCCGACGCCAAAACGGAGAGTGGAAATGAAGCTCCTGCTCCTCAAAAACCAATCATAAACAAGGATAATATTGGAAGAAATGATCCTTGCCCTTGCGATTCAGGCAAGAAGTTTAAAAAATGTTGTGGGAAATAAGTTTGAGATGATGAGTCTTTCAAGAGCCGATTAGAAATAATCGGTTTTTTGTGTGGTATAATTGATTATATGAAATATTTATCTTTTGAAAAATCTGTGGGCGGAGTGGTGTATCGAAAACAGGGAGATGAAACCTTTTTTCTTTTGGTGCAATATCGATCTTGGCAGTGGGATTTTCCAAAAGGTCATGTTGAGGAAGACGAAAGCGAAGAACAAACACTCAGAAGAGAAATTCTGGAAGAAACTGGAATAACGGATCTTGAAATTTTGCCAAATTTTCGATCATCAGTTCGATATTTTTATACCGCCAAGGGGAATGAAAAAAATGAGCGGATTGCAAAAGGTGAGGGAATTTATATTTTCAAAAATGCAGTGTATTATGCGGTCAAAACAAATCAAGAAGATGTGAGGATAGATTTTGAAAATAAGGCTTTTGTGTGGCTTTCATTTGATGAGACATACAAAAAACTTGGTAATGATGGTTCGAGAAAAGTTCTCATTGAAGTTGCAAGTGCTCTAGGCATCAAAAAGGATAAGTTGGTTTAAGCTTGGCAAGATTGATTTCGTGTATATAGTTAAGACAGGTTAATAATAATTAGCTCAAAGAGCTTAGTTTATAAAAAAGGAGGATATCCGTAATGTCTAATCAAAAGAGTAATCATGAAGATGATAAGGGAAAAAGTATTGGTTCTTTCGGTCTTGTGATTGCTTGTGTGCTACTTGTTCTATATGTGGCGGTGAATTTACATATTGAACTAAGAGCAAAAAATTTGCGAGAAAGTAGTAGCAATAAAAAAGTGTCAGCAGAAATTGTGAAAAAGTAAAGAAGCGGCAATCCAAATTATGGATTGCCGTGTTATTTTGTTTGAATCTGCTAATGTTGCATTTTTGTTTTTAATGATATAAAATTAAGAAACATGAATTTGGCTCAATAGAACTATATATTTAGCATATAAATTGGAAGTTGGTTTTGACCAATGGTCATTCAAATTTCTACTACTGGATGAATACAAAGAAAAAATTGCAATTGAAATTTGCAGGAGTGGTGCTGTTGGCTGTTTTTGTTGGTTTGGTTTCATATCCTCAGGCCACGGCCAAGGTTCCAAAATTGTATGATTCAATAAACAAACTCAAAATCAATTTGGGTCTTGATTTGCAGGGTGGAATTCATCTGGAATACAAGGCCGATGTTGCCAACATTGGCTCATCAAAGATTGATGAGGCCTTGGAAGGGGCTCAGAATGTGATTGAAAGGCGCGTCAATGCTTTTGGTGTTGGTGAGCCATTGGTGCAGACTGCAAAAAGTGGAAGCGAATATAGGATTATTGTGGAGCTTCCGGGAATTAAAAATATTGACGAAGCAAAACAGAAAATCAAGGATGCTCCAGCTCTTGAATTTAAGGAGGAAGGTACTCCTGATCCACAGATAATTGCCATGTTTGAGCAGGCCAATACTACAAAAAAAACAAAAGCTCAAAAAATTCTTGATGAGGTGAAGGATGGTGGCGATTTTTCACAGCTTTCAAAAGATAATAGTGAAGATCCAAGTTCCAAGGATAAAGGTGGTGATTTGGATTTTGCCAAAAAAGGAACATATGTGCCAGAATTTGACAAAGCTCTTTTTGATTCTAATTTGAAACCAGGAGAAGTTTATGCTGAATTGATCGAAACAGAATTTGGATGGCACATTATCAAGTTTATCGAATCAAGAGGAGAGGGCGAAGATTTGGAGGTTCATGGGGCACACATTCTATTTGCTAAATTGGATGCAGCGCAAGATCCAAGATTTAAATATCAAGAAACTGGACTTACTGGAAAGAACTTAAAAAATGCCACGGCCCAATATTCTCAAGGACAAGGATTGGGAGAGCCTGAGGTGTCACTTCAATTTGATGATGAGGGTACAAAGCTTTTTGCTGATCTTACAAAGAAAAATCTCAATAAACAAATCGCAATCTTTTTGGATGGAGAACTTCAGATTGCGCCAACGGTTCAAGTTGAAATCACAAATGGACAAGCCGTGATAACAGGTGGGTATACATTCAAAGAGGCCAAGGACATTGCAGACAGATTGAATCAAGGAGCACTTCCTGTTCCTTTGACTTTGGTTGGTCAGCAAAGCGTTGAGGCAACATTGGGTGCTGATTCACTTCGAAGCATTTTAATTGCGGGTGCAATTGGTTTGGGTGCGGTGGTTGTTTTCATGCTCATTTTCTATCGTTTTCTTGGACTTGTCGCCTCATTGGCTTTGCTTATTTATACTGGACTGATGATTACGATTTTCAAGATGACTGGAATCACGCTGACACTTTCTGGTATTGCTGGATTCGTGCTTTCGATCGGTATGGCAGTTGATGCAAACATTCTGATTTTCGAAAGAACCAAAGAAGAAATTCGCGGAGGACGCACAATTGCAAATTCTCTGGAAGAAGGATTTAAACGAGCTTGGACTTCAATTCGAGATGGAAACATTTCCTCGCTCCTCACTGCTGGAATCTTGTATTTGATGGGAACCGGATTTGTGAAAGGTTTTGCTGCTTCACTTTTTATTGGTGTGGTGGTTTCAATGTTCACAGCGGTTGTGATAACCAGAACAATGCTTAAATTTATAATCAGTGATTGGATCCATGGTCGAACATGGATGGTTGGTGTAAGCAAAAAAAGTATCAAGGAATAAATTTATGATTAATATAATTGGAAAAACAAAATATTCGTATATCTTTTCGGGAATTCTGACCGTGCTTAGTGTTTTGAGTTTGTCTGTATGGGGATTGAAATATGACATTGATTTCACAGGTGGAACTCGCATGGTGGTCAAATTTGCCAGTCAGGTTCCAGCAAAAGAGGAAATCGTTGATGTTCTCAAAGATTTGAATTTGAGCAGTTTGACTTTGCAGACTTCGGAAAATAATTCCATGGTGGTGAGATATGCCTCAGAAGATGACAAAACAAATGATGAAGTTTGGAAAGCTTTGAATGGGAAATACAGCGACGCAACTCAATCAAGCGTAGACTTCATAAACTCGACAGTTTCAGGAGAACTCAAATCAAAATCGCTCAGCGCAATTGCCTTGGCAATTGTCACAATCATGGCCTATATTGCTTGGGCTTTTCGAAAAGTTTCACGGCCAGTTGAATCTTGGAAATATGGCGTTGGAGCAGCGATTGCCTTGGCCCATGATATTATGATAACCACTGGAGTTTTTTCAGTGCTTGGACATTTCTATGGCGTTGAAATTGGAATTCCTTTTATTGCGGCGCTCCTGACCATTCTTGGATTTTCAGTTCACGACACGATTGTGGTGTATGACAGAACTCGTGAAAATTTGCTTCGAGGTTCAAGCAAAGAACCCTTTGAGGAAGTGGTCAATCGAAGCTTGAATGAAACTTTGGTCCGATCAATCAACACTTCAATGACAGTTGTTATCACACTTTTGGCGATATATCTTTTCGGTGGAGAGTCAATCAAATATTTCTCTTTGGCACTTTTGGTGGGTGTTGTTTTCGGAACATATTCATCGATTTTCGTGGCTTCAGCCTTATTAGTAACAAGTCATGAGTTGACACTGAAGTACAAAAAGTAAATTTTTAAATTCATTTAAATATTATGAGCATATTAGACGCTTTCAAAAAGAAAAAAGACAAGAATGCTGATCCGATGGATCCAGCCAACATGGGTTTCATGCAGAGAATGGCAATGAAGAAACTGGAAAAGATGAGCCCAGAAGAAAGAGAGAAATTGATGAAAAAAGTGATGACACCAGAAAACATCAATAAGAATAAGGCTGATATCCTGAAAACCATCGAACAACTTCAGAAATCAGGAAAGATGAATTCTCACCAAGCCTTTGAAGCCAAGAAAAGATTGGGACTGCTGTAGAAACAATTTTGGAAAATTTTTAAACCGGGTTGCATCATTGTGCTACCCGGTTTAGTTTTGCTTTTTTGATCCTTGATCATTTGATGTGACTTCATTGTCACAATTAGATCCTTGTATTATCCTTTTCAATTCTTCGACTTCACTCTTTGTTGCTTGAAATTTTGCTTTCTGTTCTTCTACGCGTGAATAGAAATCGCGCATACTTTTCTTGGTCACGAGACCCTCCTTTTCTGCTGGGTATTTTATGCTAATAGCCAGTATACACTTAAATATTATGTTTATCAACAGCATGAAATGCGTAAGTTTCTAAGTAAATTAAATGCAAGTGTTGCAAAAAAGGGTTTAAATTGGTATTATTAAACTATATTTAATAGAAGAACTCAATAATATAACTATGGAAAAAGAACAACAAATTGAGGAAATTCTCTCGCGTGGAGTTAATGAGGTTATTGATCGCGAAAATCTTAAAAAAAGACTTTTGAGTGGTGAGAAGCTTCGCATCAAATTCGGAACTGATCCAACAAGTCCAAACATCCATTTGGGGCGAGCTGTGCCACTCCTCAAACTGCGAGACTTGCAGGAGTTGGGACACCAAATTGTTTTTTTGATTGGTGATTTCACGGGCGTGATTGGTGACACTTCAGACAAGGAAAGCGAGCGACCAATGCTGGAAAAGGCGGTTGTGGAAAAAAATCTGGAAACATATTTTGAGCAAGTTGGAAAAATCTTGGACATGAGCAAGGTTGAAGTGGTGAAAAATTCTGATTGGCTAGGAAAATTAACATATGGTGAAATTTCAGAGCAAGCTGATATTTTTTCTTTGGCTGAGTTTATTGCTCGCGATAATATCAAAAAAAGATTGGAAAAGGGAACTCGCATTTCACTGCGCGAGCTTTTGTATCCTTTGATGCAGGGTTATGACTCTGTGGTGCTGAAAGCTGATTTGGAGCTTGGTGGAACTGACCAACGATTCAATCTTTTGGCTGGACGAGAGATGCAGAAAAAATACAAGCAAAACCCACAAGATGTTTTGATGATGGATTTGATTGAGGGAACAGATGGAAGAAAGATGAGTTCTTCCTGGGGAAACACAATCAACTTGATGGACGACGCCAATTCAATGTTTGGAAAGGTGATGAGTGCCGGAGATGAATTGATTGTGAAATATTTTGTGCATTGCACCAGAGTGCCAATGGAAGAAATTGCCGAAATTGAAAAAGCAATGTTGGATGAAACATTGAATCCACGCGATGCGAAGCTTCGTCTTGCTGGAGAAATTGTGAAAATTTATCACAGTGAGGATGATGCACGCTCAGCTAGAGAATTTTTCATTAACACTTTTTCCAAAAAAGAAATCCCGACTGAAGTTCCTGAATTTGCGGTGGAGGGAGAAATGAAGCTTGCTGAGCTTTTGGTGAAATCCGGCAATGCTTCAAGCATGGGAGACGCCAAAAGAAAAATCGAACAGGGTGGAGTTTCCCTGGCCGGACAGGCAGTTGGCGATGAAAAACTCACTGATCCACAGCTTATCATATCTTCAAATCTGGACGGAAAAGTCTTGAAAATTGGCAAGTTGGGATTTGTAAAGATTATTGCTAGAATATAAAAGTTTAGAGTAGACTATTGAGAAATAGATAAGGGAATATGGAAATGTGGCGCGCTCTATTTTTTTTCGGGAGGTATAAAAAATAATTTATTCTATATGAATAAAACAAAAATAAATTTCAAGCAGGGGTTCACATTGATTGAACTTTTGATTGTGATTGCAATTATTGGGATTTTGGCTGGAGTTGTTTTGGTGAGCACGAGCAATGCGAGAATAAAGGCAAACACGGCAAAAGATATGCTACAACTAAAATCTATCAATTCAGCTCTACAAGTTTATTATGCGGGTCATGGTAATTATCCGGGGCCTGGGGCAGGTTGTTGGTTATCATCCATTGCTGGCTCTAATTGGATACCTTTGTTAGCTGCAGAAGTCGGAGCATTACCTATAGAACATCGTAATTCGTCTAATTTCTTTACAGCTTTTATATACTGCTCAGATGGCGGAGAAAACTACAAACTCATCAACCATGCTCCTGAAACTATGGGCGTGCCAACCAGCCTTATTGATCCTGTAAGACCGACATGGGCTTGGGGATGGTGGACGCCAGGAGGTGCAGGATATTAATTAAATATATTTTAAATGCATGATTGAAAAAAATAAAACATGGTTTTTTTTGAAGTATGGGTTGCAAATTAAAAGGAGAACCATTTGGATGGTCTTAATTTTATTTGTGAGTTTATTGTTGCTATTTTTTTCTTTCTTTACTGGGAGTTCAAAAAAGACCATTATTCCAGACAGTTCTAAATTGGAGACTGGTTCGAATATGCCCCCAAGACTAAAAACTAAATAGAAATGAGTGATTTTAAAAAGTCAATTTTTTTTGATTTGAATTATGTTTTTCAAAAATTTAAAATCCCAGCATTATTTATCTAAAATGTTCCAAAAAAGACCTCCCATATATACATTGTGGAAGGTCTTTTCTTGGAAAGTTTAAATCCCGTTCTTTATGCTTCGGTTGCGATTGCTTCTTTGATCTTCGCGATGATTTCATCGAGATAATCGTAAAAGCATCTGAGCAGATTCCTTGGCTATTCTTCTCCTTGAGTTTCGGCTCTCCAGCTCTGATTTTTTAGCAACATATGAAGTTTAAATATGGCACTTATTGTGCAAAATGTTAAGAAGAATATTGTTGACAGTTTGTGCTGATTTGTGAATATTGATATTTTTGACTTTTCTTCTTTTTGGGCTTAAAATGAGGTTATTGGATAATTTCACATGATGTAATACTAATCTGCGAATAAACACCAATCTACGAATTGCTAATAATGCGAATGGACAAATTTCGTGATTAGTGGAGTGGCATTTATTAGTAGATTGGCATAGATTTTATATGTTGAAGGAAAAAATCGAAAAAATAAAGGAAGAGGCACTGGCTTCAATTCAAGAGGTGGCAACTTTGGCTGAACTTAACGATTTGAAAATTAAGTTTTTGGGCCGAAAAAGTGAGTTTACTGAGATCCTCAAGGGTCTGAAGGATTTGTCTGGCGACGAGAGAAAGATTGTGGGACAACTTGGAAATTCAGTTAAAGCTGAAATTGAAAGTTTGCTTGTTCAAAAGGAAAAAGAATTGAAGGAGAAAAGTTTTGATTTTACTTCTGAAAAAATTGATGTGACAATTCCTGCCAAGAAATTGAAAAGAGGTCACATGCATCCGCTGAGCAAAATTCAATATGAAATCGAAGACATTTTCACCTCAATGGGATTTGAAATTGCTGATGGGCCACAAGTTGAATTGGAAAAATATAATTTTGACTATTTGAATGTTCCCAAGGATCATCCTGCTCGTGATATGCAAGACACATTTTGGTTAAAGAATGAAGAAGAAAAAGAAAAAACTTTAATGAGGACTCAAACATCGGCAGTGCAGGTCAGATACATGGAAAAGCATAAGCCACCATTTCGCATAATTATTCCGGGAAGGATTTTCAGAAATGAAGCGACAGATTCAACTCATGAGCACACTTTTCATCAATTTGAAGCTTTGTTTGTTGGCGACGATATTAATGTTGGAAATTTCAAATTTATCGCACAAGAATTTTTTTCCAAATTTTTCAAAAAAGATGTTCAGGTGAGACTTAGACCTAGTTATTTTCCATTTACCGAGCCAAGCTTTGAATTTGATATCAGCTGCACTGTGTGTGGAGGCTCTGGATGTAGCGCCTGCAAAAATGCTGGCTGGCTTGAAATTGGTGGAGCGGGAATGGTGAACCAGGCCGTTTTTGAAGCTGCTGGATATGAGCGAAATCAATATCAAGGATTTGCCTGGGGATTTGGAATTGAGCGTCTTGCCATGATGAAATACAAGATAAATGATATCAGACTTTTTCACTCAGGAGATTTAAGATTTATTAAACAATTTTAAAAACATGAAATATTCTTATAACTGGCTCAAAGAGCTTTCAGGAACAAAAAAAACTGCCCATGAAATTGCAGATTTGATCACCATGCATTCTTTTGAGGTTGAAAGTGTGGAAAAAGTCGGTAGTGATTTTGAAGGCGTGGTGGTTGGAGAAATTTTGGAAATTTCCCAGCATCCGAATGCAGACAAGCTTCAATTGACCAAAGTTGATGCTGGAACTGGTGAAACTTTGGGAATTGTTTGCGGGGCGCACAACATTTCGGTTGGCGACTTGGTGCCAGTGGCTTTGGTTGGAACAAAATTGCCAAATGGAATTGAAATTAAGGAAGCTGAAATTCGTGGAGAAAAATCTTTTGGCATGCTTTGCGCTGAAGATGAGCTTGGGCTTGGAAAAAGTCATGAAGGAATTTTGCTTTTGGATAAGAAAAATAAAATTGGAAAACCCTTGGCTGAAGTGTTTGGAAATGATGATTTTGTCTTGGATATCAAAGTCCTTCCGGACAGGGCGCATGATGCAGTTTCGCATGTGGCCATGGCCAGAGAAATTGTGGCTCTTGAGGGAGGAGAAATGGATTATGATTATGATGGTTTGATTTTGCCAAACAGGAAATCCAAGAATTTGAAAATTAAGATCGAAGATTCTTCGCAGTGTGCTCGATATATCGGAGCAGTGATGAGCAATGTCGAAGTTGGTCCATCTCCTGAGTGGATGAAAAACACCTTGGAAGCATGTGGGATCAATGCGATCAATAATGTGGTTGATGCGACAAATTATGTCATGCTTGAACTCGGACAACCACTCCATGCTTTTGACGCGGATGTGATTGGGAATGAAATCATTGTGCGGTCTGCAAAAGAGGGGGAAGAAATTGTTTTGCTTGATGGCAGTGAAAAGAAGTTGCAAAAAAATGACATCGTGATTGCAAACAAGCGGGAAGCTTTGGCTTTGGCTGGAATTATGGGCGGTCAAAAATCAGGAATTTCAGATCAAACCTCAACTATAATTTTGGAGGCTGCAAATTTCAAAGCTCTTTCGATTCGAAAAACAAGAAGTCGTTTGGCTTTGATGACTGATGCATCTTCTCGCTTTGAAAAAGAACTCGATCCAAATCTGTCTGAAAAAGCGATGGTGAGATTGATTGAAATTCTGGAGCACACCGCAGGCGCAGTTTTGCAAGAAATTTCCGATGAATATCATGAAAAGATTAAACCTTGGAAATTGACCCTCGAAATTGCATATATTAATAGATTACTTGGGATAAACGTTCCAGTTAAAGAAAGTAAAAAGATTCTTGAATCTTTGGGCTTGAAAGTTGATGTTAAAAAGGAAATAATTGTTGTCGAAGTTCCAACTTTCAGAATCGATCTGAAATCAAGCGAGGATTTGATTGAGGAAATTGGCAGATTGTATGGGTATGAGAAAATTGCTGACCAGGCTCCTCATGTTCTGGTGATGGCAGCCAAGCAAAATGAATCAAGAATTTTTGAAAGAGCATTGAAAAATATTTTGCTTGGACAAGGATTCTCTGAAGTTTACAATTATTCTTTCTATGGACCCAAAGAAGTTTCTTCTTGTCAGCTTGGAGCGGTTAAGCATCTTGAATTGGAAATGCCAATGAGTCCTGACCAATCCTTGCTTCGAATTAGTTTGATTCCAAATATTTTGAAAAATGTCAGGGAAAATTTGAAGAATTTTGGAGAATTTCATATTTTTGAAATTGGCAAAACATATTGGCCAACTCTTGAGGCTTTGCCTGAGGAGAAAGTCATGTTGGTTGGGGCAATGGTTTTGGAAAAGAAAAATGTCAAGAAGATGAATTCGGATAAGCGCGCCCAGTCAGGTTTCTTTGAAGCTAAGGCCTCAGTTGATCATGTGCTGGCACAACTTGGAATCACTGATCATTACTATAATAATTTGGGGCATGTTCCAGTTGAAACGCCAGCTTCTCTTTGGCATCAAAGTCGAAGCGCCGAGATTAAAATTCAGGGTAGTGAGCAGTCACTTGGTTTTGTCGGCGAAATCAATCCTTTCGTGCTTGAGAGTTTCGATATCAATACTAGAGTGGTGATGTTTGAGTTTGAAATGGAAAAACTTTTGGAAATCTCAGAGGCTGAGAGGGAATATACTCCGATTCGAAAACATCCGATTGTTTCCAGGGATCTTTCAATGATTGCCGATTCGTCCGTGAGTGTTGATGAAATTTTGGCAGTCATTCAACTTGCCGGTGGAGATCTGGTTATTGATGTGGATCTTTTTGATGTTATTGATTTTGCAGATGATCAATCAAGCATAGCTTTTCACATTACGCTTGGAGCTTCGGAAAAAACTTTGAATGGAAAAGAAGTTGATGATGTCATGAATTTGATCATGACAAATCTCGAAAATAAATTGAAGGTGAAAATTAGAAAATAAATCTATCAAAAATTTGCTTGGTCAGATATTTTTCTTTTTGGCCCATATGCAACGAGAGTGAATC
>CAYVME010000017.1:0-21497 GCA_964452415.1 uncultured Bdellovibrionales bacterium
GGGGGCGGTAAAAACAAATCTCAATCAATCGAAATTCTTTCACCGATTGTGCGAGAAAGAAAAGGGGAATATTTGGCGATTCTGGATGACATGTGGAAGCGAGGATTTTCCGATGCAATTATTGATGGAAAATTGACCAAACTTGAAGATACGAAGGATTTAAAGTTGGCAAGATATGCAAAACACAGCATTGATATCGTTGTTGATCGCATTGGAATCACTGATGAAAATCTGTCTCGTCTTTTTGAAGCTGTTGAACGAGCGCTAAAAATGTCACAAGGACTGGTGAAAATTCGTTGCACAACACCTGAAGTCAAAAGTGGAAAGTCGAAAGTGAAAAGCTTAAAAGAAGAGTGCTTTGTTGAACAGATCTATAATCAAAAACTTTCTTGTCCAATTCATGACATTGAATTTCCTGAGATGGAGCCAAGATTGTTTTCCTTCAATTCTCCGTATGGCGCATGTGAAGCTTGTGAGGGGTTGGGAAATAAAAAAGAAATTGATCCCGCACGCATGCTTCCTGATAAAAACAAAACCATAGCTGAAGGAGGATTGATGCCATGGAGTTATAAGCCGAATAATTATATCGGAAGTGTTTTGAAAGCAGTAACACAATTTTATAATATTCCTGACAATAAACGCATCAAAGATTTGACGGCAAAGCAACTCGATTTGCTTTTATATGGTCATGCAGACGAAGATGTGATCAGAGTGAAATTTTTTGCGCGCGGAGGCGGAGGACATTTTAATGTTCGCTGGACTGGGATCGTGTCTTGGCTACAAGAAAGATATCGAACCACAACTTCAGATGGTGTTCGCGAGGATATTGAAAAATATATGTCGCAAAAGCCTTGCAGTGTTTGCAAAGGTTCACGTTATAAAGGTGATGTTCTTCTGGTTACTGTTGGCGGTAAAAATATTCATGAAACTTCAATTCAAAGTATTGCCGAAAGCGTTTCTTTTTTTGAGAGCATGAAGCTGACCCATCGAGAAGAATTGATCGCCGGCAGAATCATGAAAGAGATTATCGCTCGTTTGGTTTTTTTGAATAATGTTGGTTTGAACTATTTGACTTTGCAAAGAGCGGCCTATTCCTTGTCTGGAGGAGAATCTCAGCGTATTCGTTTGGCTTCGCAAATTGGTTCACAACTCGTGGGAGTTTTGTATATTTTGGATGAGCCATCAATCGGACTGCACGCGCGAGACAACACCAAGCTCACTGAAACACTTCGTCATCTTCAAGCAATTGGAAACACTTTGATTGTTATTGAACACGATGAGGAGATGATGCGAGGTGCGGATTGGTTGGTTGACATTGGACCGAGAGCCGGAAAACATGGAGGAGAAATTGTGGCTCAAGGAACACCGGAAGAAGTGATTAATAATCCAGCATCCTTGACTGGGAAATATTTGCGCGGAGAACTTTCAATTGAAATTCCAAAAGTTCGTCGCTCTGTTAATAAGAAAAAATCAATTGTGGTGCGAGGAGCTGTTGAACATAACTTGAAAAATGTTACGGCAACATTTCCCTTGAAAGTTTTCACTTGCGTGACTGGAGTTTCAGGTTCTGGAAAATCAACATTGGTTGAGGATACTTTGTATAAAGCTCTGGCAAATAAGCTTCATCGCGCGCTTGATGTTCCAGCCAGGCATCAGGAAATTGTTGGGATTGAAAACATTAATAAGGTGATCATGATTGATCAATCTCCGATTGGAAGAACGCCACGCTCAAATCCAGCGACTTACACTGGACTTTTCACGCATATCCGAGAACTGTTTGCCAAAACTAAGGACGCAAAAATGCGAGGTTATGGCCCCGGCAGGTTCTCCTTTAATGTTCCCGGGGGAAGATGTGACAACTGCTCAGGTGAAGGATATCTCAAAATTGAAATGCAATTCATGCCAGATGTATATTTGCCATGCGACGTTTGCAATGGAAAAAGATATAACAGCGAAACTCTGCAAGTGAAATATAAGGACAAAAATATTGCTGAAGTTTTGGCAATGACAGTTTCTGAAGGAGTTGAATTTTTCGATTCACTCTCAAAAATTTCAGATCCTCTTAAAGTTTTGGAGGATGTTGGTTTGGGATATATTGAACTTGGACAAAGCGCGACTACTCTTTCTGGTGGAGAAGCGCAACGCATCAAATTGGCTTCAGAGCTTTCACGCCGAGCAACAGGCGACACTTTGTACATTTTGGATGAACCAACAACTGGACTTCACTTTGATGACATCAAAAAACTTTTGGAAGTTTTGAATCGCTTGGTGAATGCTGGAAATACGGTGGTGGTTATTGAACACAACATGGATGTAATCAAAACTGCTGATTGGATCATTGACATGGGACCAGAAGGGGGAGACGGTGGTGGAAAAATTGTGGTCACTGGGCCACCTGAAGAAATAATAAAATATCATCAAGAAAGTTATACGGCGAAATATTTGAGGAAGGTTTTGAAACCTAAAAGCCTGGGGTAAGTTCAGCAAGTTTTTAAAGTTAGGACTTATGCAATTGCTCGACCATTTCTCTTTTTGGCACGCTTTTGGAAAAATACTCAATTTCCAAAAGCTCCGATTCACTGTCGTTGCATATGGGCCAAAAAGAAAAATAGTCTCACATTGCTCTAATCTAAGTGTGTAAATGCTAAAAGTAAAAAAAGAATGTCATTCTGAGCGAAGTTAATTTAACTGAAAGGAAAATTAACGAAGTCGAAGAATCTGTATTTTGTATTTTTGAAATAAAAAAGAGGGTGATGTTTTGCTGATATTTCAGCTAAACATCACCCTCTTTGCTTCTCGCGAATATTATTTACTGAAGAGTTTTCAATAATTCATCAAGAAGTATTTCGAATATTTTTGCTCCGCCCACAGTGCATATACGACAGTCAAAGCTTAACTCCGTATAATGTGAATCAGGCAAGAGTGGGCTGAGACATGTGTCAATTTTGCCCCATATTCCATGTGAAATGGTGGCCAGGTAGGATGAGTGTTCTATTTTGCTACCAGCGATTCTAAAGGGGATTAATGTGTCATTGAGTTTGACGCTGATATGCTCAGTCTTCATGTTTGAAAGTGCACGTACGAGATCGCTTCCTTTGAAGCTTTTGTTTAAACAAAGAACTACCATGGTGTGTACCCTCCTTGCCTTTCGGCTGGTTATTTTTTTGCCCTTTTCGGGTTTTTGGTTGTAGTATGTATGTAATATTCAGTTGGGAAAGAAGATTGTTAGTTATACTCCTAAATCATGGAAAAGTCAATGATACAACGAAAAGTGGCTGAGCTGCCTCAAAATCCGGGGGTGTATTTTTTCCGTGATCAAAAAGGAAAAATTTTATACATAGGAAAAGCGACAAATCTGAAAAGTCGCGTGCAGTCATATTTTCGAGCGGTGGAAGTGGCTGGGAGAAGTGAATGGATTTCATTGATGGTTTCGCAAGTTGAAAATATTGATTTTGAGGAGACTGACAGCGTGCTGGAAGCTTTGATTTTGGAAAGTAATCTAATTAAAAAGCATCAGCCGAAATATAACACGCTGGAAAAAGATGATAAAAGTTTTTCATATTTTGCAATCACAAAAGAAGAATTTCCAAAAGTCTTAATTATTCGTTTTACTGATTTGAATTTTAAAAATCTGGAAGCTAAAAGCTATAAGTTGAAAGCTATCTTTGGTCCTTACACTAGCAAACTCCAAATGCAGACTGCGCTCAAAATTATTCGCAGAATTTTTCCGTTTCACGCGGGAAAACAAAAAACTGAAAAAGGTTGTCTGGATTTTCAGATTGGAATGTGCCCTGGGCCGTATGCTGGAGCAATTTCCAAAATGGATTATGCAAAAAATATCCGTGCAATAAAAATGATTCTCGAAGGCAAGAAAAAAAACTTGATCAAAACTCTGGAAAAAGAAATGCAATCTCTTGCTAAGAAAAATGAATTTGAAAAAGCAGCACTTCTCAGGAATAAAATATATGCGCTTCAACATATCAGAGATGTGGCATTGATGACGAGGGATTTTGACGAAAAGTCATCAATAATCAGTCATCAGTCATCTGGATTTCGTGTTGAGGCATTTGATATATCAAACATTTCTGGTCAGCATGCAGTTGGCTCAATGGTGGTTTTTGAAAATGGAGTTTCGAACAAATCTCAATATAGAAAATTCAAAATAAAGACCGTGGATGGCTCAAACGATGTGGCAATGATGCGAGAAGTTTTGCTTCGTCGCTTCAAGAATGATTGGCCAATGCCAGATCTGGTTTTTCTTGATGGAGGAGCTGGACATTTAAATATGGCTGAAAAATTATTACAAAAAGAACTTGGCTTAATTGTCAATGTTGTTTCGGTTGCCAAAGGGCCAACAAGAAAAAAACTAGATATGATATTAGGAGAAAATTTGCAAAAGAAAAAGGTAAAACAGATTCAAAATATCCTAAAAGATGACAACCTGATTAAGTCTATCATGGATGAGGCACATCGTTTTGCAATTACATATCACCGAAAACTTCGCAAGAAAAATTCTTTGCAATAAAAAAAGGAGACAACCGGTTGCGGCTGTCTCCTTCCCAGGTGGATTACCAAGCATTATTATAAATGTATTCGGCAGCCTGGGTGATTCTTGATACGATAATGAGATTATGCGGGCACTCTGGTTGCACATACTTATTATCGACCAAGATTATTGTGATGTTTGGGAATTTTATTGCCAGATTATTGGCCAGTGGAACTTTCTCATCCTCATCCTCGAAGTCAAGAACGATAAATCTTGCTCGCGTTTTTTCAGCTATCTCTTCATCCGGAAGCATTGTTTCGACAGCTGCATAATGTCCACTTGGCAATTGACCGATGTAGTGGCCAAAGTTTTTCGGATCTGCATCGTCATTAATCAGTAATACTTTCATGTTTTCGTTCCCCCTTTGTGGTAGTAACTTTTTTCGTGCCCTTTCGGTAGCTATTCTACATGTGAAAATAATGAGAAAGAAAAAGATACAGAACGATAGCGACAACGATGAGAATCCAGCCAAAAACCTGTCTTGGCCATTCGTAATGGTGAGTTTTGCTATTAATTGCATAAATGCCAAGAAGGATAATCATAAAGCAGAATGCTAGGCAACTCAGTGTCTGGATTATTCTTAAAGTGAATTGAAAAATATCCGCACAAGAAAAATCTATATGAAAATGCATAATCCTTCCCTTTATTTGTGCCTTTTGGCGGTTATTTTTCAAGAAACTGTTAGTATGCAAATATAGTCTCAAATAAGGGAAAAGTCAAGTGAAAGAAGACAATATTGGTTGCGTATGAATATTTACAAATCAAGACTGAGCTTCGAGAAGGTAGGCGAAACTCAGTTTTGTTCAATTCTTTTTTTGTTAAATTAAGCAAATGAAAAAGATGTTTCGAAAAATTTTGCCAAGTTTTCTTTTGACTGCAATCATTGTGATTTCTGGTGGTTTTGCTGATGGAATGATGGCAAATGCCCAAATGGGTTCAATGAATGCAAATTTGTATATGTCGGGAGAAATGACTCATTATGTTGCCAATGGCCCAATTTTGCATCAACAAGATGTGCCTGCTGGAAATTCTTTGAAGCCATGTTGCCAAGACAAGCAAGGTGGCGCATCTGCCGTGCAGACTTCGATTTTTTCTCAAGGAGTAAAATTTTTGGCAATTGATTCTGCTCAGGTTGCTTTTGACAATAATTCTGTTTTTAAAAATACTTTAACTGAACTTTCTTCAGCTTCGCCTCCGAAGCCCGATGTTCTTTTTTCGGTCTTGAAAAAAGAATAAAATTCTTCTTTTTACGCCCTTCATGATAAGATGAAGGCGTGTTTTGGTGTTTGCTTGCTTGTCGCGACAAACCATCCAGAATTAAATTTTTTGAAAAATCCTCCTCGACGCTCTTTGTTTTTTATCTAAAATTTTCCCTCACTCGACACAATCATTGGAAAATTTTAGAAAAAACAAAGGCTTACTCAAGCAAGGAAAGTATTTTTAAAAAATTTATTCTGTCTTGTTTGTAAATCTGTTTGAAAAATAATTTAAAATTCTTTCTGACATCCTAATGCGTTAATTCGTTAATGCGTTAATAAATAATTTAAAATTGAAAATATGTATAAAATGACTGTTCCAATTTCTGGCATGCATTGTCGGAGTTGTGAGATTTTGATGGAAGAAAAACTTTCAGAAATTTCTAAAATTAAAAAAATTAAAGCTGATTGCAAAAAAGGAACTGCTGAGATTTTTTTCGAATCTCAAAAGCCCAACATGGAAGAAGTTAAAAAGGCCATTGAGGCCATCGGATATAAACTCGGCACGGCTGAAAAAAAACCACTGCTCAGTCGCAATGTTGGGGATTATAAGGATTTGATGATGGCTGGAGTTGTGCTTTTTGTTTTGTATATCTTGGCGAAAGGTGTTGGGTTGACCGACATTAATGTTGGAGCTGGATCGAACCCTTCAAGCTTGGGTGTGGTTTTCTTGGTGGGAATCACGGCTGGAATTTCAACTTGCATGGCTTTGGTTGGAGGTTTGATTTTGGGAATCTCAGCTCGCCACAGTGAAAAACATCCTGAGGCTTCGCCAATGCAAAGGTTTCGTCCCCATTTGTTTTTCAATTTCGGAAGAATCGCGGGATATGCAGCTTTGGGAGGAATCCTGGGCATGGTTGGAAGCGCGTTTCAATTTTCAGGTTTGACTTTGGGAATTTTGACAATTGCAATTGGGATCGTGATGCTCTCACTTGGCTTGAAACTGATTGGAATTTTTCCTCGCATGGAAAAAGGTGGTTTGACTTTGCCAAAAAGCATCAGCAATTTTTTGGGAATAAAAAACAACACCAAAGAATATAGTCACAAAAATTCTTTCGTGATGGGAGCGCTGACATTTTTTTTTCCGTGCGGATTCACTCAGGCCATGCAACTCTATGCGGTGAGCACTGGAAGCTTTTCCGAGGGCGCATTGATCATGGGAATGTTTGCACTTGGAACAGCTCCTGGCTTGCTCGGAGTGGGGGGATTGGCAAGTTCAGTCAAAGGAGTTTTTGCCAAAAGATTTTTCAAGTTTGCAGGAATCCTGGTGATTTTCTTGGCGATGTTTAACATCACCAATGGATTCAATCTGACTGGTTGGCAGGTGCCGACATTCAAAACACAAAATTCAACTGACAACAATAAAACAAAAAATCAAGTTTCTGATCCAAATGTGACCATGGAAAACGGAGTGCAAATTGTCAGGATGAAAGAAATTTCCAATGGATATTCTCCAAACAAAATCACGATCAAAAAAGGTGTGCCTGTTAAGTGGGTTATTGACGCTCAAGCCCCATATTCATGTGCCAGCAGTCTGGTGGTGCCAAGCTTGAAGATTCAAAAGAACTTGAAAGCTGGGGAAAATATCATTGAATTCACGCCTGAAAAAGCTGGAAAAATAGCCTTTTCTTGTTCAATGGGAATGTATACTGGGTCATTTAATGTGGTTGAGGAAGGTGGCTCAGATGGCACTACAGATGCCACAGTGACCCAGGATGCTTCTGCTTCCGGACAAGGAAGTTGGGGCTCTGGCGGGAGTGGAGCATCAGCAGGAGGCTGTGGTGGTTGTGGCGGTGCCGGGAAGGCTGTGGCGGTCGCCGAAGGAAAGGTTGAAACTGTGCCCGCGACTGACAATGCGAAAGTAACTGAGCAAGTTATTAACACTTCGTACACTTTAAACGGTGATATCTCCCCAAACACTTTCAAAGTCAAAGTGGGACAACCGGTTAAATTTGCGGTGGATGTGAAAGAGAATGGTGCGGGTTGCATGAGCACGATCACTGTTCCAGGCTTAACCACGGATGTGTATCAATTGACGGCTGGAAAAGTTATCGAGATGAAATTTATACCGACTGAAAAAGGTACTTATAGAATAACTTGTGGAATGGGCGTTGCTCGTGGGACAATAACCGTAGAATAATAACTTTCAGCTAACAGCTTACAGCTTACAATAAACAATATGAACGAAATAAAATTCAAAGTAAATGGTTTTCATTGTGAGTCATGCGTGAAATTGGCCACCATGAAAATTAAAAAAATTGCAGGCGTGGAAAATGTTGACATAAAAAACAGTGGCGAAGCTGTTGTTCAGGCGGATCGTGAAATTTCGCTCGAGGAACTTTCTGAGGCCGTGGCTTCAGCAGGGCATACCATTTCAAAAAATTAATCTAACTTAACTTATCTTAATATGAAAAAATTAATCAAGTTGCAGATCACGGGAATGCATTGCGAATCTTGCGAGATGATTACAAAAGAAGAATTGACCGAGCTCGCAGGAGCCAGTGAGATGTTGATTGACGCAAAAACTGGCAAAGGAGAACTGGTTCTTGACGATGAAAAAAATTCAACCTTGGATGTTCTCAATGCAATCAAAAGAGCTGGATATGAAGCGACGATTATTGGTGAGGAAATTGTGAATTCGAAAGTTGATGACATGCAGGAAATAAGAAAAGTTATCATGAGTGTTGCCAGCGATGTTAAAGATATCAAGAATTCAGTCACAGCAAACAACATGGCAGTCGCTCAATCTCAGGGTGCTGAAGAAAAAAAGGGAACTGACCCAAACAAGCGAGTCAGTCTGTCACTTTTTGGCATGCATTGTTCGTCGTGTGCAATGCTTATTGAGAGGCAACTCAAAAAAACACCTGGAGTCAAACAAGCAACGGTGAATTTTTCAGCCGAAAAAGTCTCTGTCGTTTTTGATGAAAACATCACGAATGTGCAAGCGCTGATAGCTGCGATTGTCAAAGGTGGTTATGGTGCCGAGCAAGTTGATGCAAAAGACACTGAATATGAAACGCGAAAAAGAGAAAAAGAAATTTCTGAATATTTCAACAAATTTATTTTTGGTTTCATTTTGAGTTTGCCAATGTTGTATTTCATGCTTTTGGATTTTTTCAAATGGCTTCCTGGCGAAAGAGCTTTGGCGCCATATGTTGGAATTTTTTCATTGCTTCTTACGATTCCAATTCAATTTATAATCGGAGCTGGATTCTATAAGGGAATGTGGTCATCGCTTAAAATGAAAACATTCAACATGGACAGTTTGATTGCAATTGGAACTTCGACTGCATTCTTTTATAGTTTGTATAATTTTGCAACATATGTGATTGCAAACAAGTCTGTGATTGGGGTCGGCGGAGAAAAAATTCCTGATCTGTATTTTGAAACCGCAGCCTATTTGATTACCTTTGTGATTCTTGGTAAGTGGTTGGAAATCAGAACAAAAGGAAAAACTTCTGATGCGATCAAAAAACTGATGGGACTTCAGGCAAAAACCGCGCGCGTGATTCGTGGTGGCGAGACTCTTGATGTTGCAATTGAAGATGTGATTCATGGAGACATCGTGGTGGTTCGTCCGGGAGAGAAAATTCCAGTCGATGGAAAAATCACCAAGGGAACATCGGCGGTGGATGAGTCCATGATTACTGGTGAAAGTTTGCCAGTGGAAAAAAGTGTTGGAAGCATTGTGATTGGAGGAACAGTGAACAAAACTGGAAGTTTTGAATTTGAGGCGACAAAAGTTGGCAGTGAAACTGCACTGGCTCAAATCATTCGCTTGATTGAAGAAGCGCAAGGATCGAAAGCACCAATTCAAAATTTTGCGGACAGCATCTCGGCTTGGTTTGTGCCGGCTGTGATTGGTCTTGCGATTTTGACATTCTTGATTTGGTATTTTGCACTCGGCGCAACTTTGGCATTTTCGCTCATGGCTTTCACCTCGGTGATTGTGATTGCGTGTCCATGTGCGCTTGGTTTGGCGACTCCAACATCACTCATGGTTGGAACAGGCAAAGGTGCTGAATATGGAGTTTTGGTTAAAGGTGGAGAGGCCTTGGAAGCTGCCTCAAACATTTCGGCAGTAATCTTTGATAAGACTGGAACACTTACTCACGGCAAACCGGAAGTGACAGACATCGTTTCCATTGGCACAATGGATGAGGATGAAATTTTGGCAATCTCGGCAAGTCTCGAAAAACTTTCAGAGCATCCGTTGGCGGAAGCAATTTGCAATTATGCTGGTGAGGAAAGCATTGATCTGGAAGAAGTTCAAAATTTCAATTCGATCACGGGAAGAGGTGTCCAAGGAGATGTCAATGGAATCACATATTTTATTGGCACAAGAAAGTTGATGCTTGAAACGCTCAACTTGGATGTGAAGAAGATTGAAAGAAAAATGGCGCGTCTTGAAGAGCAGGGAAAGACTGCAATGATTTTGGCAACCAAAGAAGTAATCGTTGGAATTATTGCAGTGGCTGACACAGTCAAGGAAACATCTCGCGAAGCTGTTGAAAAACTGAAGAAAATGGGAATTGAAGTGTGGATGATTACTGGTGACAATGCTCGCACAGCAAAGGCCATTGGATTGCAAGTTGGAATCACGAACATTTTGGCAGAAGTTTTGCCTGAAGATAAAGCCAATGAAGTGAAAAAAATTCAAACACTTGGGAAAAAGGTCGCCATGGTTGGTGATGGTGTGAATGACGCGCCAGCGCTTGCTCAGGCCAATGTGGGAATTGCCATGGGAAGTGGAACTGATGTAGCTATGGAGGCGGGTGACATTGTGATAATGAAAAGTGATTTGAATGATGTGGTCACAGCACTGGATCTCTCAAAAGAAACGATGGGAAAAATAAAACAGAACATGTTCTTTGCTTTGTTTTATAATGTGATCGGAATTCCGATTGCGGCTCGCGTTTTCTTTGGTCTTGGCTTGGTCTTGAAGCCTGAGTTGGCAGGCTTGGCGATGGCTATGAGTTCGATTTCAGTGGTGGGAAACTCACTTCTTCTCAGATTGTTTAAGCCAGGGAAGAAAAACTACATTTCCTTGGTTGCTCCAATCATTATGATGGCAGTTTTCACGTATGGCTTCATCCTATTTGCTCAACTCAGTAGTCAAATGAAATAGACAATAAGAGTATGTTTTTTGAAAAAGGATCTCCGTAGCGGGGATTCTTTTTTGCTACGTAGCATGTTACGCAGCAAAATACCTATTTAAATACCCACCTAATTGAATAAGTTGCAAGTCTTTACATTTCGGGATTTTACTGATACAATTATCTCCAGTATAAATTTGAAATCTGGGCTTGTAGTAAAGAAAAATTGAACCTCAACAAGAGCACGCATTTATACTCCAAACATTATACATTCTACATAATACATAATACTAAAAACCTCCACTATGGCTTCCAAAAAAGAAACTTCAAAGCAGACCAATGAAATCGTGATCAAGGGTGCAAGGGTGAATAATCTGAAAAATATTGATGTTAACATCCCGCGCGACAAGTTTGTGGTGATCACCGGTCTTTCGGGCTCAGGAAAATCTTCTTTGGCTTTCGACACGATTTATGCGGAAGGAAATCGAAGGTATATGGAAGGCCTTTCTTCATATGCAAGAAATTTTTTGGATCCATCAGTCAAGCCGGATGTTGATAAGATTGAAAATCTTTCTCCTCCAATTGCCATTGATCAAAAAAGCATTTCAAGATCTCCGCGCTCGACTGTTGGAACTCTGACTGAAGTCTATGATTATCTTCGTATTATGTTTGCCAAGGTTGGAATTTTGCATTGTCCTGAGTGTGGAACTTCAATGCAAAAAAGAAGCAATCAAGAAATTTTGGATGAGATTTTGACTTTTTCACACCACACCCAAGTCGCCATTTTGGCAAAACCGAAAGAGAATCTTTCTGGAAAAGAACTCTTGAAGCACATTGGACAGATGGGATATGCTCGCGTGCGTTTCAATGGCAAAATGTTCACCGTGGCTGAAACCATGATGCTTGAAGAAAGTGAAATTCAAACTGATATTGAAATGGTGATTGATCGAATCGTTTTGGACAAGAAAAAACCTGACACGGAAAGAATGCTGGACTCAATTGAAACAGCGATGAAGATTGGTGGGAATTCAATGAAAATCCTTTTTGATAATGTTGAGGAGCGAGGATATAATCAAGATTTTTTCTGCTCTGAGTGCGGAGTGAAAATCAAAGAGGTGACACCAAGACATTTTTCTTTCAATTCTCCAGAGGGAGCGTGTGACACCTGCTCTGGTCTGGGGTACACCTTAAAAGTTAATGAGGAATTGATTATTCCAAATAAAAATCTTTCTTTGATGGAAGGCGCAATTCAACCATGGAGCAAATCGGGCGGAAAAATTTCTGGGCAAAGTGTTCAACTTTTGACATTGAAGGATGTTGCCAAAAAATACAAATTTTCAATGAATGTTCCGGTGAAAAAATTGTCAGCTGCTCAAATTGCGATTGTGCTGTATGGCAATGAGGGATTTGAGGGTGTGATCCCGGCTTTGGAAAAGAAATATCGAGAAACAAAATCTGACTATGTGCGAAGCGAAATTGAAAAATATATGACCGCGCACACTTGTCCGACTTGCGAAGGAAAAAGATTAAAGAGGGAATATTTGGCAGTCGAGGTTCAAGGAAAAACAATTGACGATTTGGTTTCAATGAGTGTCACCCATCTTCGAGAATTTTTTCAAAATGTTGAAAAATGGACTCAAACAAATCAGGAAAAAAATATCGGACATCCTATTGTCAGAGAAATTTTGCAACGTTTGAAAGCTTTGGAGAATGTTGGTCTGGAGTATTTGAATCTTGGACGCTCTGCCCAAACAATTTCTGGCGGAGAAGCGCAAAGAATTCGTTTGGCTGCCCAACTCAATTCTCAATTGATGGGAATTGTCTATGTTTTGGATGAGCCATCAATTGGCTTGCATTCTCGCGACACTGAAAAACTGATTAATACTATCAAGGATTTGCAGAATGTGGGAAATTCTTTGATTGTGGTTGAGCATGATGAAAGCATTATCAAGGCTGCAGATTGGATTGTGGATATGGGTCCTGGGGCTGGTGAAGAGGGTGGAATTGTGGTTTTCGAAGGAGACTACAAAAAATTGATGAGCTCAAAAAATTTGACTGCCCAATATATTTCCAAGAAGAAAAAAGTTTCTGACAAGAAAAAATATCGAACCGGAAACGGAAAGTTCATTGAAATCCTTGGAGCAGAAGAAAACAATTTGAAAAATGTTGATGTTGCAATTCCACTGGAAAAATTCGTGGTTATTTGTGGTGTGTCAGGAAGCGGAAAAACAACCTTAGTGAAGAATATTTTAGCCAAAGCCCTTTCTCGTCATTTCTACAACACCAAGGATCTTCCAGGAAAACACAAAAAAATCAAAGGCTTTGAACATGTGAAAAAAGTCATTAGCATCAATCAAAATCCAATTGGGAGAACTCCTCGCTCAAATGCCGCAACTTATACTGGAGTTTTTTCTCATATTCGCGATTTGTTTGCTGGCGTTGAAGAAGCCAAAAACAGGGGATATTCCGCCAGTCGTTTTTCTTTTAATATGAAAGGTGGAAGATGCGAGGTCTGTCAGGGTGAAGGTTCAAAGAAAATCGAAATGCATTTGCTTCCTGATATGTATGTGAAATGTGAAGCTTGTGGCGGAACTCGTTTTTCCAAAAAAACCTTGGAGATTGAATACAAAGGGTTTAATGTGGCACAAATTTTGGACATGGATGTGCGGTTGGCACTTCGCTTTTTTGCTCAGCATCCTTTGATTGCAGAAAAACTCAAAACCATGGAAGATGTCGGCTTGGGGTATTTGAAATTAGGGCAAAGTGCAACCAATCTTTCAGGTGGAGAAGCGCAGAGAATAAAATTGGCCACTGAACTTGCTCGAAAATCAACAGGAAGCACTTTGTATATTCTGGATGAACCAACAGCTGGACTTCATTTTGATGACATCCGAAAATTACTCTTGGTTTTGAATGCTCTTGTGGACAAGGGAAATTCTGTGATTGTGGTTGAGCACAATCTTGATGTGGTTCGCGATGCGGATCATGTGATTGAACTTGGTCCAGATGGCGGAGAGCTTGGTGGACATGTGAATTTCGAGGGGACACCTGAAAAACTCAAAAAAGATAAGAAGAGTTGGACAGCGAAATATTTGTAAGAGTCGAAAGCTGAAAGTCTATAAAGCCTATAAAGCAAAAAATTACAAAAATAATAATAGTATTGCTATTGCCGAAAAAATAATATCATTGGTGGTATTCCGAAGTGTCCAGGCTCTCTCCTTTGATCCTCGTTGAAATTTGTGAACCCATTGGTGAAATTGATAAATTTTTGCAAGATAGGGCACACCCATTTTCCAGTGTAAGAATGTTATGAAATCAGGAAACATCGAAATGAATGCTCCGAATAGAATTGTTTTGACTAGTGGGACTGTTGGATGAGAAAAAAATATGTAAAACAAGACTATGAGTAGTCCTGAGAAAATATCAAACGCAACTTTGCCAACAACCTCTTTCATTTTCGATTTTTGTCCAAGATATTCTCCATGACGAAAGGTGTCCAGAAAATAGTGGAGTGGAATTGCAATAAGTGTTATTATCCAAGGATTGGAAACATATTTTCCAAGTGCAGCGCCGACAAGGGCATGAGTTGTTAGGATCATATTTTTTTTATTAGAAAATTTTTATGGAAAAAGGAATTTTGTATATTGTGGCAACTCCAATAGGAAACTTGGAAGATATAACATTAAGGGCTCTTCGAATTTTGAAAGAGGTTGATTTGGTCGCCTGCGAAGATACTCGAGTGACCAGAAAACTCTTGAGTCATTATAGCATAGAGACCCAGGCTATTGTGTATCATCAGCACACCAAGGATGACAAGATTCAAAAAATCATCGAGCAGCTTTTGGAAGGAAAAAATGTGGCCTTGGTGACTGATGCTGGAACACCCGGAGTTTCTGATCCAGGAAACATTTTGGTTGCCAGCGCAATTGAAAATGAAATTGTGGTTTTGCCAATTCCTGGAGCTTCAGCGTTGGCTTCGATCATCAGTGTGGCTGGTATTGATATGCAGCAGTTCTCGTTTTTGGGATTTCCGCCACACAAAAAAGGAAGAGAAACATATTTCAAAAAAGTTGCAGCCTCGGAAATCCCAGTGATCTATTATGAGTCTCCCCATCGAGTAATTAAAAATCTTGAAATGCTTCAAAATTTTGCACCTGAAAAGAAGATAATTCTTGGACGAGAGCTGACGAAGATGTTTGAAGAAGTTGTTCGTGGTGAAATCTCTGAGATTTCAGCATATTTTGTTGAAAATCCAGGAAAAGTTAAAGGTGAATTTGTGATTGTGGTATATTAGGGTTATCCATTTTTTCTTTTCCTTCTTTTTTGTGATATAATATTGATATTAAAAAATAAAAAATAATCTCAGTTAAATATTTTTTGATTACAAAAATTTAACGGGACAAGAAAAAATGGAAACCCAAAAGAAAAATATTTTAATTGCTGTTGTTGGAATTATCCTGATTATTACAGTGATAGTTTTTGGTTGGGTGTTTGTGCAAAAAAAAGTTGTTGAAAAGAGGCAAGTTTCAGCACCGCAAAAAGTTGAGCAGCCAGCAGATGTCATCAATACTATTGGAGATGATGAAATTAAGGCACAGCTTAATGAGCTTGAAAATTTGCAAAAGACACAGGAGAATGTGGCGCCTGTTACGGAGGAAGTCATTTCTCAACAACTCAAGGAGTTGGAGGCTCTTCAGGCTAGTCAAGATGTAAAGGTGCCAACCACAGAGGAAATTCAAGCTCAACTTAGGGAGTTGGAGGCTTTACAGAAAAAATAAAAATTTTTTAATAATATATATAATTAAATAATCAATAAAAATGAAAACAAAGCTTAAGAAAATCACATATTGGACAGGGGTTTCAATTGTAGGAATCATTGTTGGAATTTCACTTCAATTTGCCAGGGCTTGGACTGAGCCAGGTTCAGCTCCACCAGCTGGAAATGTGGGAGCACCGATCAATATTAGTACTAATCCACAAATAAAAACAGGATCGATAGGTGTTTCCAGTGGCCTTATTTATGCTGGAGCTCTTCACAGTCCCAATGCTATTGGTGATGTTAAAGGCACAAGACTCTGCATTGGTAATGATTGTGCAAATTCTTGGGCTAATGCAGTTTCTAAAGCTGGAAGTATTAGCACTTGTACTAATGCAACAACTAGTAAACTTTATTGGAATGGAACCCAGCTTGTCTGCGGAACGGATCAATCCGGATCTGGTGGGGATAATCTTGGAAGTCACAGTGCAACTCAAACATTAAATATGAACAGTTATGGAATTACTTCATCGGGTTCAATATATACATCTTCAACAATTAGAGCTGGTTCGGGTTCACCAGTGAGTGCTGGAGATATTGCTGGAACAAGACTTTGTATTGGTTCAAGTTGTGCTAATTCTTGGGCAAGTGCAGTCACTTCAGGTGGTGGAATAACCTCAGAATCTGATCCACAAGTAGGAACACTGACAAATGGAAATTGGTGCACCACTAATGGTTCATCAGTTAATTGTACTAGTCCTGCGCCAGCCGTTCCTAATTTAGGTTGTATAACGGTCGGTTATCTTCATTCTGATGCTGGTTGCGGCGCTGGTATAACAGCTGTTCCAACAGCGTATAGCTCCTCTCCCGTAGCTTTTGGGGTTAACAATTGCAATGCTAATGCTGGAACTGGATTTACAAATTTAAAATTCGGCCTATTTACTGATAATGGAGGTGCTCATTCTTGCGAGTGGTATTGTTGCAAGGGAATATAGATTTAATTTATTGTTAAGAAAATATGCTCTCAATCTCAAAACAAGACATCATCAAAACACTCATAATAATCTGGTTTATTGCAACCACTGGCTATGTTGCCTATGATCAATATTTTGAATATAAAGTGAATGGTCTTAAGGCTTCGTATGAACAAGGATATATGGACTCAATTTCAAAATTGATTGTTGAAGTTGAAAAAAATTCTTGTCAAGGAGTGGACATAACAAAAGAGGATAAGAAGATTCAAATTGTGAATGCTCAGTGTCTGCAGCAGGTGCAAACGGCAAATGAAACTCAAGCGACTCAAGGTACTACGAAAAAGTAAAAAATTCAAAAATATAACAAGATAGTCAATTAAAATGAAAAAACAAAAACAAAATTTAATAAAATATGGGCTGGGTCTGCTCGTTTTCGTTTCTGTTTTTGTGGCAGCTGGAGCAATTAAGGCTAGTATTTTAGAGAATGGAAATGGTTGGATGTGGGGTGGAAGCGATGATGGAGCGACAAATTCAACGGGATTTGGTTGGGTTAGTATGAATAATACGACCAGTGGAGGCACTACCTCATATGGTGTTAATATTCCACCAACGGATGGAGATCTCTCTGGTTGGGTCTGGAGTGAAAATGTGGGTTGGATTAGTTTTAACTCGGTTGATCTTGCCGGTTGTCCTTCTGGAACATGCAGTGCCAGAAGAGTTGGCAATGCTATTGTTGGTTGGGCTCGCATCTTGAGTATCAGAGATGCTGGTGCTAATGCTGGAGGATGGTCAGGCTGGATTTCACTAAGTGGTTCATCATACGAAGTTTCCATTTCTGGTGCAACTTTGTCTGGATATGCTTGGTCAGATGAACTTGGCTGGATTGATTTTTCAAAAGTATCATTGAACATCCCTGATCCTGTTGATGGTCTTACGGTATGCCAAGACAGTTGTGACAGTGGTCTGCTTGTTGGAGCAACAAGAACAATGGATAATGGTTCTACTTATACATATAAAGCTTGCTATAACACATCTATCACTTGTGACTTAGTATTGGGTGATGTCACTAGCGATCCCGCAACAACTTGGAGTGAGGCGAATAGTTCTGGTGGTGCCGTGGAATTTAATGGGGATGGAATTGTGAATGCAATCGCTGTGGGCAGTGAAACTGTTACGGCAACTTATAATCCAGGAACTGGTGATATTTCTAAATCATTTGATGCTAATGTCCAAGCTTTGCCTGTAAGGTGTGGCAGTGCAGATGGAGGATCATTTTCCTCAGCTCCAACTAGCGGGCTTTGTACCGATGCTTCAACGCCACCTGTGACATTGGTAGGCACAGCTTGGAATTGGGATTGTGCTGATGAATCTGGCTGCAGTGCAGCACAAACAACTGTTCCAACTGGATTGAATTGGCGAGAGGTTGCACCCTAGAATGGCATATCAAGTTAATGATGTTTTTAAAGTTCACAAAGTATTTGGAATAGCACAGCAAAAACCTTCCCATTTGGCGGGTTTTTGTTTTTTTCTTGCAATGGTGTGGATAATTCAGGTATAATAAACACATGAAAGAAAACATTCAAAAATTGATCGAAAATGCTGTTTTAGAGGCAAAAAAGGCTCAAAATTGGGCTGATTTTGAGATGTTTGAAATCCTGGTTGAATATCCAAAAAGTGAGCAATTTGGGGATTATACGAGCAACATTGCCATGATTTTGGCTAAAAAGGTGGGGGAAAGCTCGATGGAGATTGCTGAAAATTTGAAAGCTGAAATCGAAAAGTTGAAAAGCGATGATATTGAAAAAATAGAGGTGGCTCAGCCAGGGTATTTGAATTTTTATTTGTCTAAAGCATATTTGCAGGGAGTGGTTGAAAAAATTTCAGAAGAGAAAGAGGAATTTGGAAATTCTGAAATTGGAAAAAATATCAAAGTTAATAATGAATTTATTTCAGCTAATCCTACTGGACCACTTCATTTGGGAAATGGCAGGGGAGGTTTTTTTGGAGACTCACTTTCGAGAGTTTTGCGAAAGGGAGGCTATGATGTGACGAGCGAATATTATGTGAATGATGCTGGAGGTCAAGTTGAAAAACTTGGACACAGTGTTTTGAAAGATGAGGAATCTGCGTATACTGGGGAATATATTGATCAGCTTAATGTGAAATACGGGGAGCTGAAAGATGTGCGCGAAGCAGGACAGTTGGCTGCTAAAGAAATTTTGGAAAATATTATCAAAAAAACTACTGCCCAAAAAATGCAGATTTATTTTGATCAATGGACTAGTGAACAAAAATTGAGCGATGAAAAATTTGATTTGCGCGCAATTGAAATTTTAAAAGAAAAAGGTCTAACCTATGAATTGGAGGGAGCATTGTGGCTCAAAACCACTGAGTTTGGCGATGACAAAGATAGGGTATTGATAAAAAAAGATGGGAAAAATGCCTATATGGCTGGTGATTGCGGATATATGCTCAATAAAATTGAAAGAGGTTTTTCTCGTTTGATTATGGGGCTCGGAGCTGATCATCATGGTTATATTTCGAGGATCAAGGCTGTGGCATTGGCATTAGGCTTCGAAGGTGATTTTAGAATTATTATTTCTCAAATGGTCAGATTGGTTAAGGATGGAAAGGAGGCTCGCATGAGCAAACGAGCGGGAAATGTAATTAATCTTGATGATCTTATTGATGAAATTGGTCATGATGTGACAAGATTTTTCTTTTTGATGTATTCTCCTGATACTCACATGAATTTTGATTTGGGATTAGCTAAAGAACGAAGTTCAAAAAATCCCGTTTTCTATGTTCAATATGCGCACGCTCGTATTTCGAGCATACTCGAAAAAGCCGAAAGTCAAAAGTCTGAAGCTGAAAGTCAGGAAGTTGATTTGTCATTGCTTGTGCATGAAAAAGAATTGAGCTTGATGAAGGAGCTCAATAAATTTCCAGAATTGATTGAAGAAATTGCTGATTCGTATGCGGTGCACAAATTTCCACAATATGCCATCAAGCTGGCTGATAAACTTCACTCTTTTTATGATTCATGTAGAGTTATCGACGAGGAGAGTCTTGAACTCACCAGGGCTAGACTTTCCTTGATAAATGCTGTTAGAATAGTGCTAGCTGAGACACTGGACTTGATTGGGGTTTCAGCGCCTGAAAAGATGTGAAGGTACGGACTTATACTGACTGTAAACTGACCAATACTGAAAATAGCCTTAAGTTATGCTAGATAGAATTTTTAACAACACGGGATTAGCAGAATAAAGCAGGATCGCAGGTAGTTTGTCTGTATTGGTCTGTTTCACTTCCGCGACTTTCCGTGACACGCATATGAGAATTGGAATTGATGCTCGCTCAATCTTGAACCCGGAAAAAGGAGATGCTATTGGTGTTGGACATTACACATATCAGCTTATTCGTCACTTGCTCAAAATTGACAATGAAAATGAATATGTGCTTTTCTTTGATTTTCGTGTGCGCGAAAAAGATGTCAAAAAATTTGCTCTTCCAAATGTGAAGATTAAATTCTATCCATTTTCTGATTACAAGAAATATCTTCCAGGGGCATACAATGAAATTTTGGGAACTGCGACTTTGCAGAAGGAAAATCTGGATGTGCTTCATTCAATGTCTGCGCTTAATCGAATTCCAATGAGCTATGGCGGCAAAACAGTTGTGACTTTTCATGACATGTCGATGTTTACAATTCCTCAATATTTGCCAGCAGTGAAGCGAACCAAGAATATTGCGATTGCTCGCATGATGGGAAAAAAGGCAGACAGGGTTGTTGCTGTTTCAAATTCGATCAAGAATGAATTGCAAAAGTTTTTGAATGTGGCTGAGGAAAAAGTCTCAGTGATTTATTCAGGTTTAGACTCGCGATTTTTCCATGAGTCAAAAATAGACGCTTCAAAAATGTTGGGAAAATTTGATATCACAAAAAAATATATTTTATTTTTAGGAACACTTGAACCTTCAAAGAACATTGCTCGTCTTCTTGAAGCCTTTGCGAAATTTAAAGCTTTGCAAAAACAGAAAAATTCTGGAAAATTTGAATATCAATTGGTTCTTGCTGGAAAAAGAGGTTGGCTTTCCAAGGAATATTTGCACATAATCAAAGATTTGGGCTTGGTGAAGGATGTGGTTTTCACTGGATATATTATTGGAGATGAGCTCGTGCCACTTTTTCAAGGAGCTGAATTTTTTGTTATGCCGTCACTATATGAAGGTTTTGGAATGACTGCTTTGGAAGCTTTTGCGACCAATACACCTGCAATTCTGGGAGAAGTTTCTTCGCTTCCGGAAATCGCCGAGGATGCCGCACTTTTTGTGAATCCACTGGATGTCAATGAGATTACAAGCGCAATGACAGAATTTACTACCAATAAGGATCTTAGAGAAAGTTATGCTCAAAAAGGTCTCGAGCAGGCCAAGAAATTTGACTGGGATAAAACAGCAAATGAAATATTGGAGATTTACAAAAGCTTTAAAAAAGAATAAAATATATCTAAAGGCGATGAAGAGGTAATCACCTCTGAGCTACAGGCAGAAATGGCTTATGGTCAAAGTAGATCCTGTCGGGCAGGCCCGTAATAGCTGTAATAAGGGGTGTTAGATATTAGGTTTTAGGTGCTAGTATTTTGCTAGTTGCTAAAACCTAATATCTAGAACCTGAACTAAGGTGGTACCACGAATTTTTTCGTCCTTATGCATTTTTTGCATGAGGATTTTTTGTTAATTAATATAAAGATTTGCGCAATTGCTCGATCATTTTCCTTTTTGGCACGCTTTTGGAAAAAATACTCAATTTTCAAAAGCTCCGATTCACTCTCGTTGCATATGGGCCAAAAAGAAAAATATTCTCAC
>CAYVME010000018.1:0-20336 GCA_964452415.1 uncultured Bdellovibrionales bacterium
CTATCCCAATTTTCCAAAATATTGTTCCTAGTCGTATCCATAGCCCCGTGCAAAATTCGTCAAAAAACGCTTGAATAAAGCGTTTTTAAGCTATTAGAAGACAATTATTGACTTATGTTACGTTTTAGAATATTATTCAATATCAAACAATGGCAAAGCCTGTTTGAAATCTTTAACAAAATAGGAGGATCACATGCAGACAATTGGTGGAGTACCAAGGGATGAAATTCTTGTTGTTGCTGAAGAAGTTGTTGCAAGATTTCTCAAACTTCCGGAAAATCAGAAGCCGGAAAGGACTGGGGGATATTTTACTATTCTGAACAATGAAACTGGTAAAAGATATTTCATGAATGAGATTGGTGCCTGCTTGTCGGAAATGGATGCGGACTGCTTCCATTTCTGTCAGGAAAAATCCATTCGACTCCGTGAAAATAACAAACGCTCTGGGCACATCAGCGGATGGGAAAGTCGTTGGCGCGATAAAGCAAGATTCGGTGGCGCTATTATGGCTCCTGCCGATTCAAATGGTTTAGAGGAAGGCCGTGATCTCATCGGATCTTTCTCTGGCATCAACGAACACAGTGAAGAAGTGATTCTCGCTGTTATCTGGATGGTTTTCCGCTGGATAACATTGGAAGATGCAAGAAGAATAATGGCAATCAGTGAAAATCTGCTTCTCGATCCCTTGCTGAAAGTTTGTAATGATCTTTTCGATCGTCAGACGAAATAAAGGGGAAAAAGACAACATGCTTCAATGTAAATATTCTGAAGTTTACAGCTCTGCTGACCATAACGGTTGGCGGAGCTGTTTTATTTTGCTAAAGTTGTACTAATAAGGCTTGAGCGCGCGCTAATCTGACATCAATTCTGTCCCAATTTTCCAAAATATTGTTCCTAGTCGTATCCATAGCCCCGTGCAAACAATGAGGAGTGTCCCAAGGGGGATGCTTTTTATTTTGCCAGAAATAGAATACAAGCGTAAAATGAAAAAGTAAGTAATTGATTACGTAATCAATTACATAATCCTGAAAAATATGGCCGATAAAAAATCAACGGAGAAAAATATTCGTAAGCTTACCAAAATAGGAAATAAATCTTTTGGGATCACTTTGCCAATTGAAGATGTGAGGGAGCTTGGCTGGAGAGAAAGACAGAAGATCTTGGTTAAGAAGGTCAGAGGTGGATTTTTGATAAAGGATTATCGGAGCAAGAAATAATGCCCAGAATTTTTATTGATTGGGTTTTTTACTCGCTTGTGAAAAAGTGGGAAATGAAAGCATGCTATAATGCAGATGTAATTTCAGAAATATAAAAAAATATGAATAAGCTTATAGTCTTTTTTTTGATCGTTTTCTCTTTTTTGATTCTGGTCACGGGAGTGATCAAATTGCCAGAGGCACAGCGATATTTTTTGTTTGCATATGATTTTGTTCCGGCGGCAACACTCTCAAAAATTCATGATTTCAGTGGGATTGTGTTGCTTGTGCTTATTATTGCTCATTTGATAGTTAAAAAAGAATGGCTAAGTAAGCATTTTAAGGCTAAATTGAATGTTTCAGAAAAGATGTCGAAGACGTTTTATTTGATTATTGCTGGCCTGCTGGTTGTGGCAGTGGTTGGATATGTGAAGATGACATATTTTTCCAGTCATATTGTGAAAAATCTTTCATCTGTTGAGGTGAGTGAATATAAAGGTGAAAAATTGGGGTCAATCGATGATTTTCGTGAAAATTCTATTAAAGGGGTTCAATACATTGATCAGGGCAGTTATCAACTTGAAATCGGTGGACTGGTTTCTGATTCAGTAAAATATAGTTATGATGATATTTTGAAATTGCAGGCCTATCAAAAGGTTGTGACGCTTAATTGTGTGGAAGGCTGGAGTGTGAAAGCTTTGTGGGAGGGAATATTGGTGAAGGATTTGCTTAAAAATGTGAACATCAAACCCGAAGCTAAGACGATTATTTTCTATGCGGCGGATGGATATTCCACTTCGTTTCCCTTGGAATATGTTTTGAAAAATGACATTATTATGGCTGACAAATTAAATGGAGTGACCTTGCCTGCAGAGAGAGGTTTTCCGTTTCAGTTGGTGGCTGAGCAAAAATGGGGATACAAGTGGATAAAGTGGATCACCAGAATTGAACTTTCTAGTGACACGAATTACAAAGGTTTCTGGGAGAGTCGAGGATATAACAATAATGGAGATTTTGGCGGTTCTAAATTTGAGTAGTGGGAGATAATGTAATGGGGGGTTGGCGACAATATTCCAATTTTTAAGTCTTTAGAATACAGTTAAGGCGTGAATATTTTGAGAGTTGGTTTGTAGTATGATTAAGCTTTATTTGGTGTTTTTTTTAATTTTAATTAAAAAAATATGAACAAAAAAATCAGTGCAATAATTATTTTGGTTGCGGTAATTTTATTGGGAGCTTTTTACTTTGCAAGTAATAAGAAAAATCAAAACAGTGATGCGGCAAAGGATCAGGTAATGGTTCAAGATAAAAATGAGAAAAGGAATTATATTGATATTGAGTCCAGAGAAGCCTATGAGCTTGTTATGAATAATCCAGCGGTAATAATTGTGGATGTTTCCCCTCGTTTTGATAAGGGTCATCTTCCAGGAGCCATCAATTATTATGTTGGAGATGGAAGTCTGGACAAGGCTATCCCAAATTTTGATAAGAACGCGACATATTTGGTTTATTGTCATGTTGATAGCGCTTCAATTCCGGGAGCGAAAAAACTGGCGGAGGCAGGATTTCCAAATGTCTATCGTTTGAAGGAAAATTATCCGGCATGGATTGAAGGTGGATATCCAATCGAAGTTGAAATAAAGGCAGTTGGAAAATATGCAGGAAATGCGCTTGCTTCAAGAAGTTTTTTGGATGGAAAATTTACGCACAAGGTGGTTGCCAAGATAGCTGATCCTGCGCCAAGTAAGTTCTATGAGGGCTGGTTGGTCAAGGGGACATCTTTTTTTTCGACAGGAAAGATGATGAAAGAAGGTGACACATATATTTTAAATTTCAATGAAGCAAAAGATAGTCGTGACTACAAGAAGATTGTGATTACGGAAGAAACCGAAGCTCAAGGACTTGATGGAAAACCGGAAGCACACGTTCTTGAAGGAGAGTTTGAATAATTTTTAGTCGGTATTTAAAGGTGTTAATTTTTTAAATAAAAAAATATGAAAGGATTTTGCTCCAACATTGAGAAAGACACAGTCGAAAACCCCAATTTCCGCAAAGTGCTCTACACTGGCAAACACTGCCAATTGGTTTTGATGAGCTTGCTTCCCGGCGAGGACATTGGCATGGAAGTTCACAATGAAAACGATCAGTTTTTTCGTTTTGAACAAGGAGAAGGGAAATGCATTATTGATGGTAATGAGTATCTGCTTTCTGATGGTGTGGCAATAGTGGTTCCTGCTGGCGCTCAGCATAACATTATTAACACCTCCGAAATTGAAAAACTCAAAATGTATACCATTTATTCTCCGGCTCACCACAAGGATGGTATTGTAAGAGGCACCAAAAAAGAGGCTGAAGAGAATGAGGCTGATTTTGATGGACAAGCAACAGAATAGGAATTTTACAGATAAAACACGAAATCAATTCATGCTGACTTGTTAGAGTTGGAAATTTAAATTGATACTGAAATAAGGTTGAAATGTGATATAATTAAATTTAACAATCTGTTAAATTTTTTTTAGTTATAAACAGAAAATGAAAAAAAATATCAAATATTATTTGCAAGAAGTGGATGATGTCCTGAAAAGTTTTGATTCTGGTCAGCATGGTCTTTCTTTTGTGGAGGCTAAAAAAAGATTATTGGAAAACGGCCACAATGAATTGCCTGAAGCGAAGAGAGAGGGATATGTGACAATTTTTTTGAACCAATTCAAGAGCCCTCTTATTTATATTTTGCTTGCTTCTGGGGTGGTTGTATTTTTGATGGGAGAAACAATGGATGCCTTTGTTATTTTTTTTGTTCTGTTTTTCAATGCTACTGTGGGGACTATTCAGGAAGGAAAAGCCCAAAACACCTTTTTGGCGCTAAAAAAATTCATCAAGGGGAAAGCGACAGTTCTCAGAGATAATGAGGAAATGATAATACCTGACAGGGAATTGGTGGTTGGGGATATTGTTATGCTTCGCGAAGGTGAAAAAGTTCCTGCTGATGTTCGCATTGTTGCATCTAATTCTCTCAAAATTAATGAATCAGCATTAACAGGAGAATCAACTGCGAAATTCAAGACAATATCTGCAATCAAAAAAAATAATGTCTCAATCATGAATCGGGAGAACATGGCATTTAATGGAACAGCTGTTGTTTCTGGAAGTGGAAAGGCTGTTGTTGTCGCAACTGGCATGGATACGTTTTTGGGCAATATTGCCAAAGAAACACTGGATATAGATTCGCAATTTCCATTGAAAGCAGATATTGAGAAACTTTCTAATTTTGTGATTATTTTCGTGATTGTTGTTGCTATCTTTCTTTTTGGACTAGGCCTTTTTAATGGTTATAATCTCAAGGATATTTTCAAAACGATGATCGCAGTTTCTGTTTCTGTTATTCCAGAAGGTCTTCCGATAGTGATCACACTGGTTTTGGCAAGTGGGGTCTGGAGAATGGGCAAAAAAAATGTGTTGGTCAAGAAGTTGCAAGCAGTTGAAGTTTTGGGCGAAACAAAGATTTTAGCTGTCGATAAAACAGGAACCGTGACCAAAAATGAATTAGTCTTGGAAAATGTTTATGTTGGTGGAAATTATTTTTCAATTGAAGGCGATGGATATGATCCAGTCGGAAATATTATGATTGATGGAAAAACGGTTGATCCTCTTAATCATCCAGAACTTTTGTTTGCTGGAAAATTGGCAATGCTTAACAGTGGAGCCAATTTAATTTTTGAGAAAAAGAAAAAGAATTGGATAATTGCAGGAGATCCAACAGAAGGCGCAATGTCTGTATTTTCAAAAAAAATTGGTTTTCATCGAGATGATTTGCTTTCAGAGAATCCTGTATTGGCTGAAATTCCTTTTGATTATGAATTGAAATTCCATGCGTCACTACATGGTCAAGAAAAGAAAAATCTCCTTATCTTGAGTGGTTCACCGGAATCAATTTTGGAGCTGTCTGATAAATATTGGACTATTGATGGTTCAAAGAGATTTACCATAAAAAAGAAGCAGGAGATTCAAGATGTTTTAAATTCCATGTTTGGCGAAGGTCTAAGGGTTATTGGGTTTGCCTATCTTGAAACTGATCTTAATCAATTGGATAAAGAAAAAATTCCTAAGCTAGTTTTTGGGGGATTTTTTGGTATAAAGGATGCACTAAGATCGGAAGTTAGAAGTGCTGTGAGGCAAGTTGCGATGTCTGGCATAAAAGTTGTTATGATAACCGGAGACAATGAAATTACTGCCAGATCAATAGCTAGAGACGCTGGAATTTATAAGGCTAAAGACGAAGTTTTGAGTGGTGAGGATCTGAGAAAATTCACCGATGATGAATTGAAGGATAAAATCAGAAAGGTTTCTGTTTTTGCAAGAATTACTCCAGATCAAAAACTCAGAATCATCAAGGCTTATCAAGCAAATGGATTGGTGATTGCCATGACGGGAGATGGTGTGAATGATGCTCTTTCGCTCAGTGCTGCTGATATTGGGATAGGTATGGGAAAAATTGGAACTGAAGTTGCCAAAGAAGCCTCGGACATTATCTTATTGGATGATAATTTTGCAAGTATAACGCATGGAGTTCAGGAGGGTCGAAATATTTTCATCACAATCAAGAAAGTTGTGCTTTATCTTTTTTCTACTGGTTTGGGAGAAGTTTTTGTGATTTTGGGAGCACTTCTCGTTGGATTTCCATTGCCAATTTTAGCAGCTCAAATTTTGTGGCTCAATCTCGTGACTGATGGTTTTTTGGATATCGCATTATCCATGGAACCCGGAGAAGCAGGAAAGAACAACGAATACAAGAAAACTTTCATTTTGGATGGATTGATGTTACAGAGAATGTTTTTCATGGCATTGCCAATGGCCATTGGAACATTGTACTTGTTTAGTCAAAACTACCAAGTAGATATTGCAAAAGCCTGGACGATTTCCCTGACAACACTCGCAGTTTTTCAATGGTTCAATGCGTGGAATTGTCGTTCAAGTGAGAGATCTGTTTTTGGGATGAATCCATTTTCTAATAAATTTTTGATAGGGGCAACATTTATTGTTATTTTTCTCCAGCTTATGGCGGTTTATAATCCATTTCTGCAAAAAGTTTTAAGGACGGTTCCATTGTCGGGAAAAGATTGGATTGTGATTGTCTTGGTTGCCACATCTATTTTGATAGTGGAAGAATTAAGAAAGCTGATTTATGGGAGAGTAAAAGCCGGCTAATTAATCAGACTTGATACTGTAGAGAAAGGCTTAGGGTGCATATTGTCTCATTTTCCTCCATAAAAAAGTTTCAACATCGTTCACAACGCAGCGCATTAATAAAAGAAGTGGGTATTTAAATACTCACTTCTTTTACTTAATTCCAATCTGGATAGTTCTTCACGAGTTAATCATGTGAAGAATACTTTTCACTGATAGATCTTTTTTGTGTTGGGCGAGATTTGGTCTCATGACTTCTGGTGTTTTCTTTTCTGAAATTCTGATATCTCTTCGACTTCTTGTTTTGTTCAGGAGCGGGTGTTGGTGTTGGTGTTGGCACGGGAGTAGGAGTAGGAGTAGGAGTAGGGTCCGTAACGGTCATAATTATTGATTGGGTAATGGTCTCCACTCCGTTAGTAGCACTAAATGTAATTACATTCGCACCAATGTTTTGAAGTGTCGGAGCCCAATTGAGATTATTGTTTGCAGAATCGAAGCTGACACCCAATGGTGCCGAAACAAGACTGATGGTGCTAGGATTATTGGTTAAAATAAGCATTCCAATTCCACTGCCAGCAGGAATAGTCTGATCACTTATCGAAGTAAATTTTAGGGGTGCGGCAGCATTTGCCTTATTGCTTACAAATAAAAAAGAGGCACTAATGAGGATTAATCCCAGGATTGACAAAATTTGGACTTGTTTTTTTTGCATATTTTTCTTTTTAATGGTTTAATGCTGATTGTTATTTGATTTTTATTGGGTTTTTTGTTTGGCACTTTTGTTCATACGCATCTAATTTTTTTTATTTTCATCATTATATGGTCCTGTGCATTAAATAAAAGGAGGTGAATATTTAATTAAGTGTGTCCTTGTTTTATTTTTTAGATTCGTTCCACTCTTCACCTTGAAAAGTTTGATATAGGAGAGGAAAAATAATTAATGTTAGAACAGTTGAAACTGAGAGTCCAAAAATGATAGCCCAGGCCAATCCTTCCCAAACAGGATCTGCAATGATCGTGAGTGATCCTAGAATTGCAGTTAGAGATGTCAAAAGGATTGGGAGCAATCTGACACGGCCAGTTTCCATAAGTGCTTCAGTGAGAGGCATGTCGCGTTCTTTGAGTTCATCAAGATAGGCAAGATATATGATGGCGTTTTTAACCACAATTCCAGCCAGGGCAATCACGCCAATCATGGAAGTGGCGTTAAAATAAGTTCCCTTGGTGGCTCCCAGAATTGCAAAGCCAACAAACACCCCAATTAAAGCTAGGGGTATGGTGGCCATAATTAGAAGTGGTATCACAACGGAACGAAGTTGAATCACAAGCACAAAGTATATGAGTAACAGTGCCACGCCCATGGCGGTTCCGAGGTCACGGAAAATTTCCAAAGTTAATTTCCATTCCCCGTCAATTTTAATTGAGACACTTTGACCGGTGGAATTTTCATAGGTTATTCCAAGAGGGGACCAGGAGGTTATTTTTCCGGTTCCATCGCTCATTTTATATTTGAAAAGTTTTGGAAAGAGATCAAAAACAGCATACATGACACTTCTTTCGCCCATTTCTCCGCTGACATATACAACCTGCTGTCTTGAATCATTGGCAATTTCGCTGATTTCGGCAAGTGGTTTTTCAATTAACAATTCAGAGATTGGCACGGTTTTTCCTGAGGAGCTTCTTACGGTTATGTGTGACAAATCATTGATTTCATCTCGGTCTTTTGCTTGCATGCGCAAAATCACAAATTGCTGTTGCGGTTGGCGAACGCCCTCGCCCAAGGTTGCTGAATAGCGGGCGACATTTATCCCAGACAATGAGGTGTGCAGAGTGTCAATAATTATTCCGGAAGCAATTCCGAGACGGCCAGCCTTCTCAATATCAACTTGGTATTGCTTTTCCAATGAGCGATCGGAAGAAGATGTTTTCAAATCAACAATTCCGGGAATTTCCTTGGATATTTTTTCCAAATCTTGAGCAGTGGCATCAAGCAGTTGTTGATTCTCTCCTTGAATCTTGAGGAAAAATGTTGAACGCACTGGTGGTCCTGGTGGATCTTCGACAGCAATTATTTTTGCATCTCCTTCTTGCGTTAAAACTTTCCGGTGCAGTTCTGCGCGGAGTCGCAAAGCTATTTGTTCTGATGTCTCTTTGCGTTCAGTGTGTGGGGTGAGATTTATTTTCAATGTTGCCTGATTTTCACCTGAACGCATGAAGCTTCCCTTAAAAAGACCATTGAAATCTGTTATTGGAGCTGTGCCAATAAAACTTTCAACACTTGTGACTTCTTCTGATTCCAAAGTTGCTTTTTCAATTTTAGTAGCAACAGTTTCGGTCTTGGCATATGTTGCAGGGCTTGGCATGTCCAAATAGATGTAGAATTGTTCCTTGTTTGCTTTGGGTAGCATGCGAAATTGCACGATGCGAAATAGTGGCAAAAGCAGAGAAAGCAAAAGCAAGATCATGGCTGAAGTCAGCACAATATTTTTCTTGCGCTTATTGCTGGTAAGTTCGCCGATTAATTTGGCATAACTGTTCTCAATTTTGTGTATTGATTTTACAAAAACATTTTCTTTTTCTTCTGATTTGTGCGATGAAAAGATGCCAGTCAGTGCTGGGTTTACAGTGAAGGCAAAAAATAAGGAAACCAAAAGAGTCACGGAAACAAAAAATGGAATTGGGCTCATGTATGGACCCATCATGCCACTCACAAATGCCATTGGAATGAACGCGAGCAAGATTGTGATGGTGGACATGAAAACTCCAACTCCAACTTCATCAACTGCTTGAATTATTAATTTCGATTTTTTCTCTCCAGGATTATTCTTTATTGTTCTGTGCACATTTTCAATAATAACAATGGCATCATCAACCAAAAGTCCCAAAGCTAAAATGAGCGCAAAAAGGGTGATGCGATTCACTGTTTGTCCTGCGAGCAAGCCAATCCCAAAAGAAGTGAGAAGCGTGAGTGGAATTGAGATGGCCACGATAAGTGAATTCTTGATGCCTAAAAAAGCCATCAAAATTATCACCACGATAACAATGGACAAGATGAGATGTTTTGTGAGAGTGAATATTTCATCGTGCGCAGTTTCGCCATCATCCCTGAGAACTGAAAAATTAACTGAGGAAAACTGGCTTTTTTGCTGAACATTTTCCATTTTTTCTCTCACTGCACTTGTCACGCTGCTGATGTTGGCACCTTTTATTTTTGCAATTGTGACATAGGCGGTGTCTTTTGGATCAGAATTCTTTTTGGTGAAATGAACATTGTTGGTTATTTCTCCTGGTCCTTGTGTGATCGTTGCGATGTCGCCAAGTGTCAGTGGTTTGTCTTGATTTGGAATTAGCACGATGCGAGCAGCATCTTGGGCAGATGTGATACTTCCATTTATCCTCAATATTTCGGTGTTGGTATTATTTTTCAATGGTTCTGTCGAATAGATTCCATTGGAAGCATTTAGCATTGCAATCACATCCGAAACTGCGAGTTGCTGTGCGGAAATTTTTTTGGCATCCAGTTCTATTTGGAGATTGTCACTGAGTCCTCCAATCACCGAAACCTTTGAGGTTCCTTCAATTAGCTTCAATTCATCTGCTAATTGAAGGGCTAGATTGCGCAGAGCTTGAGGTGATCGACTGTCTGATGTTAGAGCTATGGAGATTATTGGAACATCGTCAGGATCCATGGTAACCAGGGATGATTCACCGGCTCCAATTGGCCTTTGGAAAATGTTATCTTTTAGTTTTTGGGAAATTGAAATCTTTGCATTTTCCGCTGATGTTCCAACTTTGAATTGAACCATCACGATGCTTTGACCACCATCGAAGGAGTGAGAGAGAAGTTGGTCAATGTTGGGAAGTTCGCTTACAGCGTCTTCCATTGGTCTCGTGATAAGCTCCTGCACTTGCTGAGCGGTGGCACCAGGAAAATTGGTAGTGATGGTGAAAGCTGGCGCAACAATGTCAGGATTGTATGCTTTAGGCATTAAAATGAAGCTACCAACGCCCCAAATTACAATAAAAATAATAGCTAAAATATTCAGTTCGCGATTTTTCACGAACAGTTTGGCCATGCGACCAGCGATACCCATTTTCTTTTGATGTTGTTCTGTTTCCATATTAATTTGATTCATAGGGTTTCGTGACTGTTCCGTTTGTTAAATTTTGTTGTCCTTCAATTATAATTTTTTGATTCATGTTTACTCCTTCAGTCACCTCAATAAATCCATCCTGTTCAGAGCCTGTTTTTATTGATTTCTCTTGGGCGATATTATTATCATCCAAAGTGAAAACGATCTGATCTCCCCCTCGGGAAACAACTGCACTTCTTGGAATGAGAACTCCTTTTTGCAAGCGTGGAATCATTATCTGGCCGTGTAAAAAATCTCCCAAATAAATATTATTCGAGTCATTATTGAGGTGGATGCGCACAAGTGTTTTCAAGCTCTGCGTGTCACTGCCAGCTGAAACAGCAGTCACGGTGCCTGAAATAGGAACACCATCTGCAGATTTCAGGTTGACAATGTTTCCTGAGGTGATTTCGCGTCCATCCTTAGCTGAAACATAAGTTTCAATCTCCTTGCTGTTTTGAGTGGAGAGACTTATTAGTGGCGCTGAAAAATTTGCAAATCCTCCCTCTTTTCCGTGAATAGCTGTAATTGTTCCAGCAAATGGAGCAAGCAGGGCCGAATTGTTTTTGTTTGCTTGGGCAATTCCCAAGGCTCCTTGCGCGCTGATGAGTTGATCTTTGGCGACTTGAATTTGCAGGTCGCGAGCTCGCTTGGCACTTTTGATTGCTTCATCATTTGAATCAGAATCAGGAGCTTCTTTTGCTTGACTGACAAGTTGATCGTAATATTTCTCACTGTCGGCGAGTGTTTTCTTGAGTGCGTCCACACCTGCCTGGGCAGCTGAGACTTGAGCATTAGCCTGGCTTGCATCAATGGTCGCAAGCACTTCTCCTTTTTTGACGGTCTGGCCTTCATGTTTGAAGATTTTCAAAATTCTTCCACTGGACATTGGCGCAATGTCAGCTCTGTTTTCTCCGCGAACGAATCCGGCAATCTCCAGGGGAATGTTAGTGTTGGTCTCAGCCGCCAGGGTAAATCTTACTGGTTGGTCGATGATGATTTCTTGTTTGGCACTCCCATTATTTTTCAAGAGCATGAAAATTGTGGCTGCGGCGAGTATTATTAATCCTGCGATCCATTGGTGTTTTTTTTGTGAAATCTTTCGCATGGTTTTTTGGTTAAATTATTTAATAGAAAATTTTGAGAAAAGCACTATTTGACATAATACCCCAGGGGGGTATATACTGTCAAGTATTAATAAAAAATCAAATTGTAAATAAATGAAAACTAAGTTAATCTGAAAGCGTTATACTTGTTGATTGGTTAATATTTTAAAGATAAACAAATGAAAAACGAAGGAATTGTCGAGCGCAGTATCCAAGCAACTATTGCATCATTCTTGTTTTTGGGAGGATTTTTTTGGTCAGGGGGAATTTTACAAATAGTGCTTTTTGCAATAGCTGTCTTGATTGGAATTTTTGCCACAATAGGTTTTTGTACTTTCTACATTGTCATTGGTAAAAGTGGAACTTGTTCGACTGCAAAATTAGACAAGAGAAAAATATCATTCCTGTTGCTCTGGGTTGCAATTCTCTTGTCTGTGGGTTCATATGTGAGTATATTTTTTACCAAGAAAATTTTCGTGGAAGATTTCAATGTTATGAATAAGGATTACAAGCAGACACTTTTTGAAACCGGACAAGAAAAGAGAAAAGAATCCAAAGAGAACTATGATAAATTGGTGAATTCTTATGCTCTTTTTGAAAATAAATATTTAAACTACCGTCCATATTCCTTGAGGGGTGACTCTCTCTTTGAATCTGATCTTGAAAAAATCGAAGCAATTATTTTGGAAGCTAAAGATGGTGTTTACAATGGCGATTTGAAAGCCATGCATCTGGAGTTTGAAAAGGTGCGTCCTTTGACTCAGGATATTTTGAAAAGAAATGATTTTTCGATGCTAGCAATCACTCTGGTTGATTTTCATGATTCCATGGAAAAAGTTCTTGATGGGGCAAATGAGAAAGACGCAGTTAGAGTTATTGAAGCTTATGTTGAAGCCAACTCTAAAATGACTGCAGTTGAGTTGGAGGCCAATGATGCTGAAATTAAGGCTATTCGCAAGAATCTTGAAGAAATCTTGGAACTTGCCAAGAATGGCCAATTGGAGCAATTGCCAGTAAAAGCAGGTGAGCTCAAAAGTAGCTTCGTGAAGGTATATTTGGTCAGGGGTTAGTAAATATCAGTATTGAAAACAAATAACGGCTTTTTCGTTCTATATATTGTGATAAGCTTAAGTTATGACTGAAAAAATTGAGCACAGCGATGCTGAGTTGGTTGAATTGTCCAAAAATGATCCGGAAGCTTTTGGGCTTTTAATGGAGCGCTATCAAGGTCCGCTTTTTCAATATATTCGTCGATTGACTCAGCTTTCAAATGACGATGTGCAGGATTTGCTACAGGAGGTTTTTATCAAGATATATAGGAATTTGAATGAATATGGGGAACAGTTGAAATTTTCAAGTTGGGCTTATCGCATTGCGCACAATCATATTATTGATTATTTTCGAAAAACAGGTTCGCGCGTGCAAACAAATTCACTTGAGGATTATGAATGGGAGAAAATTATTGGCGCAAGTGTTGAGATTGAAAAAGATATTTTGAATAAGGATTGTGCTCGAAAAATAAAACAATGTATTGATGATTTGCCTATCATGTATAAGGAAGTTTTGATTCTTCGTTTTCTGGAGGATAAGGATTATGAAGAAATTATGGATATTTTGAAAAAACCAAAGGGTTCAGTGGCCACACTTTTGGCCAGAGGAAGAAAAATATTAGCAAAAAAAATGAAGGAAAAAAAGGTTAATTGCTATTGAAAATTATATGAAAAATTTAATTGAAAGCACAATCAAAAAGATTAAGGATCAGCAAATCAAGCCTGAGCCCAAATGGAAATACTTGTCCAGAAAAGGAGCTGAGTGGTTTTTGGTTGGATTGGTGATTGTTTTGGGTGCTGTTGCAGTGACCACGGCATTTACTTTATTGACGGAAATAGATTGGGATTTGCATGACTTTTTGCATCAAAGCGGGCTCTTTTTTGCTTTCACATCGCTTCCATATTTCTGGTTATTGTTGCTAGTTTTCTTTGCTATTTTGGCTTTTTTGGAAATTAGAAAAACTGAAAATGGTTACAGATTTGGTTGGGGAAAGATTCTAGGAATTATTTTGGTTGGAATTTTTATTTTTAGTGCAATTTTTTCTTTTGCTGGTTATGGCAGAAATTTCAATAGGTTGATGAAAAGCATGCCTTATTATGAGCAAAATATTGTAGACAAGGAAAATCAGTGGATGCGTCCAGAAAAGGGATTATTGGCGGGCACAATTTTGTCTGCTTCTGAAAGTTCTTTGTCACTCGAAGATCTCAAGGGAAAAGAATGGATAATTTCAATTGATGGCAAAACTCAGATTAGACCAATGGCCAATATTGCAGTGGGAGAAAAAATAAAAATAATTGGAAATAAACAAAACGATGCTTCTTTTGTGGCAACTGAAATTAGGCCTTGGGTTGGTGCCATGGAGGTTGGTGGCCACGCTTGCAGGAATCAAAAAGTTAATGAACGGGTCTCTTGCTTCGAAATGAAAGGAAGAAATTAGATGAAAACTTTTTGGACTTATGATCGTTTTAATTATTGTAGGTGCGAATAATTAATAATCATAAAAAACATGAGTAAAAAAGTATTTGTTTTGGCCTTGGCTGGCATCGCCACTGTTGGTGCAATAAGTTATGCGTCAGGAGCGTTTGCCTTTGGCGAAAATCGTATGGGCAGAGGTGCTGGTTTTCAGCAAAAAGCAGTTGGTGGTCAGAACAGGAATGTTGATAGTGGTCAGTGTGGTCGAGGACAAGGTAAAGCACCTTGCAATATGGGGACAGAGCGTGGTCAAAATAAGGGTGGAAATTTTGTGGACGCAAATAAAGATGGAATTTGTGATCGCATGCAATAAAATTAAATTGTTTCAAAAAGTGGTTGCGCGAAAGCGTGCCTCTTTTTATTTTTTTTAAAAAAATATGAAAAAAGTTTTTAATCTCAGACGAATCTCGCAGTTTATAATTTTGGGTGTGGTGTTGTTTTTGACCATTGGTCATATGCGCTATGGCATTGAAAAAGCTGCCCCAATTGATGCTTATTGTCCCTTTGGCGCGATTGAAGGATTCTTAACATATGTTACTACTGGTCAATACTTGCAAAGAATTTATACCAGCTCGTTTATTCTGATGGGCATGTTACTCGTACTGACTATACTTTTTGGGCGTGTCTTTTGTTCGCATCTTTGCCCTCTGGGAGCAATTCAAGAATGGGTGCGTGCCCTGGGTCGAAAAATTGGCATAAAAAAGGATATCGAACTGCCAAGATCAATTGATAAATATGCTAGATATTTGAAGTATATTATTTTAGCATTAATTGTTTATTTCTCATATCAAACAGGGGAATTGATTTTTAGAGGGTATGATCCTTTTAATGCTTTGATGCATTTGGGTGAAGAATTTGATGAAAAAGTTGTTGGTTATTTAATTCTGGGGATCTTGATTGTAGTTTCAGTTTTTTCAAAGAATTGGTGGTGTCGTTATTTCTGTCCTTTTGGAGCTGGCTTGGGTATTGTTAGGAAACTCAGCCCCTTTAAAATTGAGCGAAATGCTGATAGTTGTATTAGCTGTGGAAAATGTGATGAGGTTTGTCCAGCCGGTCTGGATGTTGCCAATGTTGCCGAGGTTAATTCTGCGGATTGTATTAGTTGTATGGGTTGTGTTAAGAGCTGCCCCAAAAGTAGTCTGAAAGCGACAACTTTCGGTAAGGAAATTTCCAAAAAAAATCTCAGCTTGTTTGTGATGTTGTTGTTTTTCCTTTCACTTGGAACTTTGGTGCTTACCCCATTTTGGCAAACCAAGGCACCTTCAAATATCGTGAAAAGTAATGGTGAATTGAATGTTTCAAATTTGCGAGGAAGCAATACGCTTGAATTTTTACTGAAGGAAACCAGGATTCCTTTTGCTGTGTTTCAGGAGAAACTTGGCCTACCTGACAATGTTGATAAAACAATGAAGCTTAAGGATATTGGGCCAAAATATGAACTCAAAAAAGCGGATGGTTCATTTGTTGAAATGGAAGATTTCAGAACAGTTGTGGAAGAATTTTCAAAATAAATTTCCACTATTGAATCAACAAAAAAACGACAATCATGTCGTTTTTTTTGTTGACGCTCTATTTTTTATTTGGTTGGGTCTTCTTTTCTGAGTTCTCTTCTGATGTGGGATTTCGCAAGTGATGTTTTGACAAATTTAAGCCAGTCAGCATTTGGAGATTTGCGATCTTTGCTGGTTAATATTTCCAAAACTTGCCCGTTTTTTATATGATAATCAAGAGGAACCATCTTACCGTCAGCCTTGGCCCCTGTGGCATGGTTTCCAATTTCGCCGTGAATTGCATAGGCAAAATCAATAGCGGTGGCATCTTCGGGGAGATCAATAATGTCACCCATAGGAGTGAAAGCAAAAATGTGATTTTTGAAGAAATCTATCTTTAATCCTTGAATGAATTCCTCATCGTCTCGTCCTATTTCATTTTGCCATTCACGAAGTTGCTTGACCCACTCCAATTCTTTTTCTGGTTGCACTTTCTTTTTACTGAAAATGAAATCTTTCCATTTCTTCTTCTTTTTTTCAGCATAAATCCAATGAGCAGCAATTCCAAACTCTGCCTCATTGTGCATTTTGATTGTTCTGATTTGAACTTCCAAGATTTTTCCGTCAGGTCCAAAAACTGTGGTGTGAATTGATTGATATCCATTGGGTTTCGGAAGAGAAATGTAATCTTTTATTCTTCCAATCATTGGGCGATATTTTTTGTGAACAATTCCGAGTGTTTCATAGCAGTCGGCGACTTCCTGCACAGTGACGCGCACCGCAGCCAGGTCATAGATCCGCGAGATGTCCATGTCATGCTTTTGAAGCTTGAGAAAAAGGCTGTACACGCTCTTGGCTCGACCACTGATGTCAAGAACCGTAATTCCTTCCTTTTTCATTTCGGTCTGGATTTCTTTTATTGCCTGAAGAACATATTTTTCTTTTTCCTTGTAATGGATTTCTTCCATCTCTTTGACGGTCTTGTAGTTTTCAGGATCGAGATATTTGAAAGATAGATCTTGCAATTGTGATTTCATTTCTCCCATTCCTAATCGATTGGCAATTGGAGCAAAAACTTCCATTGTTTCTCTTGCAATTCGAACTTGTTTTTCTGGTGGATTGTGCTGAAGTGTTTGCATGTTGTGCAAACGGTCGGCCAGTTTGATGATGATCACACGGATGTCACTTGCCATTGCTAGAAGCATTTTGCGAAGATTTTCCAGGAAATATTCTTCATGTGAACCGCGAAGTTTTATTTTTCCGAGTTTTGTCACACCATTAACAAGTTGGGCAATTTCTTTGCCAAATTCTTTTTCAACATCCTCCAATGTCATTTGTGTATCTTCAGGAACATCATGAAGAAGTCCTGCGGCGATTGTTTTTCCGCCCATTCCAACTTCAGCCAAGATTTTTGCCACCGCAATTGGATGTTGAATGTAGTCCTCGCCGGAGCGTCTAAGTTGTCCCGTGTGAGCTTTCATGGCAAAATTATAGGCCTCTGTGATGACTTTTTTGCGAACATCAGATGGAGGATTGCGAAGCGCTCCAAGGATGTCTTTCAAGGTGAGATTTTCCATGAATTTTGATGCTATTTATAGATCGCCTTTTCTTCTTTTAGTATAGAGTATTGAATGTAAATAGGGAAGGCTGATTTTCTTCTATATTATTGATACAAAAAAAACGAAGTCAAACTTCGTTTTTTTTGTTAAACATGTTTTTCTAATAAGTTGTTCTTATTGTTCCTTGGTAAACTTGCATTCCTTGCTTGAGCAGGCGATTTTTCCTTTTGCTGCAAAGGCCAATGGTTGACCACAATCAGGGCAAAGTTCTCCAGTTGGCTTGTTCCACATCACGAAGTCGCAAGCTGGATATTTGTTACAACCATAGAACATTTTTCCCTTTTTGGATTTTCTTTCGATAACTTCTCCAACTTGGCATTTTGGACACTTGAGCCCGGTCTTCTTTTCAATGTTCAAGATGTTTTTGCATTCTGGATATCCAGAGCATCCAAGGAATGCTCCGAAGCGTCCACGCTTGACCACCATTGGTTTTCCACATTTGTCGCAAACAATTCCTGAATTTTCTTCGTCTTCTTTCTTCTCGCTATCGGTTTTTTCTGTGTATTTGCATGTTGGATAATTTGAGCAGGCGATGAATTTTCCGAAGCGTCCAAATTTCATGATCAGATCTGCTCCGCAGGTTGGACATGGACGATCAAGTTTTTCAACCAAGTCTTCTTTTTTGACGCTGTCAGTTTTTTCTTCAAGTAATTTATGAAACGGCTCGTAAAAATCTCGAATAACTGGAACCCATTTCTTGGCTCCCTCGGCAATTTCATCAAAGTCCTGTTCAATGTTGGCCGTGAAATCAATGCCCACGATTTGAGGAAAATGCTCAACTAAAAGATCATTAACTGGAAAACCAATTTCAAGCGGAAAGAGCCTTTTTTCCTCGTTTTTATCAACATATTTCCTGTCGATAATAGTTGAAATTGTTGGAGCATAGGTGGAAGGTCGTCCAATCCCATGTTCCTCCAAAACCTTAACTAGTGTTGCTTCATTATATCTTGGTGGGGCAGAGGTGAATTTTTGCAATGGCAAAATTTCCAAAGCATTAAGTTCGTCGCCCTTGGCTAGCTCTGGCAAAAATGATTCAGCTTTGGATGCTCTGGATTCATATACTTTCAAAAATCCATCAAAAATCACAGTTGAGCCCGAGGCTCGAAGCAAGAAAACGTTGCTTTTTCCCTTGGCAGAAATTTCAGCTTTGACTGAATTGAGTCGCGCATTTTCCATTTGGCAGGCAATCATGCGGTTCCAAATCAAGCGATACAATTTGTATTGGTTTGGTTCAAGGATCGGCATCAGCTCGTCTGGAAGTTTTCCTGGATCGGTTGGACGAATCGCTTCATGAGCTTCTTGAGCTGATTTAGATTTGGTTTTGAAATATCTTGGACTTTCCAGTGCATATTTCTTGCCAAATTCTTTTTCAATAACTTTTCGCGCGCTCATCAATGATTCAAGTGAAAGATTCATGCTGTCAGTTCGCATGTACGTGATGTATCCTTCTTCATACAATTTTTGTGCGGTCATCATGGTCTGTTTGGCTGAAAAACCAAAACTTGAAATCGCAGCTTGTTGTAAGGTTGAGGTTGTGAATGGCGCGCTTGGACTGCGAAGAGTTTCTTTCTTTTCAACTGAAAGAACCGTGTATTTTGCATCTTGAAGCTCAGTTGAAATTTTGTCAGCTGTTTTTTTGTCAGCGATAATGCTTTTCTTTGTTTTGTAATCTCCAGTGAAAAGTTTCAAGGTTACAGTTTGTTCAATTTTTTCGCCATTTTGATCAATCAAATTAGCATCAAAAATATCCTTGGCAGATTTCTTTTGAAGTTTGGCAGAAATTGTCCAAAATTCTTCAGCCTCAAATTTTTGAATTTCTCTTTCTCTTTCAACAATCAGGCGAAGTGCCACTGATTGCACTCGTCCAGCTGAAAGACCTCGGCGAATTTTTTTCCAAAGAAATGGCGAAAGTTCATATCCAACCAATCGATCAAGCACGCGACGAGCTTGCTGGGCATCAACCAAATTCAAATCAATTGTGCGAGGATGCTCAAGTGCAGACAAGATGGCGGGCTTGGTGATTTCATGAAAAACAATTCGAGAATATGGTTTTTTGTTTTTCTTGTCTAGTCCAAGAGCTTCAACCAAATGCCATGAAATAGCTTCTCCTTCGCGGTCTTCATCGGATGCCAGAATGACTTCGTCAGCTTTCTTGGATAATTTCAAAAGCTCAGCCACTTTTATTCGAGCTTTGTCTGGAATTTCATAAGTGGGCGTGAAATCTTTTTCAGTATCAACACCCATACCGCTCTTTGGAAGATCTCGAACATGACCAAAAGAAGATTTCACTGTGAAACCTTTGTCTAAAAATTTGGTGATTGTTTTGGCTTTGGTAGGGGACTCAACGATGATTAATTTCATGAAATTTTAACTTACAGCTTTCAGCTTGTAGCTTTCAGAAGTAATAATAATTTTAATTATCTTTTTTGCTTATAGTTTATGTGAGTTGTAAGCTGAGAACTGTCAGCTATAACCTAATGTAATTTTGTCCTCCTACATTTTTAATAACGCTCTTGATCTCTAGTATGGCCATTATAGATGAAATGGACGATGTATCCATTTTAGTCAGTTTTGCGATTGTGTCAATGTGAAGGGCTTCATGAGAGAGGACGGCGCAGATTTTCTTTTCTGTGTCAGTAAGTGAAATTTCAAGCTTCTCCTCCTTTTGTTCGGTGGTTATTTCAATTTTCAATTCCTCTATTATATCACGAGCTGATGTGACCAACTTGGCACCAGCTTTGATAATCTTGTGATTGCCCTCTGATTGAGGCGAAAAGATTGAGCCTGGAACAGCAAAAACATCTCGATTATAATCCACAGCCAAATTGGCTGTGATCAGGCTCCCGCTTTTGAGGGCAGCCTCAATTACGAGTGTGCCCTGACTCATGCCTGCCATGATACGATTGCGAGCAGGAAAAGTCCAGACATCTGGCCTTGTTTTGACTGGGAATTCGCTTATAAGTAAACCGCCTGCATTTAAAATTTCTTGAGAGAGCTGAAAATTTGTTCGCGGATAGATGCTCTCGTCATCCAAGCTGTTGCCAAGCACTGCAATTGTCTTTCCTTTGGCATCCAAGGCTCCACG